>JASLAA010000263.1 GCA_030147325.1 Arthrobacter sp. | reverse complement strand
ACTGCTGCAGGTGGCTCGCGAGGTCCGCCGTCGTGCAGACGGAGGTGCCCGGCCGGTGGACGACGACGTCCGCGGCGGCCTGCGCGAGGTCGAGGCTCGTGGTGAGGGGAAGGCCGGCTGACCGCGCTGCCTTGAGACTCGCGACGAAGGTGTCCCCGGCGCCCGAGGCCTGCTTCTCGGTGGCCGGTGTGGCCCAGGTACGGTGCTCCTCCCCGTCCTGCCCGAGCAGGACGGTGCCGTCCCGGTCGAGGGTCACGACGACGGCCGATGCCTTCGTTCCGCCCAGCAGCCCGTTACGCCGTGCGGACACAGCGGCGGCCCGGTCGGAGCGGGGGTCGAGCCTGATCCCGAGGACCTGCGCGGCTTCCTGCGCGTTCGGCGTGACGATGTCCGGCTCGAGTGCCGACCACGCCGCCGTGTCATGTGCGTCCACCACGACGAGCATCCCGGGCTGCTCGTCCGACGCGTTCCGGAGCGCGTCGAGGACCTCCCCGCCGAGCGCCCCCGATCCGTAGTCGCAGACGACGACGGCATCCGCGTCCGCCACGGCTACGGGAACGCGGGCGGCGAGCTCCGTGATCGCGGAAGCGGGGAGACCGTCGTGCGTGTCGTCGAGCCGGAGCATCACCTGGTCACCACCGAGGATCCGGTACTTCGTCGTCGTGACGACCCGCTCGTCCTGCACGAGGCCCGCGGTGTCCACGCCCGCCTCGGCAAGGATGCTGCGGAGCCGCCGCCCGGCGTCGTCGGTCCCGATCAGGCCGCACATCCGGACCCTGGCTCCGAGGGCCGCGAGGTTCATCGCGGTGTTCGCCGCACCACCGGCGGCGTAGTCCCGGCGCCGGATGTCGACGACGGGTGCAGGAGCCTCCCTGCAGAAGCGCTCGATGGTCCCGCTCCACCAGCCGTCCAGCATCGCATCGCCCACGACGGTGACGAGGGGGGCGCGATCGGCGATGGCAGCCGGCACCCAGGCGGCGAGGCCCCGGACGTCGGAGAGATCGCCGGCCTCGCTGCCCTCGGGCGCCGGAGCGCCGGAACGGCCCGGGACGGCGGCGGCCATCAGGCACCCTCCTGCGGCGAACTGATGTGTACGACCTTCACGAGGGCGAACTCGTCGAGCAGTTCGGGACCGTATCCGAAGCCGGCACCGCTGATACCCCGGGGCTGGGCCGATCCCCCGGGCGCTCCGCCGAACACCGCGTTGACCTTGACCGTGCCGACCGCGAGACCCGCGATGGCCTGCTGCGCGTGGGTGATGCTGCCGGTCAGGACCGATGCGGCGAGGCCGTACGGCCCGCGGGCGGCGAGACGCAGGCCCTCGTCGAAACTGTCGACGACGGTGACCGGGGCAACGGGACCGAAGGTCTCCTCGGTCATGACGGCCATCGCTTCTGTGCAGCCCGTGAGGACGGTCGCCGGGTAGTGTGCGCCGGGGCCCTCCGGCACGACCCCACCCTCCAGGCACTGCGCACCCAGGCGGAGGGCTTCGTCCACCTGGCCGGCGACACCGTCCCGCATGCGGCGATCGACGAGCGGAGGAAAGCCTGCGCTCCCGTTCCAGGAGCGTGCCTCACCGACCAGCGCCGCGAGGAAGGGTTCGGCGATGGCTCGGTGGACGTAGATGCGCTCCACTGACGTGCAGATCTGGCCGGCGTTGGCGAAGGCCCCGAGGGCTGCCTGACCCGCCGCCCAGGCAGGATCGACGTCGGCGTCGACGATCAGGGGATCATTGCCTCCGTTCTCCCGGATCACGTGGGCACCGGTCAGGGAGGCCGCCCGCGCGATCCTCGCCCCGGTGGCACTCGAGCCGACGTGGGCGAAGACGTCGATACCCGTCTCCATCGTGATCAGCTGGCCCACCTCCGCACCACCGGTCAGCGTGGTGAAGACGCCGGCAGGGAAGGCAGGCTGCAGCAGCCGGCCGAGCAGTTCACCCACGTGCGGGCAGCGCTCGCTGGGCTTGTGGATGACGGCGTTGCCCGTCACCAGCGCGGCACCGATCAGGCCGGCGGCGACGGCCACGGGATCGTTCCAGGGCGTCAGGAGCACCGCGACCCCGCGTGGCTCGGCGACGGTGTAGTCGGAGGCCGTGACGGCCCCCCGAAGGCTGAGCCCCCGGTGCACGGGGCCGAGTTCGGCATACTGCTCGAGCGTGGAGATGCCCGCCTCGATGCCGCCGATGGCATCCTCGAGTGGTTTACCCGTCTCGCGCGTGTTCAGCTCGGCGAGCTCGTGGGCTCCCGCCCGCAGCGCCGCGGCGGCCCGGCGCAGGGCGGCCCCCCGGTCGGCGGGGCTCGTCGCCGCCCATTCGGGCTGCACGGCCCGGGCCAAGGAGATCGCGAGCGCGACCTGCTCGCGGGCGGCACACGGGAGCGTGCCCACCTCGCTGCCGTCGCGGGGGTCGTGGATGGTGATGGACGCGTCGTCCTGCAGCTCGAGCAGGGTCTGGGCCTGGGAGTCGATGGACATTGCTCTCCTCGAAGTCGTGTGTCGCCGCGGGCTCGTTCCCACCGCACGGCTAGTGGTCCCGTACCCAGGTCCCCGCGCGTTCACACAGGTCGCGAGCCGATTTCTGCGCAGCAGCCACGCGGTCATCAGCACGCTTAGCATAGTGTTGCGGGAACACCGCGGGCTGCTCCCGCAGCAACCGGGAGAGCATGGACAGCGACGGCACTCTGTGTAGGGGTGGAAGCAGGGGTTCTCCACCGGGAACCCCGGATCAGGAACGGGGATGCACTTCATGCGCCAGGGAGAAACGACGGCGGACTTCGGCGGGCGCCAGGATGCCACCCGATCCGTCGGACCGGTGCTCGCTCCTTTCGAGGACATCCGCCGGATCGCGGTCCTGCGCGGCGGCGGACTGGGCGACCTCATGTTCGCGATGCCGGCCATCGATGCGCTGAAGGCCCGCTACCCCGGCGCCGAGATCACCCTCCTGGGCATGCCAGGACATGCCGCCCTGCTCGACGGCAGGCCGGGACCGGTATCCGAGGTCCTGGAGCTGCCCTGCTCCCCCGGCGTCCGTCCGGGCGAGGCCGATCCCGCCGCCGTCGACCGATTCTTCGCCGGGATCGAGGGGACCTTCGACCTGGCCGTCCAGGTGCACGGCGGCGGGCGCAACTCCAATCCGTTCCTGCTGCGGCTCGGCGCCCGCCACACCGTCGGCACCCGGACACCGGACGCCGTCGCGTTGGAGCGGACCATCCCCTACGTGTATTACCAGCACGAGGTGTTCCGGGCCCTGGAAGTGGTCGGGCTGGCCGGCGCAGTAGCGGTGGACCTGGAACCGCGGGTGCAGGTGACGTCGTGGGAGACCGAGCGGGCGGCGCAGCTCACCGGAGAGGCCCCGGTGATCACGCTGCATCCCGGAGCGACGGACGCGCGCCGGAGATGGCCGTCCTCGTCCTTCGCGGACGTTGCGGTGCGCGCTGCCGCGGACGGCTGCGAGGTGGTGGTGGTGGGTGACTCGTCGGACGTCCCGATGGCGGAGGAGATCGTCCGTCTCGCCCTGGCGGAGGACCCTGCGGCGAGGATCCGGTCACTCGCCGGACAGCTGAGCCTCGGTGAGCTGGCGGGAGTCCTGGACCGCAGCGCCGTCATGGTCGGGAATGACAGCGGCCCCCGCCACCTCGCGCAGGCCGTCGGGACTCCTACCGTCGGCGTCTACTGGATCGGCAACGTCATCAATGCCGGCGCCATGGGCCGCACCCTGCATCGCGTGCACTTCTCCTGGGTGACGCACTGCCCCGTGTGCGGCGTGGACGTGACGCAGGTGGGCTGGACGGCGGAACGCTGCGAGCATGATGACTCGTTCGTCTCGACCGTCCAGCCCGAGGCCGTCTACGCGGACGTGGCCGAACTCAGGGCCACGAGCCTTCTTCTGCGTGGGCGATGACCATCTCGCGGATCTCGCAGCTCTTGGGCTGTGAGAGCGCGAACAGGATCGCCTCGGCGACCCGCTCCGGGTCGTTCAGGCGGGAGTCGTCCTGCGGCTTGTACTGCTCGTCACGGTCGTCGAAGAAGCGTGTCTTCATGCCGCCCGGGATGATGGTCGTGACCCCGATCTGGCCCGCGGTCTCGGCTGCCAGGGCCTGCGAGAATCCCATGACCCCGAACTTCGAGGCGCAGTAGGCCGTCGCGTCCCCGACGGCCTTGATGCCGAGGGTCGAGGCGATGGTGATCACCCGGCCGTGGCTCTCCTTGAGGTACGGC
>JASLAA010000235.1 GCA_030147325.1 Arthrobacter sp. | reverse complement strand
CATCCCGACCGAGACCGTACCGTCGGTCGGCGTGAACTTCAGGGCGTTCGACAGCACGATGGCGATGGCGGCCGACAGCTCCTCGCGGTCGCCGGACACCGTCACCGAGTGCTCCGGCAGGGTGCACTCGAGCGTGATCCCCCCGTTGGCAGCGTCCAGGACCAGGTGCCCGGTCAGCACGGACACCAGGTGCACGACGTCGACGGGCCCGTGCTCGGAGGAGTCCACCTGTCGGGCCGAGAGTGCCGAGATGTCCTCGATCAGGCGGCTCAGCTTCGCGGTGTTGCGCTCGACGGCCTGCAGCATCGTGGCGGCCTGCGGAGGAACCTCCCCGCCGACGCCGTCCAGGATCATCTCCAGGTAGCCGGCGATCGATGCGAGCGGCGTTCGTAGCTCGTGGTTCACGCTCCCGACGAAGTCCGTCTTCGCCTGGTTGAGCGACTGCAGCTTGCGCACGGCCTGCTGCTGGCGGGAGATGAGCTGCGCCTGGATGAGCCCGTGGGCCAGGTTCCCGAGCACGTGCTGTGTCAGCGCGCTCTCCACCCCGGTCCACCGCAGCGGGGTGCCCGCGCTGACGACCCAGAGCAGCCCGAACGGCCGATCGCCCTCGCCCAGCGCCGTCGCGACGCCATGGCTGACCTGGTCCTCGCCCAGCCACCGGCGCAGCCATCCGGGCACCGGCGCATCGCCGGACGAGGGAACCGCGCCGGGCCCGGAGGAGAACCCGGCACTGGTCGAGTTCTCCCACAGGGTTGCCGCGAGCTCGAGCTCCGCATCGCGGTCGCCCTGCTGCGGCACCGTGAGCGCAGTCCGGCCGGCCTTCGAGCCATCGGTCCAGCTCCTGCTGGGTGCGGCGATGCGTTCGTCGTCGAAGACCTGCAGAACGGTGTGGTGGGCTTCGAGTGCCTGCCCTACGCCCGGAAGGAACTGGTCCACCATGACGGCCGGATCATTCGTGGCCCTGATCTGCGCCGAGATGCGCCTCATCGCCTCCCGCAGGCGTGCCGACGAGGCCCGTTGCGACTGGATGCGGCGGCGACGGGAGATGGCGGAGTGCGTGCGGTGCAGCAGCTCCACGGGCGTGACCGGGCGGAAGATGAAGTCGCCCGCGAAGGGCGTCAGCGCGGCGGGCAGGGCTTCCATGCCGCCCTCCGGCAGGATGAGCAGCGCCGGAAGGGTGGAGAGGTGCGGGTGCTCCTCCAGGACGCCGGCCAGCGACCCCGAGTAGGACAGTGCCAGCCCGAGGTCCACCAGGAGGACGTCAGGCTCGGAAGAGAGCACCTCGTCCAGCAGTTCGTCCGCGGTGCCGACGGTCCGCACGGCGTACCCTCCGGCGACGAGCATGTCCCGGAGCCCTGCACGGTCCTCGGCGGAGGCAGAGGCGACGACGGCGAGCGATCCGTCGGGACTCCCTGCTGCCTGCTCCGTCACGGTGTCCTTTCCGACCCTCTCCTGCGAAGCCCATGATATATGCCTCCGCCTGCAGGAGAGGGCCGCCGTGGCCGGGAGGTCAGTCGGAAGCGAGGCCGGCGACGGGCGACAGTCGTGCGGCTCGCCGGGCCGGGAGCACGGAAGCCAGCAGACCGGCTACGACGGCCGTGGCCAAAACCAGGCCTATCTGACCGAGCGGTACCGACGCGACGACCGGCACCGTCCCACCGAGAGCGGACTGGGCACCGAGCCATCCGTAGAGGACCCCCAGACCCGTACCGAGCAGCGCGGCGACGCCGGCGATGAGCACGGCCTCGACCGCCAGCATCCCGCGGAGCTGCCCCCTGGTGAGCCCCAGAGCGCGGAGCAACGAGTTCTCCCTGCGTCGTTCGAGGACGGACAGGGAGAGCGTGTTGGCCACGCCGATGAGGGCGATCAGGACTGCCACGGCGAGCAGGGCCGTGACGATCAGCAGCATGACATCGATGATCTGGTTGTAGGCCGCACGTTCGATCGACGCGCCCGTGACCTGATACTCGGAGATCCCGGCGGCGGCGACGATGGCGGACTGGATGTCGGCGACCGCACCCGCGTCGAGGCCGTCGTCGAGCTTCAGCCAGAAGGTCGCCCCGACATAGTCGGCCAGCGAACTCTCCGCGAGACTTCCGGCGGATATCCCGGTACCGCTCAGGTCCCCGAGGTAGGTCTCCACCGCCCCGTCCGGCTCGCCACCGAGTTCCTCGGCGGTGGCGGTGGTGATCAGCGGCTGGAAGAAGCCTGCCTCTGTGGGCGTGACCGGCAGGGTCACGGGTCCCTTGCCAGCGTCCAGCGTCACGTCGGGCTGTGTCCACGTCTGCGGAGCGAGGACCATCCCGTCCGTGAGCTCCGCGCCTCGTGAGCGCAGGACCTCGGCGAGGGCGGCAGGATCGACGGCGTAGACGAGCATCTCGCCGTCATCACTGCCCGTGAGCATCACGGGAGTGAGTTCGACGGCTGTCTGCACGCCGTCGACCTGAAGGAGCGTCGCGACATCCACCCGCTCCGGCGTGGTTCCCGCCGGGCTCGAGCCACCAGTGGGAGCAGTCGCCGCACCGGTTCCCGCGACCTCGAGGTCGACGGCGTAGTTCTCGTCGAGTTCGCGCTCGAACGATGTCCGGGCGGTCTGCGCGCCGACCATCATCATCGTGACGAGCGTGACGCCGACCATGAGGGCCGCGGACGAGGACGTGGTGCGCGCCGGGTTCCGGATGGCGTTGACGGATGCCAGTGTGCCCGGCACCCCGAGAGGGCGCGCAAGCCTTCCGACCAGGGCGACGCTCGGTGGGACGAAGAACGGAGCGAGCAGGACGACGCCGAAGAAGGAGACGGCCCCGCCGGCGACCGCAGGGACGATCGCGACCGTGAGAGCCCCGAGCAGCAGCAGTGCGCTGCCGCCGGTCAGCGTGACGAGCCCGGTGACGAGCCGGATGCGACCGCTCCTGCTTCCGGCGGCGGTCGGCTCCGACGGGCGGAGCGCGGCCAACGGGGCTACCCGGGTTGCCGCCCGTGCCGGGACGAGGGCGGCGAGGAGCGTCATGAGTACACCCACCACGACACCGATGATCACGGCCGACGGCGGTACGGCCAGGACAGCGAAGGAACCGAGGTCGGTCTGCCGGGCCAGGCCCACGAGGCCGGCCATGACGGCGACGGCCAGCAGCACTCCCGTAGCGGACGAGACGACGCCCACGATCGCGGCCTCGACGAGTACCGATGCCCGGATCTGGCGCCGCTCGGCCCCGATGCAGCGCAGCAGGGCGAGTTCACGTGTCCGCTGTGCCACGAGCACGGAGAACGTGTTGGAGATGACCAGTCCCGCGACGAGGACCGCGACGGCCGCGAAGGCGAGGAGGATGCCGGTGAGCGCATCGTTGCCGTTCGAGAGCTGTGCCACGTCCTCGACGGTCTGGTCCGCCGCGGAGCGCGCCACGATGCCGCCGTCGTCCGTCGCCGCCGGGATCTCGCCCACGGCGGTCTGCACCGCGGACGCATCGGCTCCTGGCTCGAGGAGGAGCTGGATGTTGCGGTAGGCCGCTTCACCTCCGTTGAGCTCCCGCACCATGGAGGTGGATGCGAGGACCTGCACGGCCCCGGACAGCGTGGGGTCCGCGCTCGGAGCCATCAGTGCCGTGACGGTGAGGGCATTGCCCAGGGACGTGGCCGGAGCGCCGGCGTCGACGGCGACGGTATCGCCGGGAACCACGTCCAGGCGCGCGGCCGATTTCTCGTCGAGGGCCACCTGCCCGGGTTCCGACGGGTAGGTGCCCTGCGTCATCACCGCGGTCTCGAGCTGCTCCGGAGCCGTGGCGGTGAACACGGCGAGTGAGGTGGTCGAACCGGTGGTGAGCTGCGTGTAGGCCCGTTCGAGGCCGTGGACGGCCTCGACCCCCTGCACGGAGTCGAGCTCGGGGACCAGGTCGGTGGGCAGGGTGGAGCCGTACGGGGCGGTGACGACGAGATCCGCAGCGGCGTAGGAGGCGCCGATGCTCTGGGTGAGGCTGGCCCGGGTGGTCGCGCTGACCATCAGCGTCGCCGAGAGGAAAGCGACTCCGAGCATGACGGCGAGGCCGACGGCGATGAAACGACGTGCGTGGGTCCGGACCTGCGCAAGGGCTACCTGCAGCACGTCATGCCCCCAGTTTCGCGAGTGCGCCGAGGATGGCATCAGGCGTCGACTGCTCGAGCTCGCCCACGAGCGAGCCGTCCTTCATCAGGACCACGCGGTCAGCATAGGAAGCCGCGACGGGATCGTGGGTGACCATGATGATGCTCTGACCCATCTCCCGGCTGCTTCTCCGGAGCAGGGACAGCACCTCCGCTCCCGTGGCCGAGTCGAGGTTGCCCGTGGGTTCGTCCCCGAAGATGACATCGGGCCGCGTGAGCAGGGCACGCGCGACGGCGACCCTCTGCTGCTGGCCGCCGGACAACTCGTGCGGGCGGTGGGACAGGCGGTCGACGAGACCGAGGGAGGACGAGATCTGCTGCAGCCACTCGGCGTCGACCGAGCCACCAGCAAGCGCGACCGGCAGCGTGATGTTCTGTTCGGCCGTCAGCGTCGGCACGAGGTTGAAAGCCTGGAAGACGAAGCCGACGCGTTCGCGCCGCAAGCGGGTGAGTTCCGCGTCCGACAGTGCGGTGATGTCGGTCCCCCCGATCCACAGGCGCCCTGAGTCGATGCTGTCCAGACCGGCCAGGCAGTGCATCAGGGTGGACTTGCCGGAGCCGGACGGTCCCATGATGGCCGTGAAGCGTTCCTGGTCGAAGTCCAGCGAGACGTCCCGGAGGGCATGCACCGCCGTCTCGCCGCGCCCGTAGCTCTTGGATACGTCCCGGGCGGAGACGGCGGCCGACGGGCCGGGGGAGGAGGAGCGGGCGGGGGCTCCGGGGGAGTTCAGGGAAGTTGTCATGCTTCCACGCTACGGACGGCCCGCCGCCGGAGAATCGGTACCAGGTCCTGTCTTCCGCGGCGGCACGTCATACCGGGGGATGAGCTCCACCCGCTGATCCGGGCACGGACGCCAGGCGTGTCCGGAGTGGTCAGGGGCGGACGATCCCCGTCTCGTAGGCGATCACCACGGCCTGGACCCTGTCCCGGGCTTCGAGCTTGGCGAGGATATGACCGACGTGGGTCTTGACGGTCGCTTCGGAGAGGAAGAGCTTCGCGGCGATCTCCGGGTTGGAGAGTCCCAGTGCGATGAGTTCGAAGACCTCGCGCTCGCGGGCCGTCAGGCGTGCCACCGCGGCCGCGTGGGCGTTCTGGGTCGGCGAGGGTTGCCGAAGCAGGGGCGCCACGTGGTCCAGCAGGCGTCTCGTCGTGGACGGGGCGATGACGGCGTCCCCCCGGTGCACCGTCCTGATCGCCTCGAGCAGTTCCTCGGGCGGCGCGTCCTTGAGCAGGAAGCCACTGGCGCCGGCATGGATGGCGGCGAGGGCGTATTCGTCGAGATCGAAGGTGGTCAGGACCACGATCCGCGGACCACCGCCGTCGCTTCCACCGGACGTGGGTCCCTGGTCGGCCAGGATCCGCCGGGTGGCTTCGATGCCGTCCATCCCCGGCATCCGGACGTCCATCATCACGACGTCGGCCCGGGTCACCGCGAGCGCACGGACCGCTTCCTCACCGTTCGCGGCCTCGCAGACGACCTCGAGATCGGGTTGGGAGTTGATGAGCATCGCGAAGCCGCTCCGGACGAGGTGCTGATCGTCGACGATCGCGATCCGGATGGGCCCGCTGTCGGCGTCCGGGATGCGAGCGTCGTCGGCCACCGCGGCGGTATCCGACCGGCCGTGGTGTCCGGATGTGCGGGTCGATCCTGTGCGGATGGCTGGTGCCACGGGGTCTGGTCCTCCTGGATGCGTCGGGTGGTCGGTGCGTGGAACGTCGGGCACGGTCAGGCCTGCGTATACGGGATGAAGGCCTGGACGCGGTACCCGCCGCCGGTCCGCGGCGCGGCCGTCACGGCGCCGTCGTACAGCCGCACCCGCTCGGTCATGCCGGTGATGCCCTGGCCCGCGCCGGCGGTGGTGGGATCGGGTGAGGCTCCGCGCCCGTCGTCGTCGACGGAGATCGTCAGCCCGCGCGGACCGTAGTCCAGGCAGACCTCGGCCGAGGTGTCGGCACCGGCGTGCTTGAGCACGTTGGTCAGGGACTCCTGGATGACCCGGTACGCCGTGAGCTCGGCACCCAGCGGCAGCTCCCGACGCGGGGTGCCGATCCGACGGCACGCCACTCGGACGCCCGACCGCCGGACCGCCTGGATGAGCGCGTCGATGTCATCGAGCGTCGGAAGCGGCCGCATGGAGGCCGTCTCGTCCCCGCGCAGCACGCCCAGCAATCGGCGCATCTCGCGCAGCGAACCGCGTCCCGTGTCGGCTATCGTCCCGAGCGTCCTGACAGCGAGTTCGGGCGACTGTGCGCTCGCGTAGCGGGCGCCGTCGGCCTGCGTGATGATCACCGAGAGGGAGTGGGCGACGATGTCGTGCATCTCGCGGGCGATATGACTTCGCTCGTCGGCGGCCGCGAGGTCACGCTCCTGCTGGCGTTCGACCTCCAGGCGTCGGGTCCTGTCCTCCAGGGCCTGGTATGTCAGGCGCCGGGAGCGCGCCAGATCGCCCACGGTCCAGGCGAGCAGGACCAGGGACTCGACGAAGAAGAGCAGGATCAGGAACAACGGCACCGTGGTGAGGACCGATTCGGTGCCGCTCAGGCCGATCAGGTCCCCGAACCGCACGAGACCGATGGCGGCTCCGGCGATCGCGAGCCCGAGGCCCCCGAGGCTGGCCCACCGTGGCCCGTAGGCCGCCAGGGTGTACAGCGTGATGAGGATGACGAACTGGGCGGGGACGGGTTCGATCCCGGTGACGAGTTGCAGGACGGACACCGTCGCGATGATGCCCGCCGAGAGGGTGACACGCGACCGGCGCCAGATCAGGGGCAGGACAAGGGCTGCGGACACGGCGAGGGCGACCCCGTAGTCGACGGCACCGGCGCCGGTGAAGGGAAGTACCAGGAAGACGAAGATCACTGCCGCGAGGCAACAGTCGAGGGTCCCCGGGTGCGCCCGTACCCAGCGGGCCAACCGCAGGTGAATGTCCATGGAGCCCAACTCTAGGGGGCCTGGTCGTCGCCGCACATCCGACCCAGGGTGGAGCCGCCGTCTCATCCTGCGGACCGATTGTCGTGGGTCCGGAGGCTTTCCTACGCTGGAGTCATGACTGATGCCCCGCGCCGCATAGACCTCGCCGTGATCCCGGGAGACGGCATCGGGCCCGAAGTGACGAACGAGGCCGTGAAGGTGCTGCGCGCCGTGATCGGCAACGAGGTGGACCTCGCGCTGACCGAGTACGAGCTCGGCGCCGAGCACTGGCTGGCGACGGGTGAGACGCTGCCCGACGCCACGCTGGAGCAGCTGCGGACGCACGACGCGATCCTGTTCGGCGCCGTCGGCGCGGCACCGGGGGACCCACGGATCCCCTCGGGCCTGATCGAACGTGAGTTCCTGCTCAAGCTCCGGTTCTCCCTGGACCACTTCGTCAATCTCCGACCGTCCAGGCTTTTTCCCGGTGTCCCTAGCCCGCTCGCCACACCGGGGCCCATCGATTTCGTGGTGGTCCGCGAGGGGACCGAGGGTCCCTACACGGGCAACGGCGGGACGCTGCGCGCAGGGACCCCGCACGAAGTGGCCACCGAGGTCTCCCTGAACACCGCTCACGGCGTGGAGCGCGTGGTGCGGGATGCTTTCGCTCGTGCCCGGGCGCGGCGGCGGAGACTGACGCTCGTCCACAAGCACAACGTCCTCGTGTACGCGGGCCACCTGTGGAAGCGGACGGTCGACGCGGTGGCGCTCGAGTTCCCCGACGTCACCCACGACTACCTCCACGTCGATGCCGCCATGATCTTCCTCGTCACCGATCCCTCCCGCTTCGACGTCATCGTGACCGACAACCTCTTCGGGGACATCGTCACGGACCTCGCCGCCGCCGTGTCCGGAGGCATCGGACTCGCGGCGTCGGCCAACCTGAACATGGATCGCACCGCACCGTCGATGTTCGAGCCGGTCCACGGGTCGGCCCCGGACATCGCCGGGAAGCAGGTCGCGGACCCGACGGCGGCGATCCTGTCCGCCGCCCTGCTCCTCCACCACCTCGGCCTGCAGTCCCACGCCCTGCGGATCGAGGCTGCCGTGGAAGCGGACATCGGAGGGCGTTCCGGCGCCCGGAGCACGTCTGCCGTCGGCGATGCTATTGCAGCTGCGGTGTCCTAAGGTGGTTACACATCATTAACCCAGTGCTGCGGCACTGACCCGCCGACGGACGGGGGTGGCCTCGCCGCTCCAGGGGTCCGTTCCAGCCCGGAGGAACCATGACTGCCACGGACATCCACTTCGCCCAGCACCTGTCGACGAACCGTGCATCGTCCGAGCAGCGGGCGGCAGTGCTCGCCGATCCTGGTTTCGGCAACTTCTTCACGGACCACACTGCGATCGTGGATTTCCGCGTGGACGACGCCGGTCTCGGCGGCTGGCACGACGCTCGCCTCGAGCCGTACGGTCCCATCGCCCTGGATCCGGCGGCCGCCGTGCTGCACTACGGCCAGGAGATCTTCGAGGGTATGAAGGCGTACCGCCACGGGGACGGATCGGTGTGGACCTTCCGCGCCACGGCGAATGCTGCTCGCCTGAACCGCTCGGCGGCCCGCCTCGCACTGCCCCAGCTGCCCGAGGCCCTGTTCCTCGAGTCCCTGCGGCAGCTCGTGAACGCGGACCAGGAGTGGATCCCATCGGGGGAGGGCGAAAGCCTCTACCTCCGCCCGTTCATGATCGCCACCGAAGCGTTCCTCGGTGTCCGGCCGGCGCGCGAGGTGTCCTACCGCGTGATCGCCTCGCCGGCCGGCAACTACTTCGGCGGCGAGGTGAAGCCCGTGAACATCTGGGTCTCGCGCAACTACGCGCGGGCGGGTCGCGGTGGAACGGGCGCCGCGAAGGCCGGCGGCAACTACGCGTCGTCGCTCGCCGCGCAGCTCGAGGCGGAGGCTCACGGCTGCAAGCAGGTCCTGTTCCTCGACCAGTTCAACGACAACGCGGTCGAGGAACTCGGGGGCATGAACGTCTTCTTCGTCTTCCGGGACGGTTCGCTCGTGACGCCTGCGCTGTCGGGCACCATCCTCGAGGGCATCACCCGCTCGTCGATCATCCAGCTCGGACGCGATCGTGGCCTGGACGTCAGCGAGCGCAAGATCACGCTGGACGAATGGCGCGACGGCGTTGCGAGCGGCGACATCACGGAGGTCTTCGCGTGTGGGACGGCGGCGGTCATCACCCCGATCGGGCAGCTGCGCGACGGGGACGAGTTCAACGGCGCAGCCGATACGCAGGCGGGCGAGGTCACCATGTCGATCCGGAGCGAGCTGCTGGGGATCCAGACCGGAGCGGTCGAGGACACACACGGCTGGCTCACGCGCCTCGTCTGATCCTCCACGCGCCGAGCGGGCGACCGAGGGGCAGGCGGCCCTGCCGCCCCTCGGGACCGGGGACGGTAGGACACATCCGAAACTGTGCGGTGACGCCGGCTACGCCACGGACGGCGATCGGGGAGGGTCGATGGGCGGCGCCGCTTCAGGTTCGACGACTCCCCGGGGCCGGAGGTGGCGGGTGGAAGCGAGAAGCGCGGAGGCTTCGTCGGTCGGCAGGGGCCTGCTGAAGAAGTAGCCCTGGCCGCTGGCGCAGCCGAGAGCGCGGAGCTGGTCCGCCTGCTCGCCGGTCTCGATCCCCTCGAACACCGCCTCGAGTCCCGCCGCGCGGATGAGCTGCAGGATCGCGGCCACGAACTCCAGCTGGCCCGGCCGCGAGTTGAGTTCGACGAGGAGCGAGCGGTCCACCTTCACCATGCTCACGGGCAGCTCCCGCAGATAGCTGATGGAGGAATACCCGGTCCCGAAATCGTCGATCTCGATGCCGATGCCGAGTTGCTGAAGGCTGAGCAGCGAATACATCTCCACCTCCCCGCGGGTGACGATCGCGGTCTCGGTGATCTCCACCACCAGGTTGCGTGCCGGGAGGTCGAGCTCGCGCAGCAGGGACCGGATATGGTCCACGAGGTCGAGCTGCTTGAGTTCGACGGCGGAGAGGTTGACGCGCAGCTGGAAGTCGTCGTCGAGGCGGAAGTCCCGGCGCCACGCGGCCAGCTGCCGGAGCGACGTGGCCATGACCCAGCGATCGAGGTCGTGGATGACGCCGATCTCCTCTGCCAGGGGGATGAAGGTGTCGGGTGGGATGAGGCCCCGGAGGGGGTGCTGCCAGCGGACCAGCACCTCGACGCCGAGGATCCGGTGGGTGGCCAGTTCCACGACCGGCTGGTAATGCAGCACGAGCTCGTCCGAGCTGATCGCACCCCGCAGTTCCGTGGCCATCTGGCTGCGGAGCTGTCGGGAGTACAGCATGACGGGCTCGAAGACCTTGATGATGCTGCGTCCCTCGCGCTTGGCGGCGTACATCGCGGTATCGGCGTCGAGCAGTAGTTCCTCTGCCGTCTGGTCAGGCGTGCCCAGCCGGACGCCGATGCTGGCGCGCGAGTGGACGTACAGCGAGTCGAGCTGGATCTGCTCACCGAGGACCTCCAGGGCCCGGCGTGCCACCTGCATCGCGACGTCCATCGTCGCCGCAGGGATGAGGATGGCGAACTCGTCGCCTCCCAGCCGGGCGACCAGGTCGCTCTCGCGGACCACGCTGTTCAGTCGCGCGGCGACTTCCTGCAGGACGCGATCACCTGCGTCGTGTCCGAACCGGTCGTTGACGTTCTTGAAGCTGTCGAGGTCCAGCAGCAGCAGTGCTGGAGGAGGTGCGCCGTTGGACGCCTGGCTCAGGGCTTCCTCGATGCCGTCCATCAGCGCCACCCGGTTGGCGAGTCCGGTGAGGGCGTCGGACATGGCCATCTTCATCATGTCGAGGTGTGCCTGCCGCAGCATGGCGGTCCGGCTTTCGACGCGCTTCTCGAACTGCTCGTAGACCTGTTCCAGTTCCTCGGCGAGGAGGTTCACGCCGGTGATGACGGCGTCGACCTCGTCCCTGGCACGCGAAGGCTCGATGCGGCTGCTGAGTTCCCCCCGCGACAGCCGGACGATGCTCTCGACCAGCAGTGCAAGCCGGGGGTCCTTCTGTTCAGCGCTCATCGGGACCAGCGTACATTCCGGGAGGAGGCCGGGCAGGCCACCGCACGACGGCGTTGCACGCCTCCGTGGCGACGCACGGGAACGACGGTGTCCGGACAGCTGTCGCGGACGGTGACCGTGGTGATCTCACTACCCCCGAGCTGCCGGCATGGAATGAAGGACGAACCGTCGATCCGGTCGGAAGGACCCGATCGGCAGCGGCGGCATGTGCTGCCGGGTCCGCTGCCTGACGGAGAAAGGTTAGCACTGCGCTGCGGTGCCGGCGGGGAGG
>JASLAA010000221.1 GCA_030147325.1 Arthrobacter sp. | reverse complement strand
GCTCGGCCTGAAAAACCTTGCGCACGTGGGCGTCCTTCCCTGGAAGTTTCGAATCAACCGTTGTCACAGTTCTGCCGACGACACTTCCAGCCAGCGGTGAACTGTTCCCCCGCTTTGTGTGAACGTTAGTTGAACCCCTTGGCTATTGCCACCGCAGGAGGCAGGGCCGAAAACGCCAGAGCATAAGCTAGGTCCGTGGACCCCCTTCTCCTGACGCTCGTGGCCGGGCTGGTAGGCCTGGCCCTCGGCGTGAGCGGCATGGCGGCGTTCCGTGCGAGCGAGGCGCAGCGCCTCCGGCTCCTCTACGAGGATGAGCCGTCGCTCCCCGACGGCGCCGCCGAGGTCCTGTCGATCATCGGCCGTGCGTACGTCATCGTGGACGCGATCGACGGTGTCGTCCGGGCCAGTCCAGCCGCATACGCCTTCGGCCTCGTCCGCGGTCATACCGTGGTCCACGCCGAGCTGCTCGACCTCACGGCGCGCGTCCGGCGCGACGGCGTGATCGAGCAGCAGCAGTTGGAGCTCCCGCGCGGACCCCTCGGCCGGGGCACCATCGTGGTCCAGGTGCGCGTCGCGGCCCTGGGCGCCGAGTACATCCTGATCCTTGCTGACGACCGCACGGAGATCACCCGGAGCGAGGAGATCCGCAACGATTTCGTCGCCAACGTCTCCCACGAACTGAAGACCCCGGTCGGCGCGATCTCCCTGCTCGCCGAGGCCATCGACGATGCCGCCGAGGACGAGGTCGCCGTGCGACGCTTCGCCCAGCGCATGCACAAGGAGTCCGGCCGCCTCTCCGCGCTCGTGCAGGACATCATCGAACTCTCCCGGCTCCAGGGCGCCGATGTCGTCCGCCGGGGCAAGGCCGTGGACATCAATTCGGTCATCTCGGAGGCCGTGGACCGCAACAAGCTGCCTGCGGAGAGCAAGCGGATCGAGATCGTGGTCGGTGGGTCGGCCACCACGCCGGTGTACGGCGACCGGGACCTGCTCATGACCGCGTTCCGCAACCTCATCGACAACGCGATCCGCTACTCGCCGGAGGGCACGCGTGTCGGAGTCGGGATACGCTCACGGGAAGGTCTGGTCCAGGTCTCCGTCGCGGATCAGGGCGCGGGCATCACCCCCGAGGAGCAGGAGCGGATCTTCGAGCGGTTCTACCGCATCGATGCCGCGCGCTCCCGTCAGACCGGCGGCACGGGGTTGGGACTCAGCATCGTCAAGCACGTGGTCGCCAACCACGGTGGCGAGGTGACGGTGTGGTCGCAGGCGGGCCAGGGCAGCACATTCACCGTCCGGCTGCCGGAGATGGAACGGAGCGCGGACGACGACGGCGCGTCCGATCAGCAATCGGGCGGGGGCGCTACGGCGCGCCAGAGCGCCGACAGGAAGTCATCGAAGAAGGGCAGCACCGCTGCCCATGAGCAGGGAGTCAAGGCTTGAGCCGCATTCTGATCGTCGAGGACGAGGAGTCCTTCAGCGACCCTCTGTCCTATCTGCTCGGCAAGGAAGGCTTCGAGGTGTCCGTCGTGGACAACGGCCTCGACGCCGTCACGGAGTTCGACCGCACGGGTGCCGATCTGGTGCTGCTGGACCTGCAGTTGCCCGGTCTCTCCGGTACGGAGGTCTGCCGCCAGCTGCGCCAGCGCTCCAGTGTCCCGGTCATCATGCTGACCGCGAAGGACGCCGAGATCGACAAGGTGGTGGGCCTCGAACTCGGCGCCGACGACTACGTCACCAAGCCGTACTCGTCTCGAGAGCTGGTGGCGCGCGTCCGCGCGGTGCTCAGGCGCCAGGGTGAGCCCGAGGAACTGATCTCGAACACCATCCAGGCCGGTCCGGTCCGCATGGACATCGAGCGCCACGTGGTGAGCGTCGACGGCGAGCAGGTGGCACTGCCGCTCAAGGAGTTCGAACTGCTGGAGATGCTCCTGAGGAACTCCGGCAGGGTGCTGACACGCGGCCAGCTGATCGACCGCGTCTGGGGTTCGGACTATGTGGGCGACACCAAGACCCTCGACGTCCACGTCAAACGGCTGCGCGGCAAGGTGGAGCCCGATCCGTCGAACCCGCGGTACCTCATCACCGTCCGGGGACTCGGCTACAAGTACGAGCCGTAGCCGCTGGTTGCCGCCGCTTCCTGGTCACCGCGGCGTCGGATGCGACGGAGCCCGGGGAGCAGCCGAGGACCCCTGAACATGGAGATACCCGCCCCGATGGATCGGGGCGGGCATCTTCCATGCGGTCGGGGCGTTACTCGCCCTCGTGTGCTTCCTCGGTCGCCGCGGGCTCGCTCGGACGCGGGGTGTAACCGCCGGGGACGAACTCGCGGTACTCCTCCAGCGTCCCGTCGAGCACGGGCACCTTGAAGGTCGCATCCTCCCCTTCGACCTCGAAGTCGACGTCGATCAGGGAGCCCGGGATGTCGTCGAGTCCCTGCAGCGTGCCGTCGTCCGCGGTCTCGTCCTCGAAGCGGAACTCGCCCTGCCCGTCGATCGTGATGTCCGTCGATGCGCTGCCGGTCCTGATCGACAGTTCGACGGCCTCGTCGCTGGTGTTGTACACGGTGCCGACGAGTCGGCCCTCGGCGTCGTCGTCACGGCCGACGATCAGGATGTTGCGCAGCAGTACCGGCCCGAGATCCTTCACGATGCCGTCCGACGGAGCGTACTGGGTCGTCGTCGACTGCTCCGTGGTGAAGCTGCAGCCGGAGACGGCCAGCATGACCAGCACGGCGCCTGCAGCGACGGCCGGCTGCACTACGTTCTTCGGTGCACAATTCACAGCAGAAACTCCTGGGTTCATCAGGTGGGACAGATCGGTCATCCGTTGCGGACCTATCCCACAGACTATCGGCTACACCCCGGATTCGTGGTGTCGGTTCAGTCGCCCGCAAGGGCCCCGGATCACCTGAAGCTCTTTCCGTCAAGAGGCGAATGATAGCCAATTCGGCTTGTTCAGCCCTCCTGACCTGCGAAAACGCGGCGTCGGCGTGTCGTTGCCGTGATAAACTGACTCGCGGGAAAGGGGAAAGTCCACATGGTTTTTGAGGTCGGCGAAACAGTTGTTTATCCTCACCACGGCGCAGCGAAGATCGAAGAGATCAAGATGCGCGTCATCAAGGGCGAAGAGAAGATGTATCTCAAGCTCAAGGTGGCACAGGGTGACCTGACAATAGAAGTACCAGCAGAGAACGTTGACCTCGTAGGGGTTCGCGACGTGGTGGGCAAGGAGGGCCTCGAGCATGTGTTCGACGTCCTGCGTGCCGAATTCACGGAGGAGCCCACCAACTGGTCCCGCCGTTACAAGGCGAACCTCGAGAAGCTCGCGTCGGGTGACGTCATCAAGGTCGCAGAGGTCGTCCGCGACCTCTGGCGTCGTGACCATGACCGCGGCCTGTCCGCAGGAGAGAAGCGGATGCTCGCCAAAGCGCGGCAGATCCTGATCTCCGAGCTCGCCCTGGCGGAGAAGACCGATGAAGAGAAGGCGGCGACGGTCCTCGACGAGGTCCTGGCCTCCTAGGAGATCGAAGCAGTGAGGAAGAGGGGCTCTCGGGTCCCTCTTTTTCGTGTGCTGCCGTAGGGTGGCGGGATGTCCGCCACCAGTGATCCCTCCTCCGAGCCGGCCGAGGTGGGCGTCGTCCTCGTGGCCGCAGGGTCGGGCACCCGGCTGGGCCGGGGGATCCCGAAGGCACGCGTGCTGTGCGGGGGGCGGACGCTCCTCGAGCACTCCCTGGATGGCGTCCTCGGGTCCGGCGTCGCAGCCTTCGTCGCCGTCGTGCTGCCGGCCGACGACGACCTCCTCTCCTCCGTCGTGGCTCAGGCCGCCGGCAGCACGAGTGTGCGGGTCGTCGGGGTGACCGGCGGATCCACCCGCACCGAGTCCGTGAGCGCAGGTCTCGACGTGCTGCCCTCGTCCGTCGACGTCGTCCTCGTGCATGATGCAGCCCGCGCGCTCACCCCCGCGGAGGTTTTCCGGCGGGTGGCCGCCGCCGTCGTTGCGGGCTCGGTCGCCGTCGTGCCCGTGCTCGCCGTCGTGGACACCGTCAAGGTCGTCGAGGACGGCGTCGTGACGGCGACCCCGGACCGCTCGAGCCTGCGAGCGGTCCAGACACCCCAGGGGTTCGCAG
>JASLAA010000213.1 GCA_030147325.1 Arthrobacter sp. | reverse complement strand
CGCCATGTTCGCCGAGGTCGCGAAGCTCGAGCACCTCGAGGTCATCGACCTGCCGACGGGGCACTGGCCCATGTGGAGCCGTCCCGGCGATCTTGCCGAGGCCATCAGGTCAGCGGCCTCGCGCAGCAGTTGACTGGTCCTTGGCGCCTGGCGAGGCAGCCGAACCGCGCGCTGCAGTCGGTTGCCCCACCTCGGGATCGATCGACGTCCCCGGTCAGCTCGGTCAGCCCGGCCGGGTGTCAGGAGTCACGAGGCGCTGGACGGCCAGGTGGATGAGCCGTCGTCGCTCGTCGTGCTGTGCCTGGTCGTCACCGGGGGAGGCGGCGATCGTGGTGCTCACGGGGGACCACGTCATGGACAGGGCGATCACGAGGGAGAAGAGATCCGCCGGTGCTATGCCCGGCTCGACGAGTCCCTTCGCCTGCGCGGCGGCGATCGAGGCGAACTTCGGGGCGTCGAGGGTGCCGATCTCGGGCCCCAGCGCGCCGAAGGGCTGCCGCTCCAGCCGCGTCCAGACAGCGAGCTTCACCACCAGGGGGTGCGCGAGGTAGTCGTCGTACAGGCGCACGGCGTAGCCCGGCAGGTCCTCGGCGTCGATCGGTACGGCGTCGACGATGGCACGGAGCCGGTCGCCGAGGACGGCACTGAAGAGCTGCTCCTTGTTGCCGAAGTAGGCGTAGAGCTGAGCCTTGTTGGCCCTGGCGGCCTGCGCGATCCTGTCGATCCGGGCGCCGGCGATCCCCCGCTCGGCGAATTCCTCCGTGGCCGCTTCGAGGATGCGCCTCCTCGTGGCATCGCTGTTACCCATGGAGCAACCCTATTCCAACCGGTTGGTTTCTTTCTGCGCCACGTCGGAGTACGGTCGAAGCAACCAAACAGTTGGTTCTGGAAGGGGTACCCATGAGGAACGTCACCGGCTACGCGTCGGACGAAGGACAGGCAGGAGTGTCGGAGTGGAGTTTCGCGAGGAGGGATCTCCGCCCAGATGATATCGCCGTCGCGGTCGACTACTGCGGGGTCTGCCACAGCGACCTCGACGCGATCGCCTCGGCCGCGAGAGGTGCCTCCCGGCTGGTACCCGGACACGAGTTCACCGGAACCGTGACGGAGACCGGTGCGGCCGTCACCCGGTTCGCCGTCGGGGACGTCGTGGCCGTGGGGAACATCGTCGACTCCTGCGGAACCTGCAGTGCGTGCCTCGCGCAGCAGGAGAACTACTGTCACGCCTTCCCCACGCTCACGTACGGCGGAACCGATCGCCACGACGGGGCGCAGACGCAGGGCGCCTATTCGTCGGAGTACGTGGTCCGCGAGGCCTTCGCCTACGCCGTCCCCGCGGGGCTGGACCCCGCGGCGGTCGCACCGCTGATGTGCGCGGGGATCACGGTCTGGGAACCGCTGAAGAGATGGCGGGTCGGCGCCGGCAGCAGGGTGGGGATCGTCGGCGTCGGCGGCCTGGGGCACCTGGCGGTCAAGCTCGCGAAAGGGCTGGGGGCGCGCGTGACGGTCTTCACCACCTCACCCGCGAAGGCCGACGCCGCCTATGCGCTCGGTGCTGACGACGTCGTCCTCTCGACGGAGGAATCGGCCATGGCGGCACAGTCCGACAGTCACGACCTCATCCTCGATACGGCCTCCTCACCCCACGATCTGACGCCCTACCTCCGGGCGCTGTCCATGGACGGCACCCTGTGCGTCCTCGGCATCGCGGACCGGCTCGTGTTCGATCCGATGGCCCTCCTCATCGGGCGCAAGAGCCTTGCATCGGCCGGTAGTGGTGGAACCAGGGCCACGCAGGAGATGCTGGATTTCTGCGGCGCCCACGGCATCGCAGCCGACGTCGAGGTACTGCCGGTGAGCCGGGTCGACGAGGCGCTGGAACGGCTTCGACGTAACGACGTCCGTTACCGGTTCGTCCTCGACCTCAAGGTCTAGGAACTCCGTCCGAGATCGACGACGGTCACGCCCCCCGTGGATCTGTCACCTGCCATGGCCCTGAGGGCTTCCGGGACCTCGGCCAGGGAGATGGTCCGCTCGATCAGGTCCTGGGGCCGCAGGCGGTCCTCGGAGACGAGCTCCAGGAGCCCCGGGTAGTCCTGCGCGGGCATCCCGTGACTGCCGAGGAGGGACAACTCCCTGCCGATCACCGCACCCATCGGCAGTACGGGGTCCGCAGGGAAGAGACCGATCTGCACATGGCGACCGCGGGGCCGCAGCGAGAGGATGCCCACAGCTGCGGTCTCCTGCCGCCCGAGGGCATCCACCGAGACGTCGAACCCCTCGTCACGCGTGTCGGCGAGGGCTGCGACCACGGCGGCGGGGGCCAGCCCCGCGGAGTTCAGTGTCCTTCCCGCTCCGAAACGTGCCGCCCTCGCGAGTGCGGCGTCGTCGACGTCGACCGCCACCACGTCCGCACCCAGGGCCACGCCGATCATGACCGCGCTCAACCCCACGCCACCGCAGCCCACGACCACGAGGGACTCACCCGAGCGGAGGCGGGCCTGGTGCACCAGGCCGCGGTAGGACGTGGCGAACCGGCACCCGAGCAGTGCGGCCGCTCCCGCGTCGAGGGAGGCCGGTACCGCGATGAGGTTCGTATCGGCGTCGTGCAGGGCCACGTAGTCCGCGAACGATCCCCAGTGCGTGAAGCCCGGCTGCGTCTGGTTGCGGCAGACCTGTCCGTTGCCCGAGATGCACTCGGGACAGTGGCCGCACGCGCACACGAACGGCGTCGTCACGCGGTCACCGACGGAGAAACGGCGGACCTCCCGGTCCGCGGCCGTGATGGTCCCCACCAATTCGTGGCCCGGGACGTGCGGAAGGGTGATGCCGTCGTCATGCCCCAGCCAGCCGTGCACGTCGCTGCGGCAGAGACCGGTCGCTTCGACCCGGACCACCACTCCTCGCGGAGGGGCCGTGGGTGCGGGAACCTCACGAAGAACCGGAAGGGCGGAGAACTCGTCGAACCAGACAGCACGCATCGCACCATTCTGCACCGACGCGCCGCCCGACACGTTCTCCGCCCTAGGTCAGCTCGCCGGTCAGGGTATCGGTTCTGTCGTCGACCGGTTCCGGGGGCCAGCGGGACGGAACCCTGAGCGGCGGGTACCCCTGACGAGGGGATCCCTGGAGAGGTCGAGCATGAGGGCGACGCAGAGCCCGATCATCACCAGCAGGAAGGGGGCCGCTGCGATGATCGTCAGCGTCTGCAGGGCCTGGAGACTGCCCACCGACAGCAGGACGGCCGCAACCGCTCCGGTGAGCGTGCCCCAGAGCACAGTGAGCCATCTGGGCGGAACGAGTGCACCGAAGGAGGACAGTGATCCCAGGACGATCGACGATGCATCCGCCCCGGAGATGAAGAAGATCGCGACCAGGATCACCACGAGGATGGAGGTGATCGACGCCAGGGGGTACTCCGCGAGCAGTGCGAACATCGCCGACTCCTGGCTCTCGGCGTTGGCAGCAGCGATATCCACACCGTTGTCCTGGAGATCGAGGGCCGAACCGCCCCACACTCCGAACCAGACCACGCTGATCAGGCTGGGCACGGCGACGACGCCGAGGACGAACTCCCGGATGGTGCGGCCACGCGAGATCTTCGCGAGGAACGATCCGACGAAGGGCGTCCACGAGACCCACCAGGCCCAGTAGAAGATGGTCCAGGCCGCAAGCCATTCGTGGCCGCCGAACGCTCCGGTCCGCGAGGCCATCTGGGGGAGGCTGACCAGGTAGTTGCCGGCCGATGCCGGGATCAGCTCGAGGATGAAGACGGTCGGCCCGACGACGAACAGGAAGAAGAGCAGGGCGAGAGCGAGGATCATGTTGCCGTTGGAGAGCCACTTGATGCCGCGGCTGATGCCACTGACAGCCGAGACGACGAAGCAGGCGGTGAGCACGGCGATGAGGGTGATCTGCAGGGGAAGGCTGCTGCCCACCCCGAAGACCTCCGAGAGGCCACCGTTGATCTGCAGCACGCCGAGACCGAGGGACGTGGCCGACCCGAAGAGCGTGGCGAAGATCGCGAAGACGTCGATGGCGCGCATGCTCCTCGGGATGGGCCGTCCGCCGAACAGGGGTGCGAACGCTCCACTGAAGCCGGTGCCCCGTCCCCTCCTGAACCCCGAGTAGGCGAGGGCCAGGCCCACGACGGCGTAGATGGCCCAGGGGTGGATGGCCCAGTGGAACAGCGTGTAGTTCATCGACTGCCGGGCGGCTTCGGAGCTGCCCGGTTCGATGCCGTCGACCGGGGGCGTGAGGTAGTGGGAGATGGGCTCGGTGACTCCGTAGAACATGAGCCCGATTCCCATGCCGGCACTGAACATCATCGCGATCCAGGACACCCGGGAGAACTCGGGTTTCTCACCGTCCTTCCCGAGGGGGATCCTGCCGTACCTGCTGAACGCGAGGAAGAGGGCGAAGACCACGAAACCGGTGGCGGTGAGTACGAAGGCCCAGCCGAAGGTCGCCACGAGACCGTTGAGCACGGCGGTCGTGACGTCGGAGAAGACGGTGGGGAACACGACCGCCGCCAGCAGCAGGAGGATGACGATCGCGAGCGAGACGAAGAGGACGGGCCGGTCCAGGGCAGCCCTGGCGGGTGCTTCCCCGGGAGGGGCCTCGAAGGGTGTCTCCTCGCCTGGTGGCGATCCTTGGATGGGCTCGGTCGAATGGGACATGCGAGTCAGATTACGCGTGCGGGTGCAAGCCTTTCCGCCCGATTCCCGGTCGACGATTCGCTTGCGTCGGGGCACTCGGGGTGAATCAGGAGCTCGCTGTCAGTCCGCGCGCAGGCGGTGCCGTTCCCTGCGGTCCTTCACGGTGTCGGTGGCGAGACTCAGGCCGAGAGCCGCGCCGACCAGGAGGATCATCACGAACGGCAGGATATCGAGGCCGATCCCGTCGAGCAGCAGTCCGCCCAGCAGTGCGCCGCCGCCGATGCCGACGTTGAACGCCGTCGTCTGCAGCGCGGCCGAGAGATCCCGCACCCGGAAGGAGGCCGTACGCAGCATCCTTGTCTGCAGCATCGCCGGGATGCCGCCGAACGCCGCTCCCCAGACGACCACCGCGATGAGCACCACCACGGTGTTGGTGGTGGCGATGGCGAGGGTGAGCGCCGCGGCCATCACCACGACGACGACGCCGAAGAAGGCCTTGCGCGGAAAGCGGTCGGCGGCATAACCCGCCCCGACCAGGCCGATGATGCCCGCCCCGCCGTAGAGGAAGAGGACGAGTGCCACCGAGCCCTGCTCGAACGCCGACACCTCGGTCAGCCATGGGGCGATGTAGGTGTAGAAGGTGTTCTGCCCCGTGAGGAGGATGAGGATCACGGTGCACAGCAGGAGGACGGACCGGAAGCTCGGGTCCCGGTGCAGGGGGACCCTCTCCTCGCCGGCCTTCCGTGCAACGTGGTGGTTGACCGGCGGCAGGAACTTCACGATCACGAGAGCCAGGATGGCGACGACGACGCCGATGATCGTGAAGGCGGCGCGCCACCCGAAGGCGTTGCCGATGGCCGTGCCGACCGGGACGCCGAGCACGAAGGCGGCCGTTCCGCCGCCGGCCGTGATGGCCACGGCCTTGCCGAGCTGGTGGGCCGGCACGAGGTGTGCGGCGTATGCGGCGACCACGGCCCAGAACAGCCCGTGCGCCAGGCCGCCCAGGATGCGTGCGGCGACGAGGATCGCATAGGTCGGGGCGATGGCCGCCAGGACGTTCGCCACCGCGATCACGAGGAGGACGACGACGATCAGCGACTTGCGGGAGAACCGCTGCGTGACGGCGGCCAGCGGCGTGGTGGCCACGACGACCGTCCCCGCGAAGATGGTGACGAGGTAGCCGGCCGTCGAGATGCCGACGTCGAGGTCCCGCGCCATGGCCGGCAGCAGGCCGGTGGGCAGGAACTCACTCGTCACCGAGACGAAGATCGCTCCGGCGAGCGAGAGCAGTCCTATGTAGGGGAACGGCGCAGTGGTGGACACCTGCGGGCTGGGTACAGACAAGGGGAACCAATCGTGGGAGATCCGGTGGTCGTTGCCCCGGTTGCGCCGTTGAAGACCGAGAGGGCGGACGTGAGGAGGAACCGCTGGCGGTCCCGACTCCTGACGCAACGCCGGCGTCCGCCGTCGCATTCCTGCAGCGGGTCGTCCGGAGGACAGCAGGCGTCCGCCCGGGAGAAGCCCGCCGGTGCTCAGCTCAGCTGATCGGCTTCGATGCGCTGCGGAGCGTCCTCGTCGTCCTGGTCCTCCTGAGCAGTATGCGGGACCAGGGAGAGGCGGGGCCCGGAGTCGCGCTCGTCGAGTTCTTCGCTGATCTCGTCCTTGCGCGCGTCCGTCTCGGGGTGGACCTCGCCCTCGGTGGCGAACTCGTGATCGATCTCGCGGTGGACCTTGCTGTTCAGCACCTCGACGTCCTCGTTCCTGAGTCGACCGAGATCGGCCGGGAACTCATCGTCCGGAGTGATCCTGCTGTTCATGCCCATCTCCTCTGCAGACCGTGAACTGCACGGCGACCGTCTGAATGATAGGGCGCCCAGGTTGCGGGAACAAGCAGTCTACTGACCGTTCCGCCGGGCAGGGTGCAATCCCTGCCGTCCGAGGCTCAGGCGAGGAGGGCGGCGACCACGACCAGCGCCGGGATGGCGAGCACGGAGGACAGCAGGACGGAGTCACGGGCCAGCGGCACGGCGCGATCGTACCTGCTGGCGAACATGAAGACGTTCTGTGCCGTGGGCAGCGCGGACACCACCACGGCACCGAGCAGGCGCTCGCCGTCGAGCCCGAACAGGTAGTGCGCCGTCAGATAGCCGGCCACCGGCATGAGCACGGTCTTGAGCACCGTTGCCGTGAAGACCTGGACGCGGTCAGGGCTCGGCCGCAGTGGCCGACTACCCGGGAGGGACATGCCGAAGGAGATGAGCACCATCGGGACCGCCGCACCGCCGATGAGCGTGAGGGAGTCCCACACGGGTGCGGGCGGGCGGAACCCGGTGGCCGCGACGGCGACCCCCAGCAGGGAGGCGATGATCATCGGGTTGCGGAAGGGCTGGGTCACGACAGCCCGCACGGAGGGCTTCCGGCTGGAGGTGAGGTCGAGGATCGTCAGGTAGAGCGGAGCCAGCAGCAGGAGCTGCACCAGCAGTACCGGGGCGATCAGCGTGGCGTCGCCCAGCGCGTAGACGGTGATCGGGATGCCGATGTTGTTCGCGTTGACGTAGGAACTGGCCATGGCGCCGATCGCCGTCTCTGCAGCGGCCCGGCGGAAGAGGAACCGGCTGATCAGGACGTAGAGGGCGGCGATGGCCAGGGAGGAGATGATCGCGATCGGCACGTACTCGGAGAACACCGACCCCAGATCCGCATCGGCGAGCACGATGAACAGCAGGGCCGGGTTGGTCACGAAGAACGCCACCTGGTTCAGCGCGAACCCTGCCTGCGGTCCGCCGATCACGAGGCGGCCGGCGATGTATCCGACGAGGATGACGGCGCCGACCACGGCGAACCCGCCCAGCAATCCCAGCATGATTCCTCCTTCCACGCCGCGGGTGATGAGTCCGGCGCCCCTACGAACCTAGTGCACCGGGGCCGTCGAGGAACGGAGTGCGTCGCAGGTCGGGACCACGATGCAGCGGAACCACCGTGCGCAGTGTGCTCGGACCTCTGCGGAATCACCCGGGGAACGCGCAGGCCCCTTGCTAAGCTTCGTCCGGATCATCAGGACTTCGAGGGAGCAGCATGGGCGCTGAACGCGCGGTTACGGACGTCGACGGGCTCGAGCGGCCGAAGTGGAGGCTCGTCGGACCGGGTCTGCTGGCAGCGGCCACCGGCGTGGGCGCCGGTGACCTGGTCGCCACCCTGATCGCGGGTAGCCAGTACGGTTACGCGCTGCTGTGGGCGGCTGTGATCGGGTGCGTCCTGAAGATCGTCCTCGTCGAGGGTGTTGGCCGCTGGTACCTCGCAACGGGCAAGACCATCTTCCAGGGCTGGCGGACGCTCGGGGTCTGGACGAGCTGGTACTTCGGCCCGTACATCGTCATCTGGGGCTTCGTCTACGGCGCGACGGCGATGAGCTCCACGGCCCTGCCGCTCCAGGCGCTCTTTCCCGCCATCCCGCTCAATGCCTTCGCGGTCGCCTCCGGGCTGATCGGTCTGGCCCTCGTCTGGTTCGGCCGGTACGGGCTCTTCGAGAAGATCATGACCGTGATGGTAGGGATCATGTTCGTCTCCGTGGTCGGCTCCGCCATCCTCGCCACGCCCAACATCCCGTCCATGGCGACGGGTCTCGTGCCCACCCTGCCGGAGGGGTCGGTGTTCTATGTCCTCGGGCTGGCCGGCGGTGTCGGTGGCACGATCACGCTCGCCGCCTACGGGTACTGGCTGCGGGAGAAGGGCTGGAACAAGCCCAAGTGGATGAAGGTCATGCGCGTGGACAACTCGGTCGCCTACACGATGACCGGGATCTTCGTCGTGTGCATGCTCATCCTCGGGGCGGAACTGCTCTACTCGGCCAACGTCTCCCTGCAGAGCGGCGACCGCGGCCTGCTGGACATGGGCGCCGTGCTGGAGGACCGCTACGGCGTCGTCTGGGCGAAGGTCTTCCTCATCGGGTTCTGGGCATCGTCCTTCTCCTCGCTGCTGGGCGTGTGGCACGGCGTCAGCCTGATGTTCGCCGATTTCTGGGCCAACTTCCGCAAGAAGGCGGACGATCTGTCCGACGACGACGCTCCCGGCTCCCACAGCCGGCCGGCCCGGGCCTACATGCTCTGGCTGACCATCCCGCCGATGCTGCTGCTCCTGCTCGGGCGGCCGTTCTTCCTGATCCTCATGTACGGCGTGCTCGGGTCGCTGTTCATGCCCTTCCTCGCCATCACGCTCCTCGTCCTGCTGAACAGCTCGCGCCTGGCGAAGGAGTGGCGGAACAAGTGGCTCTCCAACGTGTTCCTGGCCATCACCACCATCGTGTTCCTCGTCCTCGGCGCGAACGAGCTCGTCAAGGCCGTCAGCGGAGGCTGACCCGGATCCACCTGCATGCCAGACTGGGACCATGCTCGTAGCCTTCAGCGTCGCCCCGTCCGGAACATCCGATCTCTCGCGCGAGGACCCCGACGGTTCGGTGCACGACGCCGTGGCCGCAGCGGTCGCCGTCGTGCGCGAATCAGGCCTGCCGAACTCCACGGATTCGATGTTCACCACCATCGAGGGGGAGTGGGACGAGGTGATGGCCGTGGTCAAGAACGCAACGGCCGCCGTGGGCCGCTACGGCAGCCGCGTCTCCCTGGTGCTCAAGGCGGACATCCGCCCGGGCCGCACGGGTGAGCTGACAGGGAAGGTGGAGCGGCTCGAAGCGGCCCTCGCCGAGCAGGAGCAGTTCGAGGGCCACTCCTGAGACCTGTCCGCGCCACTCGGTGCCCGGGGCCACTAAACTGAGGCGGTGACACAGCACCTGCTCACGTTGCCCTTTGTGATCCGCCCGGCCACCGCCGACGACGCCGAGGCATACGCCCGGACGCACGTCGCCGGACTGCACGAGACCTACGAGCACATCATGCCGCCCGCGTACCACGAGTACTACGATGCCGAACTGCCGGCGATGATCGCGCGCCGCCGTGCCGCGTTCGAGGAGGCGGAGGGGAACCCCGGCAGCGCGCGGAGCTGGCTGGCGTTCGACGACGAGGGCGAGCCGGTGGCGATCGCCACCTCCGGGCGGGGACGCGACGAGGACCGCCCGGATTTCGAACTGCACCACATCTATACCCTGCGGAGCACCCACGGGACGGGGCTGGGGCAACGGTTGCTCGACACGGCGATCGGCACGCGCGCCGCCTATCTCTGGATCCTCGACGGCAACCCCCGGGCCGAACGCTTCTACCTCCGGAACGGATTCCGGCCGGACGGCACCTCGATGCTCTGCGGCCCCACCTGGCACCACCGTCCGATGTTCCGGATGGACCGGCGCGAGCAGTCGTGCTGACGACCCGCACGGCATGCCCGGTGCAGGATGCAGGGCTCCCGCCGTCGGCCGGCCGCCGTCCGATCCACGACGTGAAGAGGTCTGCCTGATGGCGAAGCCCACGGGCCCGCGCCCCGAGATCGGCGAGTTCCCCATCGATACCGGGACGTGCGAACTCGAACCCGACCCGTACAACCCGAACGGCTGGGTGCTGCGCATCAACGGGGTGCCCAGTTCCCACATCGACGTCGCCGATCCGCTGCAGCTCGACTTCGAGTACATGCGCTGGATCGCCTCCCTCGTCGATTCGCGCTGGGCATCGACCGACAGGCTCCGCGTCCTGCATCTCGGCGGAGGGGCGTGCTCGCTGGCGCGCCGCTTCGCCGCCTCCCACCCGCAGGCACGTCAGGTCGTCGTCGAACTCGACGGACGGCTGGCCGAACTGGTGCGGAGCTGGTTCGACCTCCCACGCGCGCCACTCGTCCGGATCCGGGTCGGCGAGGCACGCACGGTGACGGAGTCGCTCAGTGAGGGCAGCAGGGACCTCGTGATCCGCGACGTCTTCGCCGGGAGCATCACCCCGGCGCCGCTCACGACGCTCGGGTTCACCCAGGCGGCGAAGCGCGTCCTCGCGAGCGACGGCGTCTACGTCGTCAACTGCGGGGACGGCCCCGACCTCGCGATGGCCAGGCGTGAAGCCGCGACGATCGGCGCTGCGTTCGCGCACACCGCGATCATCGCCGACCCGGCGATGCTCAAGGGCAGGCGCTACGGCAACGTGATCATCGCGGGCAGTGACTCGCCGCTGGGGGAGGACCCCGGACTGGCGCGGGAGCTGCTGGGAGGGGGCGTCCCGGCGCAGCTCTGGCAGGACGCCCGCGTGCGGACCTTCAGCACGGGTGCCCGGATCCTGAACGATCCCGTGCAGGACCGGCCCGCCGACCGTCAGTGACGTCGTCCTCGACGGAGCCTGCGGGCTCGGTCGACGCACGGGACCTACTGCGTCAAGCCGTCCAGGGCGCTGGTTCGGAAGAACCCCGTCGCCGGCCGGTTCACCCTAGGCTGGCAGCGTGGAACTGGGACTGCTGGGTGTCATCGGGATCGCTGTCCTCGTTGCGGTCGCGGTGCTCTCGCAACGGGTGGGTGTGGCGTCCCCGCTGATCCTCGTGGTCGTGGGGATCGGACTGTCCTTCGTCCCCGGAGTGCCCAGCTTCAGGATCCCGGACGAATGGATCCTCACCGGCATCCTGCCGCCGTTGCTCTACGCCGCGGCGATCAAGACGCCCGTCATGGACTTCCGCCGCAACCTCACGCCGATCGCCAGTCTGTCCGTGGCGCTCGTCGTCGTCTCCGCCCTCGTCACGGGGCTCCTCCTCCACGCCCTCCTGCCCGGTCTGGGGTTCGCGGCGGCGGTCGCGCTCGGGGCCGTGGTCAGCCCGCCCGACGCCGTCGCAGCCACCTCCATCGGTCGCAGGCTGGGGTTGCCGCCGCGCCTGCTCACGGTGCTGGAGGGCGAGGGCCTCGTCAATGACGCGACGGCCCTGGTCCTCCTGCGCAGTGCCATCGCGGCATCCGCCGGCGCCCTCTCCGGCGTCGGGTCGGCCGTAGCGGACTTCGCATTCGCCGTCGTCGTCGCGGTCCTGGTGGGGTACTTCGTGGGAGTGGTGACGGTCTTCCTGCGGGCGAGACTCGACGATCCGGTCCTGGACACCGCCATCTCCCTCGCGGTGCCATTCGTCGCCTTCATCCCGGCCGAGGAGCTGGGGGCGTCGGGAGTGCTGGCGGTGGTGGTGGCGGGCATCTACACAGGCCATCGCAGCGCAAGCCACCTCGACGCCCGGGCGCGCATCAGCGACAACGTGAACTGGCGGACAGTGCAGTTCCTGCTCGAGAACGGCGTCTTCCTGCTCATCGGCCTCGAGATCCGGAGCCTGCTGCAGGACATCGACGAGTCGCTGTTGACGGTCGCGCAGACGGTGCAGATCGGCCTGCTGACCACCCTCGTCCTGGTCGTCGTCAGGTTCCTGTGGGTCTTCCCGCTGGTGCTGCTCATGCGGCGGCTACCGAGCCGGGCAGCGCGACGGTCCTACCAGCTGCGCAGGGGCCTGGCAAGGCTCACCAGGCAGGGCTCGCTCGATGCGCGGCAGGAGCGCCGGAGGCGGGTACTGAACAGGCTGTACCAGCGACGCCAGGCGGACCTCGAACTCGAGCGTCGCGAGGGCTTCAGCTGGAAGGGCGCCACGGTGTTCGGCTGGTCGGGGATGCGCGGCGTGGTGACTTTGGCCGCGGCCCAGTCCCTGCCGGAGTCCTTCGCGTACAGGGAGCAGCTGGTGCTGATCGCCTTCACCGTCGCGGTCACGACCCTGCTGGTACAGGGCAGTACCCTGCCCGCCCTCATCCGCATCCTCAGGATCGAGGGGATAGACGCGGGGACCGACCGCGAGGAATCGGCGACCCTCTTCGACGAGCTGCGCACCGAGGGTCTGCGCGTGCTCGATCACCCGCAGGCGGTCCTGGGCGAGGGCGTCCCCGTGGATGACGCCGTACTCGAACGTGTGCGCACCGATACGGGGGCGCGGAGCGAGGTCGAGTGGGAGAGGGCCCGGCTGTCAGAGCAGAAGCTCGTCCGCTCGCCGCACCGCCAGTACCGTGATCTGCGCCTGGCCGTGCTCGCCGCCGAACGGGAAGCGCTCCTCGCAGCGAGGTCACGTGGGACCTACTCGTCCCGGGTGCTCGCCAACGCCCAACGCATCCTCGACGTGGAGGAGACCCGGCTCCGCCCGCGCGGCGGGGCATCCTGACGGACGGGGCCCGAGTGGTCGGCGCTGCGCCGCGGAGGTCAGATCCCGAGGAGCTGCTCGATGGGCCCGATACCGAAGAACACGACGAATGCCGCAGCCACCGCCCACATGAGCGGATGCACCTCGCGGCCCCGGCCCTGGATGGCCCGGATCAGCACGAAGGCGATGAAGCCCGCACCGAGGCCGTTGGCGATCGAGTAGGTGAACGGCATCAGGGTGAACGTGAGGAACGCGGGGATGGCGACGCCCCAGTCGTCGAAGTCGATGCGACCCACCTGGGCCACCATCATGAAACCGACGACCACGAGTGCGGGAGCAACTGCCTCGAACGGAACGAGGCTGATCAGCGGTGTGAAGAACATGGCGAGCAGGAACAGCAGGCCGGTGACCACGTTGGCGAGGCCCGTCCGTGCACCCTCGCCGATCCCGGCGCCCGACTCGACGTAGATCTGGTTCGACGACACGGATCCGGCGCCACCGGCTACGGCACCCAGGGCGTCGACGATGAGCACGCGGTCGACGCCGGGGATGTTGCCCTTGGCGTCGACGAGCTTGGCCTCGTTCGCGAGACCGACCATGGTGCCCATCGCGTCGAAGAAGATGCTGAGGAGGATCGTGAAGGTCAGCAGCAGCGCGGCCGTCCCGCCGAGGTGCCCGAACGCACCGAACAGGCTGACATTGCCCACGAGACTGAGGTCCGGGACACCCACCCAGGTCCCCGCGGGGAGTTCGGGGACCACGAGTGACCAGCCGGCGGGATCGGGCTCCTGTCCGGGGGCCACGCTGGGGCCTACGTCGACCACGGCTTCGAGCACGACGGCGAGCACCGTCGCCGCGAGCACACCGATCAGGATGGCACCGCGTACTTTGCGGACGACGAGCGCGATCGTGAGGATCAGGCCGAAGACGAACACGAGGGTGGGCCACCCGATCAGCACCCCGCCGAATCCTAGGCCGACGGGCACGGTGGTACCGGCGACGTCGGGGACGCGACGCACGAACCCGGCGTTGACCAGGCCGATGAGGGCGATGAAGAGACCGATGCCCACGACGATCGCCGTCTTGAGGCTCTCGGGCACGGCGTTGAAGACCGCCGTGCGGAACCCGGTCAGCACGAGCACCAGCATCGTGAGACCGGCGAGCATGACGAGGCCCATGATGTCCGGCCACGTCAGCCCGGGATTCGTCGCGACGGTGATGGCGACGAAAGCATTGACGCCCAGTCCGGTGGCCAGAGCGAAGGGGTATCTGGCCCACGCGCCCATGACGATGGTCAGGATGCCGGCCACGAGCGCGGTCACTGCGGCGACGCGCTCGAAACCGAGTTCGGCTCCGGAGGAGTCTGCTCCGGCGAGGATCAACGGGTTGAGCACCACGATGTAGCTCATGGCGAAGAAGGTGGCGAGGCCGCCGCGGATCTCACGGGAGAACGTCGACCCCCGCTGGGTGATGTCGAAGTATCGATCCAGCACGGAACCAGTTTTGAGCATGGGTGATCCTAGGGCGGAAGGGGTGGGTCGTCGGAGGAATTCTATCGCGAGCCGCGTACGGCGGACCGTTCATGACGGAACGTCCCGCGGACGTCGATGCGCGTGCGATCCCAGCACGTGGTCAGGGTCTCCGCGTAGGGTTGAAGCATGGCTGCCCTTCTCCTTCTGCCCGCGCAACTCCCGGTGACGACGAACCCCGGACGTCGGCGTCCGGCGCCCTCCGTCACCGCCCTGGTCTCCGCCGTCCTGCTGACGATCGTGATGCTCCTCGGTGCGGGCGGGGCAGCGAGCGCCCATGACGAGCTCACCGGTACCAACCCGGCCGAGGGAGCAGCCGTGGACGTCCTGCCCCCCGGCCTCGAGCTGACCTTCTCCAACGTGCCGTCAGGCATCGGGGCACAGGTCCAGGTCCTCGACGAATCCGGCACGGACTGGGCGGACGGACCAGTGGAGATCGTGGACCGCACCGCGACGCAACCGCTCCGGTCAGGAGCCCCCGCCGGTGGGTACACGGTCAACTGGCGGGTCGTCAGTTCGGATTCCCACCCGATCGAGGGCACCTTCGCGTTCTCGACGCTGCAGGGCTCGACGACGGTGCCGGACTCGGCCACCACCGCCGGCCCGATGGAGACGCGGGACGATCCCGCGAACGAGACCCAGACGGCCGGCGTCAGCGACTTCCCCTGGAGCATCGTGCTGATGATCGCCGCCCTGGTCGCCATTGCCGTCGCCCTCGCGATCACCGCTCGGAAGCGGCTGGGCGCAACCAGGTAGGGCGGGTCAGGCGCCCAGGGGGGAGATGGCTGCCCGGGGCGGCGCCAGGCGGTTCAGTGCCGCCGGACCCTGCTCCACGATCGCGTCACTGACGAGCTTCGCCTGACGCACGATCTCGCGCGTGGTGGGCGTCAGCAGTTCGCCCACGCCGACGAGGTGCAGGCCGATCGCACGCAGAGCCGCCTTGAAGTCCCTGCCGATGGCGATGCCCATCGAACGGAGGAACTTCCGCAACTCGTTCTGCGGGTACTTGGTGAGCACCACATGATCGGCGAGCAGCACTCCGTCCGCCGTCTGCACGGCCCACTTCTTGCGGCCCACGGGCCCCTTGATCAACGTGGGGTGCCCGATGATGCTGAGGTGCTCGGCCACCGTGCTCTGCCGGACGTCGAGCTGGTGTGCGGCGGCGTAGCCGCGGAGGAGCCGCATCAGCTCAGTGCGTTCGGAGAGCGACACGGAGTCCGTCATCACCGTGCGCATGGCTCCGGAGTCGAAGCACTCCAGGCTCTCGACCACGATCGAATCGATACCGCGGCGGCTCAGCTCGCTGGCGACGGCCAGGCCGGACAGTCCTGAACCGATGACCACGGTGCTCGTATGCTCAGCGGCCGGGGGCAGCGCTGATGCCGAGCGGACCTGGTCGAACGGCAGAGAATTCACCGGGGCTACCTCCACGTGGAGCATTGTTCCCGCACGGCCCGGCGCCTCTTCCGGGCCGTGCGGACTCTTGGCTGCGAACGGGTCATCCAAGAGCACTACGCGCAGGGGTGGCCAAGCCATCTGCCGGGCCCCCGCGACGGGTCATCGAAGCCTATATAACTTTTCAGACCGTGGATAGACCGATGCACTCCTGTGCGCTACAAATGGGGGACCGGCCGCTTCAGGCGGCGGGGGACACGCGACCGAGGGAGGCCTGCCGTGGGCAGTGAGCATGCAGGAGGTTCGTCGCAGGAGCCGGCGAGGCACGGAATCGTCGTCGGGGTGGACGGATCGGACCAGAGTACGTGCGCCCTGCTGTGGGCCGCACAGGAGGCGGAGCGACGTGCTGCTCCGCTGTACGTGGTGACCGCCTACACGGTGCCGGTGTTCGCGGCGTCGAGCATGGACGCCGGATATGCCACCGTCGACGACGACGTCATCCGGGCCAGCGCCCGGTCCGTGCTCGACGAATCCCTGTCCCACCTCCAGGGCCGATCGCTGGACATCCATCCCAGGGTCGAGACGGGTGATGCTGCAGGCGTCCTGCTGGACCTCTCGGAGGAGGCCGAGCTCATGGTCGTCGGTTCCCGCGGGCGCGGTGGTTTCGTCGGCAGGCTGCTCGGATCCGTCAGCAGCGCCCTGCCCGCGCACGCGAAGTGCCCGACTGCGGTCATCCCCGTGTGCGCCGGGGCAAGGCTGGGACGGCCGGAACTCGGCAGGAAGCCGGGCAAGGAGAGGCCACCCGTGACGGTCGAACCCGTCGTGGTGGTCGGTGTCGACGGCTCGGAGCAGGCTCGAATGGCCTCGCTCGCAGCAGCAGAGGAAGCGCGCTCACGGGGGCTGGGGTTGCGGGTCATCTGTTCCGTCGCACCCTTCAACGGATCCCTCGCGTGGGTGCCGGCACCCGTCGACCGGGAAGCACTGCACGCCGACCTGGCCCTGCAACTCGCAGCGGGCCGGGACTGGCTCGCAAGCCACTACCCGGATCTCGACATCCGGGCGGACCTCGTGGACGGTCCTCCTGCGGAGGTGCTCATCGAGGCTTCGGCGACGTGTGAGCTGCTCGTCGTCGGTACCCGCGGCAGGGGCGGGTTCGCCGGCATGCTGATGGGCTCGACGAGCCAGGGAGTCCTGCATCACGCGCGCGGTCCGGTGCTGGTGGTGCCGGACAAGGCGGATCCACGGCTCGAGGACCGGAAGTCGTTCGGGCCGATGATCGCCCCCGTCCGCTAGGGCCCTGCCGTACCAGCATCGGGGATCTTCGCCGGACGCGTCGGTCGGGCCCTCCGCCAGGTCCAGCCGCACCGCGGATCGGCGCCGACCAGGGTCAGACCCTGCCGGCGGAAGGATTCAGCGGACCCATTCCGCCCATGTGTGCGAGATCCGTGACGAGGATGCCCTGCGCGGGGTTCAGCGCGTTGACCACCTGGTTGCCGCCGATGTAGATGGCGACGTGCCAGATGTCCGAGCCGCTGCCCCAGAACACCAGGTCACCGGGCTGCAGCTGCGAGAGCGGCACATGCTGGACGGCGGAGAACTGCTGCGCCGCGGTTCGTGGAAGTGACACACCGGCAGACGCGAAGGCCTGCTGGGTGAGGCCGGAGCAGTCGTAGCCGAGCGGCCCGTTGCCTCCCCATGAGTAGGAGTAGGGGCTGCCGGTCTTGGAGAGGGCGTAGCTCATCGCCACCGCCCCGGCGCCACTGCTCGACGGCGGAGCCGGGGCCGGTGCGCTCGGGGCAGGTGGGAGAGGTGTCGGGGCCGGCGGAGGGCTGGCGGGCGCGGGCAAGGGGCTGACGGGCGCAGGAACCGGCGCAGGCGCAGGCCTCTCTGGTGCGGGTGTCGGCCTGACGGGCGCAGGTGGTGCGGCTGCCGGTGGTGCCGGTGTCGGCCGGACGGGCGCAGGTGGTGCGGCCGAGGGTGGCGCCGGTGCAGGACGGACAGGCGGGGCCGGGGTGGGTCCCGGCGCCGACGGAGCCGCAGGGACCGGGGGCGTAGGGGCCGCCGGCAGGAGGGCGGGCGTGGCGTCCGGGAGCGTCTGCGCAGGCATCCGCAGCGACGCCGGCTCGCGCAACGGGGGAGCGCTGGTGGGGGCGGGCCGTTCCTCACGCGGGGCTTGCTCTGCAGAGGCCGCGGGAGTCGATTCCGCGATCGTCCGGGCGAGATCGCGCTCGCGCTGGGCCTGTTCGAGGCCGGCGAGGCGCCGGTCCTCCAGTTCGGCGGTGGTGTTCCGCAGCGTGGCGAGCTGGTCCACGAGGGTGGATCGCTCCGCTTCCTTCTGACCGACGAGCCTCTCCGAACCCGCTGCTGCCTCCCGGGCGACGCTGCCGGCATCCTCCGCCGTGTCGGCGGCGTCCTGCGCCGCCTGTCGCGCTGCTGCGGCATCCTCGGTCAGGGACGCCCAGGCCGCGCTCGCCGATCCGGCGTCCTCCAGAGTTCGGGTGCTGGTGCTGGACAGGCCGTACAGGGTCGACGCGCGGTACATCACCTCGTCCGGATCAGTGCCGTCCAGGATGCTCTCGATGCCTGGGTTCATCCCTCCGGACCGGTACAGATCCCCGGCGAGCCGGCCCACCTGCTCCTCGGCGGCGTCGCGCGCGTCGGCCGCCTCGATGGCTCGCGTCTCTGCCAGGGCGGCCGCGGCACGCCGTTCGTCCAGCACCGCGAGAGCATTGTTGTAATCGTTCTGGGCCCTGAAGGCGATGAGTTGTGACTCCTGCAACTGCTCCGCGGCACTCGCGATGATGCCCTCGATCTCGGTCACGAGGCCGGTGGTGGCTTCGGTGTCGGCCTGGGCGCGCCTGACCTCGTTCATCGACGGAATCGTCGAGACGGGCGCCTCGTCCCCGGCCGGAGCCGCGAACGAGGGTGCGACGGTGCTGCAGCCGATCAGCGCAGCTGTCGCCAGTGCGGCGGCCCCATGCAGCAGGAAGGCATGGGTGGATCGTGGTGACTGCACGGTGTGCCGCTCTTTCGCCGGGGCTGCTGGTGATGGTTGACACAGCAGACCTGACGATAGGGCACCCCTGTCACGTTGGCAACAGGAGTCACACCAGTATCGTAAACAACATCGCTGTCATTCAGGCCGAGGCGCGCCGTGTCGCCGTCAACCCCATCCCAGTTCGTGCAGTCTCTGGTCATCGATCCCGAAGTGGTGGGCCACCTCGTGAACCACTGTCACGGCGATCTCCTCCACCAGTTCGTCGCGGGAGGCGCACAGGCGCATGAGTGGACCGCGGAAGATGCTGATGCGGTCCGGCAGTGATCCCGCCTCCCACCAGGAGTCCCGTTCCGTGAGGGGCGTGCCCTCGTACAGGCCCAGCAGTTCGGCATCCTCGGGTTCGCCGGGAGACGGCTCGTACTCCTCGACGACGAAGATGGCCACGTTGTCCATTGCCCGGGCGAGATCGTCGGGAATCCTGTCGATGGCGTCGTCGACCGCTTCGTCGAACTCCTCGCGCGTGATGTCGAATGGCACGCCCTGATAGTACCGAGCGTTCGCTGTCCGTCGTGCGGGCCCAGGGTGGCCGGCGGAACCTCGCGATTTTGTGGAATCGAGATTCTGCCCCTATAGTTTTAGAGGTCCACGAGAGGGACTGATCGGCCGGAAAAGCACGCTCTCCGGCAGTTCGCGACCAGCTCGAACCGTGGTCAGGCCCCCATCGTTTAGCGGCCTAGGACACCGCCCTTTCACGGCGGCAGCACGGGTTCGAATCCCGTTGGGGGTACGCGGGAGTTTCCCTTCGGGCGGTCAACCGGGACGAAAAGTGCTGGTACGCTGGAACTCTTGCAAAACGGCAAGTGAAGTTAGCAAGGCCCTGTAGCGCAGTTGGTTAGCGCGCCGCCCTGTCACGGCGGAGGTCGCGGGTTCAAGTCCCGTCAGGGTCGCTCAGGCGGCTGGTTCCCTTCGGGGAGGCCGGCCGGGCTGGATACGGTGATCATCCTCGAGATGGTCGCAAGGCTCTGTAGCTCAGTTGGTAGAGCGTTCGACTGAAAATCGAAAGGTCACCGGATCGACGCCGGTCGGAGCCACCGCTGAAAACCCCGCAGTTCCCCACGGAGCGCGGGGTTTTTTCGTGTCCGGCCGGGCCGCTCCGCCGGCAGGTGTCCGCCGTGTCCGCAGGAACACCCAGCCAACGCCGGGTTTCGGGCCGTAGCATCGCGCAGGACACGCCGTCCGGGGATGTGCCGGGACGCTCGGTCGTGCGGATGGATCACCTGGGAGAGTAGTCCGACCCCTGCCCGTTGTACCTCCGGCACCGAGACGAAAGGCCACCTGTGAGATCCCTGTCGTCGTTCGTCGGGTGTTCCGTCCTGGTACTGACCCTGGCAGGGTGCGGACAGGGTGCCCCGGAGCCCGCGGAGACGATGCTCGAGATGCCGGCCAGTCCGACGCCGGAGGCCCGGACGACGGCCGAGCCTTCCCCGCAGGGTGGTCCTGCGGCAGGCGGGACCCCGCGCGATGCCGGGCAATCCGCGGGAGGCGCCCCGGCCGCCTCCGATCACTGCGTTCTCGTCGCGGGAGGAGTCACCACGGCCATGCTCGCCCCCCTGAGCTTCAGGTCCGAGACCGATCCGGAGGAACTCGTCGCACTCGAACAGCAGATCCTCGACCTTCGCGAAAAGGTGCCCGCCGACCTGCATGACGATTTCACCACGCTCGCGCACTCCCTCGAGGCGCCGCCGAAGGGCTCGGGGACCTTCGACGAGGATGCGTTCCGGCACGCGATGATCCCCGTCCAGGACTGGCTCGCCCAGCACTGCACACGTCCCTGACGGAACCGGCCGGCCGCTGCGTCCAGGACGGGGCACCGGGCCGGGTCGCCGCCCGCAGGCCGTCGCGGGGGCTTAGGCTTGGGCTCGAGTGAAAGGGGCCAGCTACGATGACCGACCAACCCGCGGCCGAGCCGTTGACAGTCCACCGTGTCGTTCCAGCAGGGAGGACCGTCATCGGTGATCCTGCGGCCGTGAAGATCGCCGCAATCGCCGCCCGTGCCGTGCCGGGAGTGCATTCCCTGGGCCCGGGGTCGGGACGTGCTCTCGGCGCCATCCGTGACGCGGTGGGAGCCAACGACCCGTCCCACGGAGTGAAGGTGGAGGTGGGTCAGACCCAGCTGGCGGTCGACATCAGCCTCGTCGCGGACTATGGATTTCCGCTGGGTACCCTTGCAGACTCGGTTCGGGCTGCCGTCTACAGGGCGTTGAGTGAGCTCGTCGGCCTTGAAGTGATCGAGGTGAACGTGGAGGTCCTCGACGTCCATCTGCCCACGCCGACCGAGGCGCCGGTGGTCGAACGGCTGCGGACCTCGGGCTCCTCCCCGCTCAGGCAAGCTGTCGAGTGAGGCAGCCGTGACTCCCACCACCATCGGCATGGCGGCCGGAGCCGTCCTCGCCTTCGCGGCCCTGATCTTCGGATTCTGGGGTTTCCTGCTCACTCTCGTGCTGGTCCTGTCCGGAGCACTCATCGGCCGCGTCGTCGAGGGCAAGCTGGACCTCCGCGGGGTCCTCGACGCCCTGTCCGGACGACGCTCGTCCTCGTGACCACTCGCTCCCTCCCTCCCGCAGACGCTGAGTCCGTGGTGCCCGCCTCCGGATCGGGTACGCCGGGTCCGGACGCGGGCCACAACCGCATCACCACCCAGGCCCTGGTCAGCACCGCCCGCGGAGTCGCGGCCGAGATGCTGGGCGTTCAGCCGGCCCAGGTGCGTGCTTCCTTCTCCGACGAGCACGGCCTGCTCGCGCTCCTCCTCGCCCTGCCCCTGCCCGTTCCTCCTCTCACCCGTGTACAGGACGAGCCGGGCATCATCGACTCGTTCGGAGGACCACTGTGGGCTCGGGCCGATGCTGCCAGGTCCCCGATCCTCGAACGCATGCAGGAGCTCAGCGGGGCGAGACTGAGCCGGGTCGACATCCGGATCATCGGCAGCACGGTCACGAGGGGCGCGAGGGTCCTGTGAGTGCCGATCCCCTCGACCGGTCGTCACCCGTAACGACCGCGCGGCTCGTGCGACGCGAACTCCACTCCTCGCGAGCCATCGCCTCGGTGGCCACGAGCGTGCTCCTGATCCTGGGGTGTCTGGTCCTCCTGTTCGAAGTGGTGCTGAAGGCCGTCGGGGACGCGCCGTTCCTCGTCGACCTCGAGGAGGCGGCAGCCTGGATCGGTGGCCTCCCCGGTGGAGCACCCCCCTCGCTGCTGGGGGCAGGGTCCGTGCTGCTGGCCGTCGTGGGCGCGTTGCTCCTCCTCCTCGCCGTGCTGCCCGGCAGGCGGGCCCGCTACACGATCCCGAACGAGCGGGCAGCCGTCGTCGTGGACGCCGAGGTGGTGGCGTCCTCGTTGGCCCGGCGGGCACGTGCCGCGGCCGGGGTGGCGCCGGAACAGGTGCTGGTGACGGTGGGACGATCATCTGTCGAGGTCCGGGTCCAGCCGACGTCGGGGATCCCGGTGGACTCCGAGGCCGTGCGCGCCGCTGTCGCGGACGATCTCCGGCGCGCAGGTGTGGAACCCTCGCCGCGGATCACCGTCGTCGTGTCGCCGACGGGGGTGATCGGACAGTGAACACCACGCCGCGCCTGCTCAACCGGGTCATCCTCGCCGCCGCCGGGCTCGCGGCCCTGGCCGCGGGATCCTTCGGGATCCTGCTCCTCCTGCTGCCCGGGGCGGCAGCCTGGTGGAGGGCGGCGGCGCCGCGCGCCGGTGCCGCCATCGCCGGGCTCCGGGAGCGGACGACGCTCGAGGGTCAGGCCGACACCTGGCTGTGGATCGTCCTGGCGGCGGCCCTGCTGCTGACGATCGTGTTGCTCGTGCTGTGGATCTCGGCGCAGGGCAGGGGGCGGACGGGCCTTTTCGCATCCTCGGACGTCGCCCGTTCGGGCCGCACGCCCGGTTTCGCAGGAACGCAGGCTGCCGAGGGATCCGCGGGCGATGGCGGAACGCCGGGCTCGGTGACCATCACGGCGGCGGCGGCCGAGCAGGCGCTCAGGGCTGCGCTGCTGGAACGCCCCGACCTGGCAGGGGCCTCGGTCAGTACCTGGATGCTGAAGGGGGTGCCCGGGCTGCGGGTGCGGGTGTATCCGCGGAAGGGTGCGCCTCCCTACGTCGTGGCGGCAGAGGTGTCACGGCTCGTCGAAGCACTCGACAGGGTCACCGGGTACCGGACGCCGGTACTCATCAGCATCAGTTCCGGAACCCGCGTCCGTCTGACGAAAGCCGAACGCGTCTCCTGAACGGCGCGTCACGATTCGGTATCGAAGGGTGGAAGCGCCCCGCCCTCCTTGTCAGCCCGGATGTAAGCGCTTACTCTTGCGATACCCATCAGTGAGGCGGCACATTCGAGGCACGGCGGCAGGAACGCTCCGGGTCGGACGAACCCGTACCGCAAGACAAAGGAGTCTGTTTCAATGGCGAACATTCGCTCACGGAAATTAACGCTGCCCGTCGCAGCGCTCAGCGTTTCCCTCCTCGCTCTCGCAGGCTGCGGCTCCGAGGGATCGGACAGCGCGGGAGGTTCGGGTGACGCGGACTGCGCCGCCTACGAGACCTACGGGACTTTCGAGGACACGGAAGTCAGCGTCTACTCGACGATCGTCGACCTCGAAGCGGAGTTGCTCGAGAACTCCTGGGCCGACTTCGCCGAGTGCACCGGTATCGAGGTCGCCTACGAGGGCTCGAAGGAGTTCGAGACCCAGATCGGCGTGCGCGCCCAGGGCGGCACCGCGCCGGACCTGGCCATCTTCCCGCAACCCGGCCTGCTGGCGGATCAGGCATCCAACCTGGTACCGGCACCGCAGGCCGTCTCGGACCTCGTGGACGAGAACTGGTCCGCCGACTGGAAGAAGTACGGCACCATCGACGGCACCTTCTACGCCGCTCCCATGCTCGCCAACGTGAAGGGGTATGTCTGGTACGTGCCCGCCACCTTCGAGGAGAAGGGCTGGGAGGTTCCGACCACCTGGGACGAGATGACCGAGCTGACCGAAGCGATCGCCGCCGAGGAAGAGGACATGAAAGCCTGGTGCGCTGGCTTCGAATCCGGTGAGGCAACCGGCTGGCCGGGCACCGACTGGGTGGAGGACGCTGTGCTTCGCGAGCACGGCCCCGAGGTGTACGACCAGTGGGTCACCCACGAGATCCCCTTCAACGATCCGCAGATCGTCTCCTCGTTCGAGCGGGTGGGCGAGATCCTCAAGAACGACGACTACGTCAACGGCGGGTTCGGCGACGTCCGCTCGATCCTCTCCACCCCCTTCGCGGAGGCCGGCCAGCCGGTGCTCGACGGCTCGTGCGCCATGCACCACCAGGCGTCGTTCCAGGCAGCCAACTGGCCCGAGGGAACGAACGTCGCGGAGGACGGAGACGTGTGGGCGTTCATGACGCCACCGATCGACGCCTCCCAGGGCACGGCGATCACCGGTGGCGGTGAGCTGATCGGCGCGTACGCGGATCGTCCTGAGGTCCAGGCGCTGCAGACCTACCTGGCCAGTGCGGAATTCGCGAACGCCCGTGTCTCCCAGGGCGGGGCGATCAGTGCGAACACCGGACTCGATCCGGAGGTGGCGCAGTCCGACCTGGATCGTCAGTCGATCGAGTTGCTGCAGGATCCCACCACGGTCTTCCGCTTCGACGGCTCGGACCTCATGCCGGGAGCGGTGGGCGCCAACTCCTTCTGGAGCGGCATCGTGAACTGGATCAACGGTTCCTCCACCGAGGAAGTCACGCAGTCCGTCGAAGACAGCTGGCCCTCCTCCTAGAGAGGTCGCGGAGGAGGGGATCGAGCCGGTCGGCCGCACCCCTCCTCCCGCTGGACAGCAGGGCATGCCTCGACGCTGCATGCCCTGCTGTCCTGTCTCCCCACGTTCCACTTTCACCACGCGCACCAAGGAGGCTGAGCTGTGGAAGATTTCGCAGAAAAAGGATTACAGGTGGTGATCGGGCTCGCGGTGTTCGCCGCGATCATCGGGCTCATCATGCTCGTGGTCGACAGGGCACCGAAGTCCGGTCGGGAGAAGATCCAGGTTGCGGCCTTCCTCGCTCCCGCCCTGATCCTGCTGGGTGTAGGACTCGTGTTTCCCGCTCTCCAGACGTCCTATCTGTCACTGACCGACCGTAACGGCGAGTTCGTCGGACTGGACAACTTCGTCTGGATGTTCACCCAGCCGGAAGCGCTGGTGACCCTGCGGAACACCCTGATCTGGGTGGTCCTGGTCCCGTTGCTCGCATCCTCGATCGGTCTGGCGTATGCGGTCTTCATCGACCGCGCCCGGGGTGAGAAAGCGCTCAAGGCGCTGGTCTTCATGCCGATGGCGATCTCCTTCGTCGGAGCGGGTGTCATCTGGCGCTTCGTCTATGCCTACAAGGGCCCGGAACAGGACCAGATCGGCCTGCTCAACCAGCTCCTGGTCTGGGCCGGGCAGGAACCCAAACAGTTCCTGCTGGACGCTCCTGAGAACACGCTCTTCCTGATCGCCGTGATGATCTGGATCCAGACCGGGTTCGCGATGGTGGTGCTGTCGGCGGCGATCAAGGGCATCCCGACGGAGATCGTGGAGGCCGCGCGGCTCGACGGCGCAAGTGCCTGGCAGCAGTTCCGCAACGTCACGATCCCCACCATCCGTGGCTCGCTGATCGTCGTCGTCACCACCATCACGATCGGCACGCTGAAGGTCTTCGACATCGTCCGCACCATGACTGCGGGCCAGTACGAGACGTCCGTCGTCGCCAATGAGATGTACACGCAGGCGTTCAGGGCGGGTGAGCCCGGCAGGGGCGCCGCACTGGCCCTGATCCTGTTCCTGATGGTGCTGCCCGTCGTGGTCTTCAACGCCCGGCTGCTCCGCAAGCAGAAGGAGATCCGATGAGCACCGTTCCCCTCGAGAACACGAAGGACCTCCTGCCGGACGTCAAGGACGACGCCACGCAGGGCCGTTCCCCGATGCAGAAGCGCGTGAAACAGCGGTTGACCTCGCGGCGGGCCACTGTCGCGGCGATCATCATCGCGGTGATCTGGACCGTGCCGACCTTCGGGCTGCTCGTGTCCTCGTTCCGGCCGGAGGCCAACATCAAGGGCAACGGCTGGTGGAATGCCATCACCGACCGCCAGTTCACGCTGGAGAACTACGCCGACGTGCTGAGCCCGGGGGGAAGCCAGTCGCCGAACCTGCTCTCCTACTTCGTCAACTCGCTGGCGATCGTGATTCCCGGAACGGTCTTCACGCTGGTCCTCGGCGCGATGGCGGCCTACATGTTCGCGTGGGGGCGGTTCAGGGGCAAGGACGGCCTGTTCATCTTCGTGTTCGCCCTGCAGATCGTACCGCTGCAGATGGCCCTGATCCCGCTGCTGCAGCTGTTCACCCAGGTGCTCAAGATCGGTGACTTCCAGCTTCTGCCGAGCGGCACATACGCGCAGCTGTGGGTGGCCCACACCATCTTCGGGCTCCCGCTCGCGATCTTCCTGCTCCACAACTTCATCGCCGAGATTCCCGGTGAGGTCATCGAGGCGGCGCGGGTGGACGGTGCCGGTCACAGCACCATCTTCTGGCGCATCATCGTCCCCCTGGCCACGCCCGCGCTGGCCTCCTTCGGGATCTTCCAGTTCCTCTGGCTGTGGAACGATCTCCTCGTCGCCCTCGTCTTCTCCGGAGGAGGAGCGGACGTGGCTCCTATCACCCAGCGTCTGGCGGAGCTGCAGGGCTCGCGCGGCGGGGAATGGCAGCGACTCACGGCTGGTGCCTTCGTGTCCATCATCGTCCCGCTCGCCGTGTTCTTCGGACTCCAGCGCTACTTCGTGCGGGGCCTGCTGGCCGGTGGCCTGAAGGGTTGATCGCATGACCAGCATCGACGACGTCGCGGCATCCCTCGGGGTGTCGACGGCCACGGTGTCCCGCGCACTGCGCGGGCTGCCGGGCGTGGCCGAGGAGACGCGGGCGAGGGTCGCCTCCACGGCGAAGGAGCTCGGGTACGTCCCGTCGTCGTCCGCGTCCGGACTCGCGTCCGGGCGCACCATGGCCATGGGGGTCCTCGTGCCCGTGATCGACCGCTGGTACTTCTCCGCCGTGCTCGAGGGGGTCGACCGGCAGCTCCGTGCTGCCGGCTATGACCTGGTCCTCTTCAGCCTCGGCGGTGCAGGGGCGAACCGGGACAGGGTGTTCCATCGTTCGATCCTGCGCAAGCGCATCGATGCGCTGCTGGTCATGTGCATGCACCTCACGGAGGAGGAACGCGAAGCTGTGCAGCAACTCGAGTACCCGAACATCGTGGTGGGCGGAGCGGTCGAAGGAGTGCGCCACGTGGGTATCGACGACGCCCGCGCGGTCCGGGACGCCGTCGAGCACCTGATAGCGCTCGGCCACACGAGGATCGCCCATCTGCGGGGTGGGGGATCGTTCGACATCGACTTCGAGGTGCCGCGCATCCGTGCGCAGGCCTACCAGCGGGCCATGGCGGATCACCACCTCCCGGTGCGCGCGGACTGGTCGGCGCTCGGTGATTTCCGCTTCGCGACGTCGCGCGCGTCGGCGCTGACGCTCCTCGCCGACCCGGCGGACCGTCCGACGGCGGTGTTCTGCTCGTCGGACGAGATGGCCTTCGGTGTCCTGAGGGCCGCGGCGGAGCTCGGGATCGACGTTCCGGGAGAGCTGTCCGTGATCGGCATTGACGACCACGAGTTCGCCGCGCCCATGGGACTGACCACCATCCGGCAGGACCCCGGGGACCAGGGTGCCTTCGCCGCGGACCTCCTGCTCGGGGAACTGCTGCGGAACGAACCGGCGGAGTACCCGGCGCCGCGGCCGCACACGCTGGTGGAACGTGCGACGACGGGACCGGCCAGGACCTGAGCGGTCGTGCCGGCGCTCCCGCCCGGCCCAGGCCGACGCCTCCACCGCGTCCCGACCCGGTGCCGGCCGGGACGCCGTACCGAACGGTCAGGAAGCGCGGGCGAGTTGCCGGATAGGGATCCATCGCGACGCCAGGCGCCGATACGATGCGGCGGCGCCCATCATGTCGGCTTCGGCGAGGCTCTCGATGCCCAGCCGGACGTCCATCGGGGAGTCGTCGGGGAAGACGCGATCAGCGACCGGCCCGTAGTCCACCTCGACCACGGCGTCCCGGCGGAACACCTCGAGCCACTCGATGATCTCGGTGAGCTCGTCGAGGAGGTCCATCTCGGGTGCCCCGATCGCGAGCTGGGCCACCGAGCGGCGCCCCCGGTCGATGCAGTCACCGATCCTCGCGGTGATCCTGACCGTGATGACCCGGCCGTCGTCCTCGACCACCTCGGTGAGATCGTCCTCGTGGATCAGGGCGAACCAGGCGAAGGGCACACCCCACGTGGCCGACCGCGTATGCAGCTTGGCCACCGAATCGGCGAAGGTGTCCGGATCCAGCCGCGCCTGGTGCGCCTCACGGGCGACGTCGGGCACCAGGACGGCGATCAGGGGCCCCCGCAGGCTCTGGTCGAGCGACTCCGCGGCAAGGGTGGTGCGGACGGCGAGCTGATTGGGGCAGTAATAGGGCGCCGTCGCGCCGTTCAGGCTCGGGAAGTGCGTGACGCGCACCAGCTCCGGCTCGCTGTGGGGGAAGGGGTCCGAGACCGGCCGCAGGACCCTGCGCAGCGACTGCTCGTGCTCGATCGACTCCGTGAGCTCCCGTTCACGCGCCCTCTGATCGAGGATCGCGAGCTGCTGGGCGTCGGAGAAGGCGTCGAGCGGTTCGTAGACGCGGAGGTAGGAGACGTACGGGAACGGCCGGACGCCACCACCCGATCTGCTCACGGTCCGCTGAGTTCAACGACGACGGGAGCATGGTCGGAGGCGCCCTTGCCCTTGCGCTCCTCGCGGTCCACGAAGGCGTTGGCCGCCCGCGCCGCGAGGGCCGGCGAACCGAGGACGAAGTCGATCCGCATGCCCTCCTTCTTCGGGAACCTCAGCTGCGTGTAGTCCCAGTAGGTGTAGAGGCCGGGACCGGGGGTGAACGGGCGGGCGAGATCCGCGAACCCGGAATCGAGGAAGGACTGGAAAGCAGCACGTTCAGCAGGACTGACGTGGGTGTACCCGCCGTTGACGAACAGGTCGATGTCCCACACGTCCTCGTCCCGGGGCGCGATGTTCCAGTCGCCCATCAGCGCGATCTGCGCTTCGGGATCGTCGGCGATCCACTGCGCGGCGTGTCCCCGCAACGTCTCGAGCCACTGGATCTTGTAGGGCATGTGCGGGTCGTCGAGCGCGCGCCCGTTGGGTACGTACAGGCTCCACACCCGCACGCCGCCACACGTCGCCGCGATGGCCCGCGCCTCCTGCACGGCCTCCTTGCCCGGCTTGCCGAAGGACGGCTGGCCCGGGAAGGTCCGTTCGACGTCGTCGAGCCCCACACGCGAGGCGATCGCCACGCCGTTCCACTGGCTGAGTCCGAAGTGCGCGACCTCGAAACCACTGTTCTCGAAGAGCTCCCAGGGGAAGTTGTCGTCCTTGCACTTGGTCTCCTGGATGGCCAGGACGTCGACGTCGGACCTGTCCAGCCAGGCTTCGACGCGGTCGGCTCGGGCACGGAGGGAATTGACGTTCCAGGTGGCGATCTTCACGGACCCTACGTTACCAACGGCGGTGTTTAGTCCCGCCACCACGAATCGAAGATCGTCACGGGCACCGTGCGCTTGTGACGTGTGATCCAGTAGCGGTGCTCGATCGACGTGGCTGCGTCAGGATCGATCTCCCTGCCCTCGAGGTAGTCGTCGATCTGTTCGTAGGTGAGCCCGAGTTCCTGTTCGTCGGCCTGGCCCGGCAGGTCATCGAGCAGATCCGCGGTCGGGATCTTCTCGTACAGTGCGGCGGGAGCACCGAGCTCCCTGAGCAGTGCGCGGTTCTGACGCTTGTTCAGCCCGAAGAGCGGCAGGATGTCCGCCCCGCCGTCGCCGAACTTGGTGAAGAAGCCCGTCACCGATTCCGCGCCGTGATCGGTGCCCACGACGAGCAGGTTGTGCTGGCCGGCGATCGCATACTGGGCGACCATGCGCGCACGCGCCTTCGTGTTGCCCTTGGTGAAGTCCGAGATGCTCTCGCCCGTGGTGTCCGCGTACTCCTGCTGGATGCCGTCCACGGCCGGGGCGACGTTGAACACCTTCGACGTGCGGGGCTGGATGAAGGTGAGCGCTGCCTGGGCGTCGTCCTCGTCCTTCTGGACGTTGTAGGGCAGGCGCATCGCGATGAAGTCGGCGTCGACCCCTTCGGACCGGAGCTCGTCGGTCGCGAGTTGTGCGAGCTTCCCGGCGAGGGTCGAGTCGAGCCCGCCGCTGATCCCGAGGACGAATCCCCGGGTGCCGGTGGTCCGGACGTAATCCTTCAGGAAGCCGACCCGCCTGCGCACCTCTGCAGCGGGGTCGATGGTGGGCAGAACGCCCATGGCCTCGATGATCTGTGCCTGCATCTCTCGCATGCCCCAAGGCTACTCCGCTTCGATTTCTGCCAGGTTACGCGGGGGAGGCAGGAGCGCGGACCGACCGGGAGCCGGGCCTCCGTCACGCAGTCACCGTGACTTGGGCGTCACTCGGGTAGCGCAGGCCGATCTGGCGACGGGTCTCGTCGAGAAGCTCCAGCATGCGTACCGATTCCGCCGGAGTCATGAACGGGCTCTCGAGGAGCCCGTCCTGCACGCAGCGCGTGACCTCCCGCAGTTCGTGACCGAAGCCGTTGCCGAAGACCTCGAAACGCTCCGTCCTCGGTGTTCCCTGCCGCGGCTGGATCACCAGTTCGGCAGGGTTGAACAGGGGGGCCGACGAGCGCAGCCAGCCGTCGGTTCCGCTGATGGTCACGACGCTGGGGCAATCCGCCCCGATGGAGGTGACGAGCTGCGCGTGCGCGCCGCTCTCATAGGTCAGGGTGAGCGCACTCTGGAGGTCGACGCCCTCCGGAGTGAGGACACCGTGCGCCGCCACGCCGGTGGGTTCACCGAGAGCTCCGAGAGCCCAGGTCAGCGGGTAGATCGCGAGGTCCAGCAGGGCGCCGCCGCCGGCCGCCGGGTCCCACATCCTCGACGTCGGGTCGAAGGGTGGAGCAAAGCCCAGGTCCGCCTGCAGCCAGCGCACGGCCCCGATCTCACCGGAGCGGAGGATCTTCACGGCGCGCCGGAAACTCGGCAGGAAGCGCGTCCAGACCGCCTCCATGAGGAACAGTCCGCGGTCCCTGGCGAGCTCGGCGAGCTCCGCCGCCTGCCGTGCGTCCATGGCGAGGGGCTTCTCGCACAGCACGTGCTTCCCCGCCCTGAGCGCGGCGAGTGCGACGGCGTGGTGCTGGACGTGCGGAGTCGCGATGTAGACGACGTCGACCGCGGGATCCGCGAACATCCTTTCGTAGCCGGTGGTCCCACCCTCGTCCGAGTAGGCGGACGAGAAGCCGAATCGCAGGGCGAAGGCACGTGCGGATGGCTCGCTACGGGAACTCACGGCCTGCAGGATCGCATCGTCGAGCAGCGCGAGGTCGTGGACCACGCGGGCCGCGATCGATCCCGTGGCGACCACGCCCCAGCGAAGGGGGCGGCCCGTCGCCGTCGAGGGAGCGATGGAGGTGATGGGAGCTGGAATCATGGGGTCGGCCTTTCAGGGCTGGGGAGCCGTGGCAGCTGTGGGTACGCGGGAACGAACGGGGTATGCAGGGCGGCGACGAGGCACAGCAGGTGCTGCAGGAACGGTGACCGAGCGGACTAGACCGAGTCGCGGATCACGAGCGAGGTCGGCATCCTGGTGACCCGGTCCGCCGGTTTGCCCTCGATGAGGTTCACGAGGGTCTCGGCCATCTTCTTGCCCAGTTCGATGATCGGGTGGTGGACGGTCGTGAGCGCCGGCGTCACGGAGGTCGCGACGGAGTCGTCGTCGAAGCCGACGACGGCGATGTCCTCCGGGATCCGCAGGCCTCGGCCCTGGATGGCGGTGTAGGCGCCGGCGGCCATCTGGTCGTTGCCGGCGAACACGGCGTCGATCGGCGCACCGCGGTCCAGCAGCCGGTGCATGGCACGGGCACCCGAGGCGAGCGTGAAATCACCCACCTCGACGAGTCCCTCGCCGATGCCCGCCTCCTGCACCGCGGTCCGCCAGCCCGCGAGGCGGTCGATGCCCGGAGGCATGTCCTGCGGGCCGGCGATCGTGGCTATGTGCTTCCTGCCGCTGTCGGTCAACTGCCGGGTGATGCTGTACGCGGCCTGCTCGTTGTCGACCTCCACGTAGTAGCTCTCCTTGCTGCCGACCAGCGGCCGGCCGGCGAAGACCATGGGGAGCGAGCCCGAGAGGTGCGTCCAGGAGTGGTCACCGCTGTGGTGTGACACCACCAGGACGCCGTCGACGTTGCCGCCGAGGAGGAAGCTGCGGGTCTTCTCCGGCTTCGCCTCCGAGGAGATGACCATGTTCAGGGTGTAGTCCGTGTCCGTCAGGTAGAGCGCGATGCCCTGGACGACCGAGGCGAAGAAGGGGTCGGCGAAGACCTTCGACGTCGACTCCGGGACGACCAGCGTCACGGAATTGGCGCGCCTCCTGGCGAGCGATCGTGCTGCCCGGTTGGGGGTGTAGTCGAGGGCGAGGATCGCCTTCTTCACGGACTGCGCGAGTTCCGGGTCGACGCTCGGCGACTCGTTGACGACGCGAGAGACCGTGGCCCGCGAGACCCCGGCCAGGGCAGCCACCATTTCCAGGGTGGCTGCAGGCCGGGGCCCACCTGCATCCTGCGTCATCGTCACCGTCATCTCCGAAGCCTCGAAAGTATAGCTGAAGCCTACGTCACGCGCCGGCCGCGGACAGCGCCGGTGCGGCCGCTGCTGCGATGACCCGTGCGTACGCCAACCCGCTGTCCTTCACGGTGCGCTCGAAGGAGTCGTAGTCCACCCGGATGACGCCGAAACGCTTGCCGTAGCCCCACGACCATTCGAAGTTGTCCAGCAGTGACCAGACGAAGTAGCCGCGCACGTCCGCGCCCTGGTCGATGGCCTCCCCGACCGAGGCGATGTGGTCGAGGATGAACCGCGTGCGTTCCACGTCGTGCACCGCGCCGTCGCTGCTGACGACGTCGTCGTAGGCCGCTCCGTTCTCGGTAATGTAGAGGGGTGGCAGCGAGGGGTATTCGTCGCCGAGGCGGACCAGGAGCCGGCGCAGGCCGTCCGGGTTCACCTCCCAGTTCATCGCAGTCCGCGGCAGTCCGCGGCTCGGGAAGGCGATGTCCTCGGATCCGATCCAGCACGACGACGTCGGACGCGTCGCTCCACCGGAATGGCCGTCGCCTCCCTCGTCGTTCGGGTGTCCGCTGATGAGGTCGTCGTGGTAATGGTTGACGCCGAGGAAGTCGATCGGCGCCCCGATGATGTCCAGGTCCCCGGGGCGGATGACGTCCCGGATACCGAACTGCTCGAGGTCGGCGAGGGTGTCCTCGGGGTAGGCGCCGCGGAGGATCGGATCGAGGAAGATCCGGTTCTGCAGGGAGTCGAACCGGCGTGCGGCGTCGAGGTCGACCGGGTCCGCGGGGTCCCGGGGGATCGAGTTGCTGAGGTTGAGGGTGATGCCGAGGTGCTGCGCTCCGCGGCCCCGGAGCTCGTTGACCACGAGGCCGTGGGCGAGGTGCTGGTGGTGGATGGCGGCGACGGCTGCGTCCGGCTCCTGGCGCCCGGGAGCGTGGACGCCCGCGGCATAGCCCAGCAGGGACGAGCAGAACGGTTCGTTGAACGTGGTCCAGTGCTTCACGCGGTCTCCGAGGGCCGAGTAGACGTCGTTGGCGTAGTCCACGAAGCGGTAGGCGGTGTCGCGGTTGGCCCAGCCGCCCTTGTCCTCGAGGGCCTGCGGCAGGTCCCAGTGGTACAGGGTCAGCCACGGAAGGATCCCGGCGCCGAGCAGTTCGTCCACGAGGCGCGAGTAGAAGTCGAGGCCCGCGGCGTTCGGACCGCGATCGCCCGGGCGCACGCGGGACCAACTCGTCGAGAAGCGGTAGGAGCCGAGACCGAGCTCCTTCATGATCGCCACGTCCTGGGGCATGCGGTGGTAGTGCTGGACGGCATCCTTGAGGGTGTCGCCGTGGGCGATGGCGCCGGGGACGCGCGCGAAGGCATCCCAGACGGAGTCCTCCTTGCCGTCCTCATGGCTCGCGCCCTCCACCTGCGCCGCGGCGGTGGCCGAGCCCCAGAGGAACCCTTCCGGCCAGGTCCTGGGAGTACGGCCGTTGTCGGGGTGTTGCGTTGCGTCGAGTGGCATTAGCCCTTCACTGCTCCTTGCATGATTCCGGAAATGAGTTGACGGCCCGCGATGACGAAGAGCACCAGCAGCGGGAGGGTGGCCAGGACGGCACCGGTGAGGACGATCGAGTAGTCCACGTACCGCGCCGACTGCAGCTGGCTGAGAGCTGTCTGCAGGGTGGGGTTGCCGGGGCCGAGCACCAGCAGCGGCCAGAGGAAGTCGGTCCACGCGGTCATGAACGTGAACAGGCCCAGGATCGCCATGGCGGGACGGGCGGCGGGAAGAGCGACGTGCCAGAAGGTGGAGATCATGGATGCTCCGTCCATGCGGGCCGACTCGATGAGCTCGTCGGGGATGACGTCCACGAGGTACTGGCGCATGAAGAAGACACCGAACGCCGTCACGAGCGTGGGGATGATGACGGCGCCGATCTCACCGGTCCAGCCGAGCGTGCGCATCATCATGAACAGCGGGATGATGCCGAGCTGGGTCGGAATGGCCATGGTGGCGACCACCGCGACCATGAGGCCGGTACGCCCCCGGAAGCGGAGCTTCGCGAACGAGTACCCGGCCAGGGTGGAGAATGCGACCACCGACACCGTGATGATGCCCGAGATCAGCACGCTGTTGCCGAGGGCGAGCCAGAACGGGATGGTGTCGAAGACCTCACCGACGTTCGTCCAGAAATTGCCGCCCGGGAACAGGGGTGGCCAGGTCTGGCCGAGGGCCTCGTTGGAGCGGCTGCCGATGATGAGCGACCACCAGAGCGGATAGGCGGAGGCGAGGAAGAAGGCGAACAGCAGGCCGTAGGTCAGGAAGCCCGGCCGCCTCCCGTCGCCGAACAAGCCTTGTCGGAGGGAGCGGCTCCGCGCGTTCGGCACGCGGGCCTGCTGCGGCCTCGTCTCGGTGACGGTCATTGCCCACTCCTCGGTGTCGTGTCTGCTGGGGTGCCTGCCTGTCCCGCGGCCAGGTCCGGTGCCGGTTCGGCAGCGGGGGCCGGCGGCTGGGGACCCACTGCGGGGAGGACGACGGCGGGTGCCGGGGAGCGTTCGCGTCGGCGGCGGCCGGCACCCCTGCCCGGTCCGCGACCGTCGCCGGTGGTGGCGATCCGCTGTGAGATCAGGTAGTTCACGAGGCCGAACAGCACGATGATGAGGAACAGGAGCCAGGCGATGGTGGACGCCTTGCCGAAGTTCGACCGCTGGAAAGCCATCTCGTAGAGGTAGAGCACGGTCGTCTGGAACTGTGCAGCAGTTCCCCCGTACGTCCGCGGATCGAAGAGGCGGGGCTCGGTGAAGATCTGCAGCCCGCCGATCGTCGCGGTGATGACCACGAAGATCATGGTGGGCCGGATGCTGGGCAACGTGATGCTGAAGAAGCGGCGGAAGGCTCCT
>JASLAA010000171.1 GCA_030147325.1 Arthrobacter sp. | reverse complement strand
GGCCGTGAGGCGAGCTCGGGTTCGTCGTTCCGCCGGGACAGGGCGTGCATCGAGGCGAAGGCGGCGATCGGCATCGGATGGATGGCAGCCTCGGCACCACCGCAGACCACGACGTCGGCCTTCCCGGAACGGATCAGCTCGAGGCCCTGATGAAGGGCTTCGGTGCCGGAGGCGCAGGCGGACACGGGGGTGTGAGCACCGGCCCGTGCGCCGAGGTCGAGACTCACAGCGGCCGCCGGCCCGTTGGGCATCAGCATGGGGACCGTCATGGGGAGGACGCGCCGGGGCCCCTTCTCCCGGAGGGTGTCCCAGGCATCGAGCAGGGTCCACACGCCGCCGATCCCGGTAGCGAAGGCGACCGCGAGGCGGTCCTTGTCGACGTCCTCGATCCCGGAATCACGCCAGGCTTCACGCGAGGCGACGACGGCGAACTGGGTCGAGGGATCCATCCGCTTGGCTTCGACCCGCGAGAGTACCTCCGACGCCGGGACGGTGATCTGCGCCGCGAAGGTCACGGGCAACTCGTACTTCTGCACCCAGTCGGCTTCGATGGTCCGTGCGCCCGAGACGCCCTTGAGGGAGTTCGCCCACATCGTGGGTACGTCCCCTCCGATGGGGGTGGTTGCACCGAGTCCGGTGATGACGACTTTGCGTGGCATGGTCACTCTTTCGAAGCTGTGGTGGGCACCGGCGGGACCGGAGCGAGGGATGACGAATGCGGCCGCTCACGGCGGTTACACCGGGAGCGGCCGCAGCGCTGTGAGCTTTTGGACCTAGGCCTGGGCGCCCGCGATGAAGTTGACGGCGTCGCCGACGGTCTTCAGGTTCTTGACCTCTTCGTCGGGGATACGGACTCCGAACTTCTCCTCGGCGTTGACCACGATGGTCATCATGGAGATGGAGTCGATGTCGAGGTCGTCGGTGAAGGACTTGTCCATCTCGACGGACTCGGGAGCCAGCCCGGTCTCCTCGTTGACGATCTCGGCCAGACCGGCCAGGATTTCTTCGTTGTTAGCCATGGTGGCTCCTTTTCTGTTCTTGCCGGTGCACCGGCAGGGGATGGACAGATCGCTCACCGCGATCTGGGCTTGAAATCTAGGGAAGAACCACGACCTGCGCACCGAAGACGAGACCCGCACCGAAACCGATCTGCAGGGCGAGTGTGCCGCTGAGCGATGGCTGTTCCTTGAGCGTGCGGTGCATGGCCAGGGGAATCGAGGCCGCCGAGGTGTTGCCGGCATCCACGATGTCCCGGGCCACGTAGACGTGGTCAGGTAGTTTCAGCTGCTTCACCATCTCATCGATGATACGGATGTTGGCCTGATGCGGGAGGAATACCGCGAGATCGTCCGCTGTGACGCCTGCTGCGTCGAGGGCCTGCTGCGCTACCTTGGCCATCTCCCAGACGGCCCAGCGGAAGACGGTGGGCCCGTCCTGTCGCATGGTCGGCCAGAGGCTCTCGGCGCCGGAATCCGCATCCTGCTCGCTCTCGGCCTCGCTGGTCACGGCTCCGAGGGCATAGTCACGCACATCGATGAGTGAACGCGTCATCCGGATGGCCTCGTGCTTGCTGCCATCGGAGCCCCAGACCGAGGGTCCGATTCCTGCCGTGTCTCCCGGGCCGATGACGACGGCGCCCGCGCCGTCACCGAGCAGGAACGAGATGGTGCGGTCGGAGTTGTCGATGAAGTCCGACAACTTCTCCACGCCGACCACCAGCACGTAGTCAGCGGTTCCCGCGTGGACCAGGGCGTCTCCCTGGGCGATGCCGTAGCAGTAGCCCGCACAGGCGGCCGAGATGTCGTACGCGGGCGCCGGGGTGGCACCGAGGCGGTCGGCGAGCTGCGCCGCCGCGGAGGGCGTGGCATAGGGGTGGGTCACGGTCGAGACGAGGACTGCCCCGATCTGCGATGCATCGATACCCGCGGACATCAGGGCCTCGCGGGAGGCGGCTTCCGCCATGTCGATGACACTGACGTCACGAGGAGCGCGATGGCGCGTGACGATGCCCGTCCGCTGGCGGATCCACTCGTCAGAGGAGTCGATCCACTGGCACACGTCCTCGTTGGTGACGATGATCTCTGGCCGGTATGCGCCTACTCCGAGGATGCGCGTGTGCTCGCGGAGGGGGGCTTGCTTGATGGCGGCGATGCTCACTGAAGTCCTTCGGGGGTAAGGGACGGATCGGGCTCCGGGGTCCGCGAATGCTCCTCGATGAAGCTGCGGGCCTCGTCCAGGTCCTCGGGCGATTTTACGGCGAAGGTCGCCGTACCGCGCATTCCGCGTCGGGCCAGGCCGGTGAGGGTGCCGGCGGGGGAAAGCTCGATCATGCCGGTGACTCCCATGGCCTGCATGGATTCCATGCAGAGATCCCAGCGCACGGGCCGCGACACCTGGGCGATGAGGCTGTCGAGGTTGCCCTCACCGGAGGCCACGGGCTGCCCGTCGTAATTGGACATCAGGGTTGCGACGGGTGCCATCGGCTCCAGGGATGGCCGGAGCTCCTCGAGTGCCGTCACGGCAGGGGCCATGTGGTCCGTGTGGAAGGCCCCTGCGACCTTCAGGGAGATGACCCGCGCCTTCGCGGGCGGTGCCTCGGCAAGGGCTGCGAGCTGATCGAGGGTCCCCGCAGCGACCACTTGTCCGCCACCATTGGCGTTCGCCGCCGTGAGGCCCAACGCTGCCAGTCGCGCTGCGACGTCCGCGGGATCGCCACCCAGCACAGCGCTCATGCCGGTCGGCGTGGCGCCGGCGGCCTCCGCCATCGCCGTGGCGCGGACGCGGACGAAGGCGACTGCGTCCTTCTCGGTGAGGGCGCCGGCAACGGCCGACGCCGTGAGTTCGCCCACGGAGTGGCCGGCGACGACGGTGGAAGCGGTCAGCTGGTCTCCGGTCAGGAGCAGTCGGGCCGTCATGAGCCCGGCGGCCACGATCAGTGGCTGAGCCACCGCGGTGTCCTTGATGGCCTCCTCGTCCGACGTCGTGCCGTGCCGGACGAGGTCGATGCCCGCGAGGTCGCTCAGGTACTCGAGCTGGTCCCGTACGCCGGGTAGGTCGAGCCAGGGGCTGAGGAAGCCGGGAGTCTGGGAGCCCTGTCCGGGGCAGGCGATTGCAAGCACTGTTCCAGCTTTCCAAAGTGACGGGGCAATATCGGGTGTTCGGCTGAACCAAGCTGCCTGTGGCTCTTTGTAGGAACTCTACAAGGAAGCTCGTCAGCCGGGCGTGGCAGGGGAAGCGGCTGGTGTGCGGGTCCGGCGCACCGGCCCCGCGGAGACCTTGCCGTTCGACGGAGGGGGGATGGGTGTTGAGAGGCGCCCCACGACGAGCGCCGTCTGCAGTACGTACGCCTCACGGGGGAGCAGGGGGTCCCAGCCGGTGACGTCGCAGACGCGGCGCAGCCTGTACCGGACCGTATTGGCGTGGACGAAGAGCGACCTCGACGTGGCCTCGAGGGAGTGGCCCAGGGTCAGGTAGGCGGAGAGCGTCTGCTCGAGTCCGTTGGACGCGGCGAGGAGGGGCCTGTAGATGCTCCTGACCAGCGCACGCCGGGCGGTGTCGTCGCCCGAGATGACGCGTTCGGGCCAGAGGTCCTCGGAGGACACCGGCCGAGGCGCTGCCGGCCATGCCCTGGCTGCCGTCAGCCCGGAGAAGGCCGCCTGGGCGGAACTGCTCGCGGCCACGAGCGATTCTGCCTCCGGTCCGAAGACCACAGCGCCGTCCCCGAAGAGTTCGCTGATGCGCGGATAGGCCTTGGCCGCATCACGGACACCGCCGAGGACGAGGATGAGCCGCTCGCCCTGGATGCCGACGAGCACGTCCTCGGCCACACGGCCCGTGACCCTGCGGAGCTCGTTGAGGAAGCCGGCGTTGGGCTCCTGCGGGGCGCTCCCCACCATGACCGTGATGGGGGCCTGCGAGGTCCATCCGACGGCCGCTATGCGGGAGCGGAGGGCGTCGGAGCTCTCTCCCCGGAGGATCGCGTCGACGACGAGCGCTTCCAGGCGGGTGTCCCATGACCCGCGCGTCTCGGCCGCGCGGGCATACACGTCCGCCGCTGCGAACGCCACTTCTCGCGAGTACCGGAGGACCGCCTCCCGCAGCGGGGCCTGATCGGCCGCTGGTGCGAGGAACGGGACGTGGTCCTCGACGACCTGCACCACGACCCGGATGAGCTGGAGTGCCTTCTGCAGGCTGATGGAGCGGGTGAGTTCGGTCGGTGCGGTGCCGAACACGTCGCTGAGCACCCAGGCGGGGGACACCGGCTTCTGGTACCAGTTGACGAAGGACGCGATGCCCTTCTGGGCGACCATCCCGAGTGCGGACCGTTCGTCCGGGCGCAGACCCCGGTACCACGGGAGATCCGCGTCGAGCTGCTTGAGGGTCGCCGTCGAGAGCGAACCGATCGTCGAGCGCAGTCTTTCGACGGTCGCCGGGTCGGGAGGAGCGGCACCTGCGTTCGTCGCTCCGATCGCGCTCGGGGCGCTACCGGGGACTTCTTCGGGCTGCGGCATGCTCCGAGCATACGGTCTCGGAGCGGCGGGCTTCCATTTGTGAGAAGCCTACAAAAAGAGCGACGGCGACCGCAGGTCCTCACCTGCGGTCGCCGTCGCCTGTCCGTGGGGTGGAAGCCCTTACGAATCGCCCCCGGCATTGCCCGTGGTTCCCGCGTTCACGTCGAGCAGGCGGTACTTCTCGATCGCTTCCTTGGGCGCACTCGCGTCGACCTCGCCGCGACGGGCGAGCATCTCGAGCGCACGGACGACGACGGAGTGGCTGTCGATCTTGAAGAACCGACGGGCGGCGGCGCGCGTGTCCGAGAAACCGAAGCCGTCGGCTCCCAGGGTGGCGAACTCGTTCGGAAGGAACTGCCGGATCTGGTCCGGGACAGCCTTCATGAAGTCCGACACGGCGACGATCGGACCCGTGGCGCCCTCGAGCTGCTGGGTGACGAACGGCTTGCGAGCCTCTGCGCCCGGGTTGAGGAAGGCTTCCTCCTCGGCGTCGAGTCCGTCCCTGCGCAGCTCGTTCCAGGACGTCACGGACCACACATCGGCCGAGACTCCCCAGTCCTTCGCGAGGATCTTCTGCGCCTCGAGCGCCCACGGCACCGCGACGCCGGACGCGAGCAGCTGCGTCCGCGGGCCGTCGACCTTGGCCGGCTTGAGCAGGTAGATGCCCTTGAGCAGTCCCTCGACATCCAGCTCCTCAGGCTCGGCCGGCTGCACGAAGGGCTCGTTGTACACGGTGAGGTAGTACATGACGTTGCGGAAGGACTCCGGCTTGTCACCGATGTCCCCGTACATCCGGTTCAGCCCGTCGCGCACGATGTGCCCGATCTCGTAGCCGAAGGCCGGGTCGTAGGTGATGACCGCCGGGTTCGTGGACGCGAGGATGGGCGAGTGCCCGTCGGCGTGCTGCAGGCCTTCGCCGGTCAGGGTGGTGCGTCCCGCCGTGGCTCCGATGATGAACCCGCGGGCCATCTGGTCGGCCGCGGCCCAGATGGAGTCACCCGTGCGCTGGAAACCGAACATGGAGTAGAACACGTAGATCGGGATGAGCGGTTGTCCCTGGGTGGCGTAGGCCGTCCCCGCCGCCGTGAAGGCGGCCATGGAGCCCGCTTCGTTGATGCCTGCGTGCAGGATCTGGCCCTCGATGGACTCCTTGTAGGCCAGGACCAGGTCCCGGTCCACGGACAGGTAGTTCTGGCCGTTCGGGTTGTAGATCTTCGCCGTGGGGAAGAACGCGTCCATGCCGAAGGTGCGCGCCTCGTCCGGGATGATCGGGGCGATCCGCTTGCCGAACTCCTTGTCGCGCATCAGGTCCTTGAGGATGCGGACGAACGCCATCGTGGTCGCGGCCATCTGCTTGCCGGAGCCCCGCTTGGCCGTCTCGTACGCCTTGTCGCCGGGAAGGACGACGTCAGCGTGCTTGGTGCGCCTCTCCGGAACGAATCCGCCGAGCTCGCGACGGCGCTCCAGCAGGTACTTGATCTCAGGGGCATCCGCTCCCAGGTGGTAGTACGGCGCGTTGTAGAGGTCGTCGTCGATCTGCTCGTCGGTGACCGGGATGCGCAAGTGGTCGCGGAAGGCCTTGAGGTCAGCGTTGGTGAGCTTCTTCATCTGGTGGGTCGCGTTGCGGCCCTCGAAATGCGGACCGAGGCCGTAGCCCTTGACGGTCTTGGCCAGGATGACCGTCGGCTTGCCCTTGAACTCGGTGGCTGCCTTGTACGCGGCGAAGACCTTGCGGTAGTCGTGCCCGCCGCGCTTGAGGTTCCAGATCTCGGCGTCCGTGAGGTCCTCGACCATGGCCTTGGCCGCTGGGGACTTGCCGAAGAAGTGGTCCCGGACGAATCCGCCGGACTCGGCCTTGTACGTCTGGTAGTCGCCGTCGGGCGTCTGGTTCATGATGTCCACCAGGGCGCCGTCGTCGTCCTTGGCGAGCAGCGAGTCCCACTCGCGCCCCCAGACGACCTTGATGACGTTCCAGCCCGCGCCCCGGAAGAAGGCCTCGAGCTCCTGCATGATCTTGCCGTTACCGCGGACGGGTCCGTCGAGGCGCTGCAGGTTGCAGTTGATGACGAAGTTCAGGTTGTCGAGCTTCTCGTTGGCGGCGAGCTGGAGCAGGCCGCGGGATTCGGGCTCGTCCATCTCTCCGTCGCCCAGGAACGCCCACACCTGCTGGTCGGAGGTGTCCTTCATCCCGCGGTTGTGCAGGTAGCGGTTCGACTGGGCCTGGTAGATGGCGTTCATCGGTCCGATGCCCATGGAGACCGTGGGGAACTCCCAGAACTCCGGCATCAGGCGGGGGTGCGGATAGGAGGAGAGGGCGTGGCCCTCCTTCGACTTCTCCTGACGGAACCCGTCGAGGTCCTCTTCGGTGAGGCGACCCTCGAGATAGGCACGGGCATACATGCCGGGGGAGGCGTGTCCCTGGAAGAACACCTGGTCCCCACCGCTCGGGTGGTCCTTGCCCTTGAAGAAGTGGTTGAAGCCCACCTCGTAGAGGGTGGCCGCTCCCGCATAGGTCGAGATGTGGCCGCCGACGCCGATCTCCGGGCGCTGCGCGCGATGCACCATCACGGCGGCGTTCCAGCGCAGCCATGCACGGTACTTCCGCTCGATCTCCTCGTCCCCCGGGAACTCGGGTTCCTGATCGGCCGGGATGGTGTTGACGTAGTCCGTCGTCGTGACCATGGGAACGCCCACGGACTGGGCGCCGGCCCGCTGGAGGAGCGAGCGCATGATGTACTGCGCGCGCTCCGTGCCCTGGGTGCGAATCAGCTGGTCGAGGGATTCGATCCACTCAGCCGTCTCTTCGGGATCGCCGTCAGGCTTGCCGGCCGTCAGGCCGCTCAGAATATCCGCTGTACCTTGTTCTGCAGCCACGCGATATCTCTCCACTTCCACAGATCTTGTCTGTGTCGCTTTATGCCTGCGCACGGCTCGTGTAGGCCCGCGCAGAGATGCATGCTCGGCCGGTCGGTGTAGGCACCGCGGCCATATATCGACTCACTCTATCGTCGCCGCGGCCCGCATGCGTAGCGGGATCAGGGCCATCGGGCAGATTACGCCGAGGGCTTGCCCGCTCGGCACGGTGAAGGCGTGCGCCAGGGTGAAAAGCGTGTTTCTGCGCCCCGAACAGGGGGCCGGCTTGATGCGTGGCGTATAAAGGTGTTGGCTGGTAGCAATGTATTTCTATACGAGGGCGTCTCAGGCGACGTTCCCGTCTTTTCCAGGAGGAGCTAAGTGAGCGAGGCTGAAGCCGCCACTGCGGTCAACGTGGCAGGCAAGTTGGGTTTCAAGGATGGAGACCTTGTTCAGGAACTCGGTTACGACGACGACGTCGACTTCGACCTCAGGGAAGAGCTCGAGGACGGAGTCGGTTCCCAACTGCTCACGGAGGACGACCAGGACGTGGTCGATGGCGTCGTGCTCTGGTGGCGCGCCGGCGACGGAGATCTCGTCGACGCGCTGGTGGACGCACTGACCTCGCTGGGCGACGGTGGCGTGGTCTGGCTATTGACTCCCAAATCCGGCCGACCGGGCTATGTCGCCCCTGCCGATGTGCAGGAATCGGCGCCGACCGCAGGCCTCCATTCGACCTCGTCTGCGGGCGTGTCGAAGGAATGGGCCGCGACGCGGCTCGTCAGTCGCCGGAAGCAGTAGACCGTGCCTCTGGAAGCAGGTGCCCTCGCTCCCGGCTTCGTCCTCGGGAATCAGTTCGGCGAGACCGTCGAGAGCTCGTCGCTGGTCGGTGGTTCGGTGGTGGTCTTCTTCCCCTTCGCCTTCTCACGCGTCTGCACCGACGAGCTCGGACAGCTCAGGGACAATCTGGACCTGTTCGACGCCGCCGGCGTGACCCTGGTCGCCGTCTCGGTCGACCACAAGTACACGTTGCGTGCGTTCGCGGACGCCAATGACATCTCGTTCGATCTCCTCGCCGATTTCTGGCCCCATGGTGTGGTGACCCGTGCCTACGGAGCCTTCGACGACACCAAGGGCTACGCGGATCGGGTGAGCTACGTCCTTGACGGCGCCGGTGTGGTCCGCGCGGTGGTGTCCTCGGAGCACGGGCAGGGACGGCCCATCGCCGACTACTCCCGGGCACTGTCTGCGGTCGAAGCTGCACTGTGACGCTGCGATGACCCGGGTCCGGACTGCGCGATGAGCTTGTCGGGGGACCGCTCCCGTGAACCGCCCCACCTGCCCGGGCCGGAGTCGAACCCGCAGCTCGGACTGACCGGCTTCGTGAGTGAGACTCCTGCTGAGGGCCTCGCCCCACTCGCACCGGTGGAGGGTGCCCTGCTCGACCGGGCCGTTGCTCTCCTTAGTGGCCTGCGCCTGGCCGTCCTGACCGGAGCGGGGCTGAGCACCGACTCGGGGATCCCCGACTACCGCGGCCCGCAGTCGGTGCCCCGTAGCCCCATGACCTATCAGCAGTTCGTCGGCGACGAGGCCCTTCGTCGGCGGTACTGGGCCCGGAACCATGTGGGCTGGCGACATCTCCGCCGGGCCGACCCCAACGCGGGACACGCGGCGGTGGCGAGGTTGGAGCAGCGCGGACTGCTGACCGGGCTGATCACCCAGAACGTCGACAAGCTGCACTCCTCGGCGGGCAGTACCAGGGTGATCGACCTGCACGGGACCTTCGATCGCGTCGTGTGCCTGCAGTGCTCGTCCACGTTCGCGCGTTCACGGATAGCCGAGATCCTGGAGGAACTCAACCCGGGCTACCTCGAGCGGGAATCCGATGCGGGTGACGTGGCGCCCGACGCAGATGCCGACGTCGATGATACGGGGGACTTCGTGATGGCGCCGTGCCCCGTGTGTGGCGGCATGCTCAAGCCGGACTTCGTCTACTTCGGTGAGAACGTCCCCAAGGATCGGGTGGCGGAGGCTTACGCCATGGTGGAGTCCGCGGGCGCGCTGCTGGTTGCGGGTTCGTCGCTGACGGTGATGAGCGGGCTGCGGTTCGTCCGGCACGCCTTCAAGGCGGGCAAGCCCGTGGTGATCATCAATCGTGGATGGACCCGCGGAGATGAGTTCGCGTCGCTGAAGATCGAGGCCGGAGTCTCGGAAGCGCTGACGTACCTCGCCGACGAACTTCCCGACCTCCCGCACTGACATCCGCTCTACCCGCTCCGAAGCACGTAGTCACGTCTCGATTGGGGTAGCGGTTACTCTCACGCCGGCTTTCGGGAAGTCCTAGATTCATCCCATAGGTCTCTCAACCGGGGTGGACGATGCGTTCTTCGATCAGGTCTCTTGCCATAGCTCTCAGTACCGTCGCGGCGATAGCCGTGACTTCCCTCACCCTCGATCCCCGGACCGGGGCGCCGTCGGGCGATGCGGTCTCCGGGAGCGGCGGACGGTCAGGCGCCATCGTCAGTGAAGTGGCCGGGCCGCCGGGTCCCGTGCTCGCTGTTCCGGCCGTCCGACCGCTTCCCGCGGCCGTCGACGTGGCAACCCCGGCTACCGCCATTCCCGCTACTCCGAGCTCCGCTAGCAGCGACCCGGCCGGCTGGGGCGTGGCACCGGCGACGCTCGAAGTACCCACCGTCGTGGTGGGTCACTCTCCTGCAGCGGTAGCACCGGTCGCAGTGCCGCCCACGACCGAGCCGCCGACCCCGTGGACGCCGCCGTCCGCCGACCCGGAGGTCGTGTTGCCCCCGACCGTCGTGGCTGCGGTGCCCGTCACTGCTGTGCCCGTCGAGGTCCCGCTGCAGACGTCGCCCGAGAATCCCGTGGCGGCTCCCATCGGGTCCGATGAGTCCGGCACCAGTACCGTCGGTTCGGGTTCGGGTATGGGTGGAGATCTTCCGCCCGAGGCCCTGCCCTCACCGCCCTACCCGCAATGTCCGATCACCGACGCCGGCGTGTGGTGGACGGATCCGGCCGATCCTTATACCTGTATCCCGCCGGGTTCGATCCCGTTCCACGAGCCGACGCCGCCCGGCATGCCACCTGAACTGCTCGAGCCGATTTTCGAGAATGTACCGACGGATACACCGACTGATGGACCGATGGATGCACCAGCAGGCGACGCCCTCGGTTCTGCTGTCACCGCGCCTTCGACCCAGTAACAGGCCTTTCGGCGCTTCACCACGCCAGCGTCTACCCATACCTCTCGCGCTTGTGAATACTCGACCCACTGCACGCGTACGAGGCTGTCAGTCCACGCCACCGCGAAGCCCTTTACCGTTTGTGCGTGTCCGTCGGCCTAGACAAGGTCGCACCAGATCGCCGGAGCGTTCGACGTCGTCTCCGTGACACCCCCAGTCGGCTCAGGCAGGGACACGGGCGGGATGTACCGGTCGCGGGATGGTGCGATGCCGTGCCATCCAGGGCGGGGTACGCGTTCTATTCCGGTGACCGTATCGGCCGCCGACGACACCCCCCCGCTCAATCGACTGTTAGGGTTTTTGCATGCTCCTCCACCCCAAGGATGTCGACCTTGTAACGATCACATTCGAGGGTGACATACGCCTCACCGTGTTGCAGATTCTCTCGGTGGACAGGCTCCTCGACCATCCGAACCTGGGCCGGTACCTCGTCATTCTGAACGGGCAGGACAATGCCGAAGTTGAAGCCTTCATCCGGTCGAGCGTCGAATCCCGTATATCACCCGAGCTAGCAGCGAAGATCGAATACGTGGAAGCCGCATCGTTGATGCCCGGCCACGACCCATTGGGTTGGCGCGGCCAACAGCTCCTCAAGCTCCTGGTGGTCAACAACCTGACAGCGCCCTACTACCTCGTACTGGACGCGAAGAACCACTTTGTGCACCGGACTCTGATGGGGGACTTTTTCACCGAAACCGGTATCAAGACGCTGAGACGAGGCGCCCCATCCAGCCATGAGGCCTGGATCAAGCACGCCTTCGCCGCGTTCGGCATTAGGAGCAGGGTCGGCGAGTTCGAAGGTGCCGTGATGCCGACCATCACCCCCTACGTCATGGTTCCCGAACTCGTGCGGGAGATGATGGCCGATCTGGAGGCGAGGCACGGGGGCAGGCCCTTCGGCGGCTTGTTCGAGAACGAGTTTTCCGCTACCACCGAGTTCCTTCTCTACTGGGCGTTTCTTGTTGCAACCGACCAGGATGGCTTATACTAGACCAGCGACTTGATGGGGGTGACCCTGTTTACAAAGTCACCCCGTCGGCACGGTGATGCACTCCGGGCGATCGAGTCCGTTACATCGGACCAGGTCGCGGTCTTCGGTTTGCACCGGCGACGTCTCCCTCGGCTGAGTGAAGACCAGAGAGACAGCATCGTCCGGATGTGGCGAGCCGAGTTGTTGGACCCCGATGAGGACGCATCATGGTTCCTTGAGCACGCCGAACTAGCAGCCGAGCCGGTCACTTAGACAACAGAGCGG
>JASLAA010000163.1 GCA_030147325.1 Arthrobacter sp. | reverse complement strand
ATCCTCCCCGGCACCGGTTGACGCAGGGGTTCGCCGAAGAAGAGTCAGACCGTGTCTACCGCGCTCACGAATCTGGGAGCAGGATGCGGGACCAAAGAATGCGTTCTATCGACGCAGGCTGCGCGTCCAGCTGGCGAAACGAATCCGCCCTGCGCAGGCAAGTGCCCCCAGTTTATCAGCAGGTCCCCCGGATACCCGCATCGGGGGTCCGGAGTCGCTGACCGCGAGCTCGCTCGGCGGCGCGCTGCCGGTAGCCTTGGCAGTGATGGATCCACAACACCAGACCCCCGACCAGCAGCACCGCAGCCAGCCCGTCTCCTTCGTCCGGCGGGGCTCGCGCCTCCAGGGCCGGCGTCGTGAAGCCTGGGACGAGCTCGCGGAGGCGTTCCTCATCGAGGTGCCACGCGTGGCGAATGCCGACACCTCCGTGGCACCGGGGTTCGTGCTCGACGTCGAAGCGGCCTTCGGACGGTCGGCGCCGCTCGTCGTCGAGGTGGGATCCGGACTCGGCGAAGCCATCACCCACGCGGCCGGCCTCGACCCCGAGCGCGACTACCTGGCGCTGGAGGTCTACCGGCCGGGACTGGCCCAGACCATGCTGCGGATCAGCCAGAACGACCTGACCAATGTCCGGACAGCACAGGTGAATGCCGCGGAGGCCTTCGCGGGGATGATCCCGGCGTCCTCCGTCGCGGAGCTCTGGACGTTCTTCCCCGATCCCTGGCACAAGGCACGCCACCACAAGCGCAGGCTCGTCAAGGACGACTACGTCGAGCTGGCAGCGAGGATCATCGAGCCCGGCGGTGTCTTCCGGCTGGCCACAGACTGGTCCAGCTATGCCGTGCAGATGCGCGCCGTGCTCGATGCCAGTGAGCACTTCGAGAACGTGCACGACGGCGAGCGCACCGGTGACGCGAGCCCGCTGACCCAGGTGTGGGTCAGCGGAGTGGAGTCGGTGGTCGGAGGAGCCCCCATCAGAGAGGGCAAGGACCCCGTGAGCACGGGCAACACCGGGGTGAACGAGGGGGTCGACACACTCGGCGGGTGGGCCCCGCGCTTCGACGGCCGAACGCTCACGAGTTTCGAGAACAAGGCGATCACGGCCGGGCGCATGGTCTTCGACCTCACCTACCGCCGCCGCTGAGACGAGCTTCCGGTGACCGGATCCGTGCGCATGGGAGCATCCCGATGACGGGCAGCTCGTGGCAGGGACACCCGAAGGACTCCCCGGCCTACCGGAGGATCCTCCTGGCCCTGCTGTTCGCCGGAGTCGCGACCTTCGCTCAGCTGTACTCGCTGCAGGGCGTCCTGACCGGGCTCGCCTCCGAGTTCAGGGTCTCTCCGGCCACCGCGGCCCTCTCGGTCTCCGCGGCGACCCTGGGCCTGGCCCTGGCCGTCATCCCCTGGTCCGCCGTCGCGGACCGGGTCGGGCGGAGGCGGACGATGACCTGGGCGATCACCGCCGCCGTCGTGCTGGGCTTCCTCGCTGCACTGGCTCCGACCTTCGAGATCCTGATCGCGCTCCGCTTCCTGGAGGGCGTGGCACTGGGCGGGGTTCCCGCCACGGCACTGGTCTACCTGCACGAGGAGGTGCGCAGGCTCCACGCCGCCGTCGCTGCCGGGACCTACATCGCAGGGACGACCCTCGGCGGGCTCACGGGCCGGCTCGTGGCCGGGCCGCTCGGCGATCTGTTCGGATGGCGGGCCGGCGTATTGGCCGTCAGCGTCCTGGCGGCGGCCTCCGCCGTCGCGTTCGTGCTGCTGGCTCCCCGTCCCCTTGGATTCCGTCCCCTCGTCCGCGGCGAGGGCCCTTCCCTGCTGCGGCGCATCGCCCTGAACCTGCGCTCTCCCCGTCTGCTGGCCCTGTACGCGCAGGGGTTCCTCCTCATGGGCGGGTTCGTCGCGGTGTACAACTATCTGGGGTTCCATCTCGAGGCGCCGCCGTTCCTGTTGCCCGCTGCCCTCGTGAGCCTGCTGTTCCTCGCGTATCTCTCGGGTACCGCTACCTCCCGTCTCGCCGGCGGGCTCAGCGTGCGGTTCGGCCGGCTGCCGGTGCTGCTCGCCGCCATCCCCGTGATCCTGGTCGGCCTCGGGATGACGCTCGCGGGGTCCCTTGCCCTCGTGGTCCTGGGACTCGTCGTCTTCACCGGAGGCTTCTTCGCCGCCCACTCCATCGCCTCCGGCTGGGCGCCGGTCCTGGCGACCACCGGACGGGCCCAGGCCTCCGGCCTCTACAACTTCGGGTACTACGCGGGATCGAGTGTTCTCGGCTGGCTGGGCGGACTGTTCTTCGGTCAGTTCGGCTGGCCCGGGGTGGCAGCCTTCACCGGCTCCCTGGCCCTGGCAGCCGGGATCCTCGCCCTGGTCGCGCTGAGCGGGGCGCCGGGGAGCGCTTCCGCGCGTCGGGAAGGATAGACCCGCAGCTGGGGACGGCGGCGCCCTGACAACACCGTGTCCTCGACTGCGCCGCACGGCCCCGGCCGGGTAGATTCACTGGAGTCGAGGCGGCCGGGCGATCCCGGGCGCGAGGAGCTGGGGCGATCTCTCATGGGAATCTTCGGTCGTCGGGTATTTCCCGGCCGCGCGGGCAAGGATCCCGTCGCTGCGTTCTGGCAGTGGTGGGCGGAGGACGGTGAGGAGCTGCTGACCAGCGCCACGCGGGCGGGCGATTTCGATGCCTACGTGGACGTGCTGACCCGCCGGGTGAAGGCCATCGCCCGCGGGCTCGAGTGGGAGACGCGGACCGGTACCGGCGCCGAGCACACGCTCTGCGTCTCGAGTGGCGGTGATGCCTCGTTGCGTCCGGTGGCCGAGCGCTGGTACCGGGCATCCCCGCCGGCGAGCAGTCGCTGGGACTTCGTGCCCGCGCGCAGCGCCAAGCCGGAGATGCTCGACTCGACCATCACGTATCGCGGAAGGACCTTCGATCTCAGCCGCACCAGGGCGCACGCGGCCGTGACGCGGGCGGGTGACGGCTTCATCGTGTCCGTCTACAACCCCGGCTTCACCGGCCAGTGGGACGACGAGTACGGCCTGTGCGTGCTCCTGCTCGAGTGGCTGCTCGGCGAGGACGACGTGGAGCGGTGGGTGCGCCGGGTCGACTGCATCGTGCACGACGTCGTCGACAGCATCCCGGCCACCGAGCTGCCCGCGAGGGTCGACGACCTCGCGGGGAGCCTGCCCGAGCAAGGGTGGCTCGTCATGCAGGGGACCCTAGGCTCCGGCGAGACGATCATCGTGCGGGTCCTGAGGCCGCTGCGGTGGATAGACCACCCTCGGTTCGACCTGCACACGGCGGTGCGCGTCTCCTTCGACGCCGATGGGCAGGGCCTTCCGCTCCCGGAGTCGTCCGCTACCCTCGACCAGCTCGAGGACTCCTTGGTCCGGGACCTCGGGATCCGGGGGATGCTCGTCGCCGTGGAGACCTCGAAGGGACGACGGACTCTCCACTTCTACTCGGACTCGGAGGATCAGAACGGGCGTGACGTCCTGGATACCGTCGCTCGGGAGCACCGCACAGTGACTGCCCGGCACACTCTCGATCCGGGCTGGAAGAAAGTGCAGGACTTCGCCTGATCGCGTCCGACGGCTGCTAGGCGCCGCCCTCTAAGCGGAAAGCATGCAGTGCGGCGGCCGCGATGCTGCGGCCGCTGGTGATGGCCGCCTCCGCGTCGGCGCCGCGGAGGAGCATTCCCAGGACTCCGGTGTAGATCAGGACCAGGTGGTCGGCGGCGGTTCCGGCCGATCCAGGACCGACCACGGGCTCGGCCAGCTCTCGCAGCCTCGTCGACAGCAGGCGGGTGTCGGCGGACAGGATGTCATCCAGGTCCGGACCGCGGTCCGGCGTCTCGGCGGTGACGCCGAGGAACACGCACCAGCGCGAGGGTCCCGGATCCTGTCGATACCGTCCGAGGGCGTCGAAGACGGCGAGCACGGCGTCCTCGGGACTCCGGGACTCGTCGATGCACTCCTGCCAGATGCGGTCCCAGCGGACCAACCGACGCTGAAGGGCCTGCGTGACCAGACCCTCCTTGTTGCCGAAGTGCGCGTAGAGCGTTGCGGGCGAGACGCGCGCGCGGGCGAGGATGACGTCGACAGGTGTGCCACTGACGCCCTGGGCGGCGGCCAGGTCCTCGGCGGCATCGAGAAGTCTTTCCCGGGCGGATGGTTGCGGCAGCATCAGTCCAGCATATAACGTTCGTTTCAATGAAACGCTCGTTACAGTCCCCCGGACCCCTCGCCCCTGCACTGTTCGTCACCTCCGGCGTCGCACTCATCGCGGCCACCTACGGCCTGGCCCGGCTCGGCTTCGGGCTGTTCCTGCCCAGCTTCTCCGCGACGTTCTCCCTGTCCCCCACCGTGAGCGGACTCCTGTCCTCCGGGGCCTCGGTGCTCTACTGCGTCGCGGCCGCCATCGGCTTCCTGCTCGCCCCTGCCCGTCCTCGCACCGTGACGCTTCTCGCCGGCACTTCGGCCGCCCTCGGAAGCCTGGGCATCGCGGGCGCGCACAGCACCGCGGTGTTCACCGTGGCGGTTCTGCTCGCCGGCATGGGCGCGGGATTCGCCTCGCCCGCCCTGGTGGAACTCATCCGACGGAACTCCACGGGCGGGACCGGGGACCGACGACAGTCCGTCATCAACTCCGGTACCGGATTCGGCGTGGTCGTCGCCGGTCTCCTGTCCCTGGTGCTCGGGGACGGCTGGCGCGCGGCCTGGGTGTTGGTGGCGGTCATCGCCATGGCGTCCACGGCAGGGGTCCTGTGGCTGGACAGGGAACCCGCGCGGACAGGAGAGCCGCGATCGCGGTCGGTCGGTCTGAACCGCCTCACCCGCTCGAGCTTCCGCGGCCTGGGCCGGCCGCTCGTCGGTTCGTGCGTCCTCGGAGCCGGGAGCGCTGCCGTCTGGGTGCACGGACGCACCACTCTCGAACAGACCGGCGGCATGACGACGGAGCTCTCTGCGGGCGCGTGGATCGCGCTGGGTCTGGGAGGAGCCTGCGCGACGTTCCTCGCCCGGTGGCTTGCCAGCCGTCCGATCAGGACGACCTGGTCCGTGTCCGCACTCGGGACAGGGGCGGCGACCGTCCTGATCGCCACGGCAGCGGACACACCGCTGCTCGCTTACTCCGCAGCAGCGCTGTTCGGACTCGCCTACACCGCCGGGACCTCCGTGCTCATCCTGTGGGCCTCGCTCGGGCCGGGGAACAGTGCCGCCGGTACATCGCTGCTGTTCATCGCCCTCGTCCTGGGGCAGGCAGCCGGCGCGGCCCTGTCCGGTGTCGTGATGGAAGCAGGTGGTCCGGGGCCGACCTTCGTGGCGGCCGCCCTCGCCTGCGCAGCGAGCACCCTCGTCGTGCTGCGACGGTCGGGGCATGGGGTGGAGAACGGACGCCAGGGGCAGGGCCTGTCGACGGGCGGCGAAACGGACAGCTCCCGGCAGGGCTCAGAACGCTGACGAGGGAAGGTCCCGCTCATCCTCGCGGATCGCGGAGATGATGCGCGCGGCGACGGCGACGGGGTCCTTGCCCTGGGGCAGTTTCGGTGCCTGCCCTGCGATCGGTCTCGTGGCCAGGCCGGTCTCGGTATGCGGCGGCCGTGCGTCCAGGACGCGCACCCCCTGCCTGCGCAGTTCAAGTGCCAGCGCTTTCCCGTACGCGCTGAGGCCGGCCTTCGTCGCGGAGTAGGCCGCCATGCCCGCGGTCGGGCTCTCCGCGACCACGGCACTGATCTGCGCCACGAAGGAGCCCTTCGCGAGTCGGGGCCCCACCTCGCGCATGAGCCGCATGTACCCGAGCAGGTTGACCAGCACCAGTTCGTCGAGGGTGTCGTCGTCCACCTCGACGGCGGGACCGAAGGCGACGACGCCGGCGGCGAAGACGACGCCGTCGAGCTCACGACCGTAGATGGCCGCGGCGATGTCGGCTGGCCCGGTGGGCTTGCCGAGGTCGGCGACGGCGCGACCCACGACGGCGTCTCCCAGTTCGGCGGCGAGTTCCGACAGTTTCGCCTCGGACCGACCGGACACCGTGAGCTGCGCTCCCTGACCGGCGAGCTGGCGGGCCAGCTCCATCCCGAGTACTCCGGTAGCGCCGACGACGAGGATGGAGGAACCGCTCAGCTCAGTCATGGGCCGAGTGTAGCAACGGCCCCCGACACCCTTCGCCGACGATCGTCAGCGGCGATGCACCACCGCCGGAGGGGATGCGGGATCACCCGTGCGAGTTCCTCCGCTTGAGCTCATCGAGTTCCTGCTGGGCAGCTGCGTCCGCCTCGAGTTCCTCGAACGCCTGCTGAAGCCGCGGGGAGGACGGGTCCGTCCAGGAGAGCTCCTCGCGGGCGCGCGCCTGGGCCTCGAACCGGCGGACCTCCAGTTCGGTGGTGCGGCGGGCGGCGTCGATGGCCGAAGCCTCCCGCGACGACGAGGCGAGCGCGTCGTGGACGCCGATGGCCGCCTGTGCGGCCGCGCGTCGGGCCAGCATGGCGTCGTACTCCATCGCGTTCTGCTGCACGCGCTGTTCGAGTCGGCGGACGTCCTCGTGCAGGCGGCGGGCCTGCTCCTCGGCCTCGTGCAGCTGCCTCGTCAACGTCTCGAGCCGGCGCCGTGCGGTCATCGACTCCCGGATCGCTGCACGGGCTGCGTCGTCGTCGCCCCGTTGCACGGCGGCCGTGGCGGCCGCCTCCACCCGGTGGAGATATGCGGCTGCCTCGTTCGCGGCGAGGCCCACGCGATGGTGGTGAGCAGCGACGTCCGCCGCTCCACGCCGCGCCTGGTCGAGGAGGGAGCGTTGTGCCTGCTGGGCGTTCTGCGCCTGAACCCGGGGATCCTGCTTGGCCTCCACCGCGGCATTGCGGTTGGCCTGGACGATGCGCGTGATGCGCCGCTTGATGGACATGGTCTGACCCCCGGGACGGAACGTACGGTTTCGGTTACCTCGTCAAACCCGTTACCAGGCTTGCCGGTTCCCGTAGGTGTCCCGCCACGTGGACATGGCGGAGATCTCCGTGCGGAGCCGGGTGGTGGCCTGCTCGAGCTGGAGGGTGTCGATGGACCGCGACGTCTGCAGGAGACTGCGGCGCAGGTCTGCCGACAGGTCATCGAGCGCACGGGCCTGAGCGGCGAGGTCGGTGGTCCACTCCTGCTTCAGGGCACGGTTCGGTTCGCGGTCCGCCGCCTTCAGCATCGCCTCCAGGGATGCCGCCGCCCTGTCGATCTCGGCAGCAGCTCGGGGCAGATCCCCGACGGGGCGGCCCTGCTCCGTGGCTTCGGCGAGTGCCAGGTGGGTGGCGCGCGTGGAACGGTGGAGGGTCCCGATGAGTCGCGCGGGCTCCCTGGTCAGCGCATCGGGCGCATACGCCCGGGCCGCCAGCATGCCGCGGTCCCTCGTGCGTTCGATGATCCTCGAGCGCCGGACCTTGCGGACCACGAGCCAGCCGGCCACGCCGGTACCGGCTCCCAGCGCAGCAAGGACACCGGCGCCGACGGCAAGGGCCTCGACGAAGACCTCAAACACGGCACGGTCCAGAGTGAACTCCCATCTCTCCAGTCTGCCCCTGCGCCCTGACAAATTCCACCCCGGTCCGCGCG
>JASLAA010000110.1 GCA_030147325.1 Arthrobacter sp. | reverse complement strand
TCGGAGGATTCCTGACCTGGCTCGTGAACACCCTCTGCTCGGCCGTGATCGGACTCGCCTGGGGTCTCATCGTCATGTCGGTCGTCCAGCCGCTGCTGAAGGCACTGCCCTCCAGCAAGAAAAAGGGCGGGCACGAGGAGGGCGACGTCCGCGCAGCGGTCGCAGGGTATCGAACCGCCAAGCGGGCCGATACCTCCGATACCTCCGGGACCTCCAGCTAGGGCCTCACGGCACCCGGCCCGGGTGCCGGTCTACCTGCCGAAGCTTCGCAGCCTCAGCGAATTGGCGACGACCAGGACCGAGCTCGCCGCCATCGCAGCGCCGGCGAGCATCGGGTTGAGCAGTCCGAGCGCCGCGACGGGGATGCCGACGGCGTTGTAGAAGAAGGCCCAGAACAGGTTGCCCTTGATGGTGCCGAGCGTCCGACGCGAGAGTTCTATGGCCTGGGCGACCTGCTCCAGGCTGTTACCCATCACCGTGAGGTCAGCGGCTTCGATCGCGACGTCGGTGCCCGAACCCATCGCGATGCCGAGGTCGGCCTGCGCCAGTGCCGCAGCGTCGTTCACGCCGTCGCCCGCCATGGCCACGGTCGCCCCCGCCACCTGGAGTTCCCGGATGGCGTCCACCTTGCCCTCGGGGGACACCCCGGCGAGCACGTCCGCTGCATCGATGCCCACTGCGGCGGCCACCTGCTCTGCGACGGCCCGGTTGTCGCCCGTGAGCAGGATGGGGCGCAGCCCGAGCCCACGCAGCCGCTCGATCGCCGCGGCCGAACCGTCCTTCACGGTGTCGGAGAGCGTGATGAACCCTGCGACGCGGTCGTCGACGGCCACCCAGACGGCCGTGGTGCCGGCGTCCTCCGCGCCGCGGAAGGCATCCGCCTGGTCAGGAGCGGGGTGGACGCCGTTCCGTTCGAGCCAGCCGGCCCGTCCGGCCGCCACTGGAACGCCGTCGACCACACCGCGCACGCCACCGCCGGGCGCGCTGGTGAAGTCGAGGACCTCCGGGAGCCGCCCGGACTGCGCTGCGTGCCGCGCGATGGCAGAGGCGATCGGGTGCTCGCTGGCCGACTCGACGGCGCCGGCGAGGCGCAGCAGATCGGCGGCGGGCACGTCGGCGAGGACGACGACGTCATCCACCGCCATGGTGCCGGTGGTGACCGTGCCGGTCTTGTCCAGCACGATGGTGTCCACGGTCCGGGTGTCCTCGAGGACCTGCGGACCGCGGATGAGGATACCGAGCTGAGCCCCGCGGCCGGTTCCTGTCAGCAGGGCGGTCGGTGTGGCGAGCCCGAGCGCACACGGGCAGGCGATCACGAGCACGGTCACGGACGCGGTGAAGGCCGCGTCGAGGTCTCCGGCCAGGACGAGCCACAGGACGAACGTCAGGACGGCGAGAACGAGGACCACGGGGACGAACACGGCGCTGATGCGGTCCGCCAGGCGGGCGATACGCGCCTTGCCGCTCTGTGCCTGGCTCACGAGCCGCCCCATGGACGCCAGCACCGTGTCGGTGCCCACGCGGGTGGCCCGCACCACGATCCGGCCCGAGGTATTGATCGTGGCGCCCGTGACGGTGTCCCCCGGGGCCACCTCCACGGGGATGCTCTCGCCCGTCAGCAGGGCCGTGTCGACGGCGCTGGCACCCTCGGTGACGATGCCGTCGGTCGGGATCTTCTCGCCGGGCCGGACGACGAACTCGTCTCCCGGGATCAGCGTGCCTGCGGGCAGCGTGACCTCGGTGCGCTCGCCGTCGACCGTACGCAGCACGTGCGCCTCCTTCGCTCCGAGATTCAGGAGCGAGGTCAGGGCGTTGCCGGCCCGCTGCTTCGCGGAGGCCTCGAGGAAGCGGCCGAGCAGCAGGAAGGTCACGACGACCGCGGCCACCTCGAAGTAGAGCGAATGCTCCGTCATGTCCATGCCGGCCATGCCCGCGTGCCGTGTCATGGCGGGGTCCGCGAGGAGTTGCCAGGCGGAGAACAGGAAAGCTGCCGTCACGCCGATCGACACGAGGGTGTCCATGGTGGAGGACAGATGGCGGGCATTGATGGCTGCCGCGCGGTGGAAGGGCCAGGCGGACCACGTCACCACCGGCAGGGACAGGGCGAGAACCACCCAGCCCCAGTCCGGGAACTGGAGGGCGGGCACCATCGAGATGAGCAGCACGGGCACGGACAGGACTGCGGCGAGGACCAGGCGCGCGCCCAGGAGGGACGGTGTGTGGTCGTGCTCCCCGCCGTCGGTGTGCTCCGGGTGCACCACGTGTGCGCCGTAACCGGTGGCCACCACGGTGTCGATCAGGTCCTGGTCGCTGATGGAGGCGGGCACGCGGACGACTGCGCTCTCCAACGGCAGGTTGACGCTCGCCTCCACACCGTCGAGCTTCCCGAGCTTGCGCTCCACCCGGCCGACGCAGGACGCGCAGGTCATTCCCTGGATCGAGAGCTCGACGACACGCTGCTCCTGCTCGTCCTCCGTCGGGAGCTGATGCGTGGTCATGTCAGGAACCTGCTGGCACCACGGTGTAACCGGCTTCGGCGACGGCTTCGTCGATCGAGGCGGCATCCAGGGGTGCGGAGGAGGAGATGGTGGCGGTGGACGTGCCACCGTTGACGAGGTCGACGTCGACGGCCTCGACAGTGGCGAGTCCCGACAGTTCGCCCTTCACGGCGCTGACGCAGTGGCCGCAGGTCATGCCGGTGATGTTGATCGTGGTGATGTTCATGATGATCTCCTTGATGGTTGGGGTTGTTCAGCGGAGCAGGCGGCCGATCGCGGCCGTCGCCTCCTGGACCTTCTCCTGGATGCCGTCGTCGTTCCCCGACAGCTGGGCTTCCTGGGCGGCACCGACGACGCAGTGCGAGATGTGCTCCTCCAGCAGTCCCATGGACACCGCATGGAGGGCTTTGTTGACCGCGGCGACCTGGGTGAGGATGTCGATGCAGTACTTGTCCTCCTCGACCATGCGTGCAATGCCCCGCACCTGGCCCTCGATGCGCCGTAATCGCTTGAGGTAGGCGTCCTTCTCCGCTGTGTAGCCGTGCGGTGCCGAATTCTCCGTCGTGACCGTCATGAGTTCGCTCCTTCCGTGATTCGAGTATACCCTCGGGGGGTATAAGCATCCGCCCCGTCCGGGTATTCCCGCCACCCGGGGAACGCCCAGCAGCGTCGCGTACGTTGGCTATCCGGCACACCACCTCACCCAAGGACGTCCATGACCCTCTCGCTGTCCCTCTGGCAGAAGCGAGCGCTCCTGATCCTCGCCGGGATCGCAGTACTGGCGCTCTTCGCCCTGGCGTTCTCCGCCGGACGTGTCTCTGCGGGCCCTTCCCATCCCGGTAACGCCGGCGCGGATGCCGGGTTCGCCCGCGACATGCAGGTGCACCACCACCAGGCCGTCGAGATGTCGATGATCGTCCGGGACCAGGCGACCGACGAGACCCTCCGGGCGGTCGCCTACGACATCGCACTCACCCAGCAACAGCAGGCGGGCCAGATGTACGCGTGGCTCGAGGAATGGGGGTTGCCGCAGAGCAGCGCGCAACCGCGGATGCAGTGGATGACAGCGGGTTCCGGGGACCACGGCGGAATGATGATGGGCTCGGAGGAGGATCCCGGCTCGATGCTCACGGCCGAGGGGCTCATGCCCGGGATGGCGACCGCGGCGCAACTCGACGAACTGCGCGCGGCCCAGGGAGAGGATGCCGAGCGCCTCTACCTGGAGCTCATGATCAACCACCACGAGGCGGGCGTGGACATGGCCGCAGCCGGGGCCGAACTCGGCGAGACGGAGCAGGTCCGCGCCCTCGCCGAGAAGATCCAATCCGGTCAGCAGGCGGAGATCGACCTCATGGAGGGCATGCTGGAAGCCCTCTGAGCGCCGGTCCGTGTCGTCGGCCGAGGAGCCGGTTCATGGACTGACCACAGCCGCCGGTAGATTGGTTCCCGGCGCCACCCCGAACCGCGGCGAACGCCGCAGCTCCCGATCATCGAAGGAATCGTCGTTGAACAAGAAACGGTCACAGGAGAACCAGGATCGCCAAGCGCGCCTGGCTGCCATCCAAGCCCAGCAGCGGGCAGGTGAACGCAAGCGCAACGCGCTGATCTTCGGAGGGATCGGCGCGGTGATCCTAGCGGTGATCCTGGCGGTGACGCTGGTGATCGTGAACCAGGTCCAGGACACCCGGGCCCGCGAGGCCGCCGCATCCCAGCCGATCGAGGGCGTGCAGGAATTCCCGGACGTGACGTTCAACCATGTCGACGCCCCTGTCGAGTACGAGCAGTCCCCGCCCGTGGGCGGAGACCACAGTCCCATCTGGACCAACTGTGGCGTCTACACCGAGGCCGTGCCGAACGAGAACTCCGTCCACTCCATGGAGCACGGAGCCGTCTGGATCACCTACGATCCGGAGATCGGGCAGGAGGAGGTCGACAAGCTGACCGAACTCGTCGGGGACCGTTCCTACGTGCTGCTCAGCCCCTACCCCGACCTCGACGAGCCGATCGTCGCCAGCGCCTGGGGCCTGCAGTTGACGATGGACTCCGCGGACGATTCCCGGCTGGCCACCTTCCTGGACAAGTACATCCAGGGTGAGCAGACCCGCGAGCCCGGTGCGGCATGCTCGGGCGGGCTGACCCCGGCCGGTAGCGCTTCCTGATCGCCCCTCCCGTGCGCTGACGGACGGGCGGGACCGCAGACTGCTGTGCAGTCTCCTCCTGGAGGACGCCGATTGTCCCCCTCGTCGTCACGCATGTCCCGCTTTCCCCGCAGGAGGAGCCGCCGGTAACGTTGCACCACGGGCCCCTACCGGGGATCCAACTGCCGACGGAAGGCGCAGGAACGTGGGAGAAGATCAGATCGTCGGCGAGGTGTCCCTCCCGGGGATGCTCCAGGACATGGTGCTGGACAGTGCGGATATCAGCGAGTTCCTCGATGGACTGGCGAAGCTCGCCGCCAACGCCCTCTCCAGCGAGAGTGCGACGGTGTTCTGCGGAATCACCCTCCTGCGCCCCCGGGCCAAGGGCAGCGTGGCGAGCAGCAGCGAGCAGGCGCTGCTCATGGACGAGGTGCAGTACCAGTTCGACGACGGGCCCTGCCTGCGCTCGGCGCGTGAAGGACAGATCTACATAGTGTCCGATTTCAGGAGCGAATCGCGTTTCGGCGGCTACAAGGACGCCATCGCGGAGCACGGCATCCGATCCGCTCTCGGGGTGCCGATCCCCCTCGACGGCCTCGCCGCGGCCGGGCTGAACCTGTATGCCGAGCAGCCCGATGTCTTCGACGAAGCCATCATCGCCGCCGCGGCGGACCTGGCCCGGGAGGCGTCGATGTCCCTGCGGATGGCGGTGCGCATCGCACACCTGGCCGACACCGGCGAGCAGCTCAAGGCCGCCATGAACTCGCGGACCACCATCGACGTCGCGGCCGGCATCATCATGGGGCAGAACCGGTGCAGCCATGACGCGGCGATGACCATCCTGAAGGCCGCCTCGAGTGGGCGGAACAAGAAGCTCGCCGACGTAGCCGCGGCCGTGGTCTCCTCGCTCGGCCAGCAGCCCCCGCAGACGCACTTCGACGGCTGAGCCGACCGCGGATCGGCTGGGCCTCATCCGTCGCGAGGTCGCCGCCTAGAATGATCGGGACGGCGGCCCTCGACCGAGACGCACCTACGCCACGGGCATCCGGTCGTCGCGCCTGATCGAGGGGGATACTGTGAAGCGCACCCGAAGGACCGCACGGAGCACCGCGGTCGCCGCCGTCCTGCTGATGGCGCTGACCGCCTGCGGCGGCACCGGAACGACGGCGCCACCCGAGCCTCCGGCGGCGGGCAATGTACTCGACTCCGCCGGGGTCCTGTCGCCGGGCGAGGAGCAGGAGCTGAACACCCTCATCGACGACCGGAACGCCGGTACCGACGCGGCGCGGGTCGCCGTGCTCACCGTGGACGGAGCCGGCGGCTCGATCGAGGACTACGCCCGCGACGTGGCGACGTCCTGGGGTGTCGGGGACGACGGGGCGGACAATGGCGTCCTGGTCGTGGCGGACACGGGCGAGCGGGAACTCCGCATCGAGACGGCGGACGGGGTGCGGGAGCAGTTCTCGGACGACGACGCGGAGGCAGTCATCGGCGACGTCCTCGAGCCCGCTTTCGCCGAGGAGGACTACGCCCGGGGACTGACAGCGGCGGTGGACCGGATCTACCTCTACGCCCAGGGACAGGAACCCGAGCGGGAACCCTTCGACTGGGTGCTCCTGACGGTGGTCCTCAGCGCGGTTGTCCTCGTGATCGGGGGCATCATCTGGTGGATCGTCGCGGACTCCCGCCGTCGCCGTCGGCTGGCCGAGGCGGAAGTGCGGGCGGCGGAGAAGGCGGACCCGCAACTCCGCTTCAGCGAGGAGCAGCGCGAGGCGTATCGGAAGTACCGCTACGGCCACCGGGGCAAGGACGCGGTCGACAACCCGGCCGTGTGGCTGCCCCTCTACGTCGCGAATCCTGCGCTCTACTCCGGGGGCGGTGCCGACGGCTCGTCGGGTTCCTCCAGCAACGGCGGTGGCGGTTTCAGCGGTGGCGGGGCGTCCGGCAGCTACTGACGGTCCCGCCCCGGCTACTGGTCGACCGCGGCGCCGATCGGCTCCAGGACGACGTCCGGGTAGTCCTTCCGGAAGTGCCCCACCTTCCACTTGTCACCGAAGACGGCAACGATCTCGCCGTCCGACCGGTACATGATCTCGCCACCGCGGAAGGACTCGGGCACGCCCGAACTCTCCGGCGCGACCCGCATGGCGAGTGTGTAGGAGAGGTGGTCGAGCGACGTCGGGGCATTGAACTCCGTGCCGAGCCGCTGCGCGGCCACCTCGAACTGCAGCGCTCCGACGGCGGCGAGGACGGGGGCCTGGTCACCTCGGAGGTCGGAGCGCAGCACCTGGACCACGCCCTCGTGCTCGAGCTGCTCGATGCCGCGGCGGAACTGCTTGTAGCGGCCCGGATCCTTCGCGCGGGCGACGACGAACAGCTCGGGCGAGAAGCGGGGGATGTCGGGGAACTGGACGGGTCCCTCGGAGAAGAGGCTGTCACCCACCCGGAGGCTCGTCGCGTTCACCAGTCCGACGACGTCGCCGGGCCAGGCGGTGTCCACCACTTCGCGGCTGCGGCCGAGGACCCGGTGGGCGTACTTGGTCGCGAAGGGCTTGCCGGTGCGCTGGTTCGTGATCACCATGCCGCGCTCGAAGGTGCCCGAGCAGATCCGCAGGTAGGCGATGTGGTCGCGGTGTGCGCTGTCCTGGCCGGCCTGCACCTTGAAGACGAAGCCGGACATGGGCGCCTCGATGGGCCTCGGTTCGTCCTCCTTCGAGGGCCGGGGCGACGGCGACGGCGCGACGTCCACGAGGATGTCGAGGAGCTGGGAGACACCGAAGTTCTTGGCGGCGGCGGCGAACAGCACGGGCGTCTGCCGGGCGGCTTCGAACTCCTCCCGGTCGAAGGTGCCGTTGGAGGACTCGACCAGCCCGGACTCCTCCCGCGCCTCGAGCCATGCTCCGGCATCCCGGGGGTCGAGGGCGTCGATGTCGACGTCGGTCTCCTCCGCGGCCTGCGCTCCTGCCTCGACGGCCTGCAGCGCGATGGCCCGCTCCGCCCTCAGATCCAGCAGTCCCCGGAAATCGCCGGCGATGCCTGCCGGCCAGGTCAGCGGAACCGGCGTCATACCGGTGCGCTCGCCGACGTCGTCGATCAGGCCGAGGGCGTCCAGGCCCGGGCGGTCCCACTTGTTGATCACGGTGATGATCGGGATGTTGCGCGCCTTGCACACGGCCAGCAGCTTCACGGTCTGCGGTTCGAAACCCTTGGCGGCATCGATGAGCATGACGGCGGAGTCGACGGCGGCGAGGACCCGGTACGTGTCCTCGGAGAAGTCGGCGTGGCCCGGGGTGTCGACGACGTTCAGGACGGTGTCGCGGTAGGTCAGCTGCAGGGCGGCCGAACTGATGGAGATGCCGCGCTCCTGCTCGATACCCATCCAGTCGGAGACGGTGGCGTGACGGCTCGACTTGCCGTGCGTGACGCCGGCGTCCTGGATGGCGCGGGCGAGGAGCGCAAGTGCTTCGGTGAGGGTCGACTTCCCGGCGTCGGGGTGGGAGATGACGGCGAAGGTACGACGGCGTCCGGCCTCACGGCGGACGGCGTCGGCGTCGAGGACGGGGGATTCGGTTAACAGGGCCACGTCTCCATTGTCCCCGATCGCGCGACCCGGTTCAGCGGAGGCGGGAACTGTTCGCTGTGCGCGTGGGGGCTGCCGGGACCATCTTCACCCGGCGGGCGTCGGAGAAGCGATCCCCTCCGACCAGGGGTTCAGGGCCGGTACCTCGAGCCTGCGGTAGGCCTCCGCGTTCCCCGAGACGACACAGAGCCCCTTGTGGAGGGCGGTCGCGGCGATCAGCGAGTCGATCGCAGCGACCGCGGGGTCCCCGGACAGCGGCCCCCAGGCGGCAGCGACGTCGACGTCGACAGGCAGGATGTTGGGGCGGAACCGGTCCTTGAACTCGTCGAGCCAGGCATCCATCTCCTGGAAGTGCTCGTTCTGCCGACTCAGCAGATGCAACTCACCGATGGTCAGCACCGACACGAAGATGCGGAAGTGGCGGCGCCGGCGCAGGAACTCGGCAACCACGGGATGGGGGCTGGGGCCTCGCAGCTCCGCGACGACGTCGGTATCGAGGAGGAGGCCGCTCGCAGGCGCCATACGTCAGGTTCCCGACGAGCGCGGGCCTCGTCCCGCTGGTGTTCCTCCACCCGGGGTGGGGCCGAGGAGGAACGCCACGAACGCTTCCCGAGGAGCGGTCAGCACCTCGTAGTCCTGGATGCTGAGGGCGACCATGGGGATCTGGGGGCGAGCCCCTGCGTCGGAGATGGTGTTCATGGGTGGACGGCGCCTGGCCGTGTCCTTTCGCGAGCTCTTGCCCGCACCAGGTACTCACGAGGAGCGAATGCGGGCCGCTTCGTCATCCGAACCACCCTATGAGCGCGGGGTTGGTATGTGACCAAGTCGGAGCTTCGCGGTCACAGTTCTTGAAGCTGCTGTCATATAACCACGCGCCTCCGGGCTACATCAACAGTTCGCGGTCATGCGGCTTCACGGACCGGTGGCCTGCACGACGGAACCGCCCCACGGAGTCCTCCCGTGACGTACCGCCGCTGCATTGTGACGCCGACGGCGTACGAAAACGTCATGGAGCGCCTTGAAGGTGCACGGTGTGGCCCGGGAACGCGGTGCTGCGTACGGTGAAGCCACAACCATCAAGAGCGGCCGAGAGATCTGGCTTGTTGACGCCGCAGCAACCATTCCATGCCTCCTCCGGGGCGCAGCGGAAGCGGTGCTACTGCCAGAACCGATGGAGACACTTCAGCTGTCACCGGCGTTCCGGCGCGCTCCCTGTTCGAGCGCTGCCCGTTTCCCGGTGCCCACTGATGCTCCCTCGGCCGTCCGAGGAGTGGAAATGACTGTGTACGAACGAGCGGTGGTACCGCCGTCGCTGTCCTACGAGCTGTACCCGCCGGCCACCCCGGCAAGCGCCGAGGCGGTGCTGCGGACGGTCGCCGAACTGGCGACGACCCGACCCGACTACGTCTCGGTGACCTACAGCGGTACCCCGGCGCGTCGCAGGGCATCGGTCGAACTGATCGAACACCTGGTCCGTGACACCCGGCTGCGTCCGCTGGCACACCTGACCTGCGTCGGGGAGACCCGGGAGAGCCTCGATCTCCTGGTGCGGCAGTTCGTCGGGCTCGGCGTCCGGGGCCTGCTGGCCCTGCGGGGGGACCTGCCGCAGGAACCCGGGCCCGCCGACGAAGAACTGCCGTTCGCCCAGGATCTGGTCGGGCTCATCCGCGAGGTCGAGACGCGGCACGGGGCCTCCCTGGCCGGCGGCAGGCTGGCGGTGGGTGTCGCCGCCTACCCGAACAGGCACCCTGAGTCGCCGTCCTTCCTGCACGACGTCGAGGTGCTCGTTTCGAAGCAGCGCTGCGGGGCTGATTTCGCCATCACCCAGGTCTACTTCGACCATCTCCACTATGTCCGCCTGGTGACGGCGGCCCGAGCTGCCGGAGTCACGATCCCGATCATCCCGGGAGTCATGCCCATGGGCAGCATCGGGCGCCTGCAGCGGCTCGCCGTGATGACGGGGGTCCGGCCCGACACCGCTCTGCTGCACCGCCTGGAGACGGCCTCCGGCGACGCCGAGCGCCGATGCATCGGGGTGCAGGCAGCCGCCCTGCTGGCCCGGCAGGCGCTGGAGGCCGACGCGCCCGGCCTCCACCTGTACACCTTCAACGACCACCGGGCCTCCATCGAGCTCATCGAGACACTCGACCTACCCGCTGCCCGCACGCTCGCGGGCGCCGTGCCGGCATGAGCCGGGACGCCCGACACCGATACCTGACACCCCTTCCGAAGGAGAACACCTTGACCACCCACACCACCTTCCCCGCCGCCACGATTCTCGGCTACCCGCGCATCGGTCCGGGCCGGGAGCTGAAGAAGGCCCTGGAAGCGCACTGGGCCGGCGCCCTGGACGAGGTAGGACTGCAGAGCGCGGCGGAGCAGCTGCAGGACCGCACTGTCGCACGCCTGGTGGAACTCGGTCTGAAGGCCGGCGATTCCTCGATCCCGGCGGATTTCGCGCTCTACGACCAGGTCCTGGACGCCACGGCGGCGCTCGGCGCGCTGCCCGCCCGGTTCGAGGACCTGGCAGGTGCGGACGGTTCCCTGGATGATGCCGCCTACTTCACGCTCGCGCGGGGCGACGGCGACCGTCCACCGCTGGAGCTGACCAAATGGTTCGACACGAACTACCACTACCTCGTCCCGGAGATCGGCGAAGGGACGACCTTCGCTCCGGTGGCTCACCGACTCACGGCGATCATCCGGCGTCAGCGGGAGCGGGGTGCGGTGCTGCGTCCCGTGCTCGTCGGCCCCGTGACCTACCTCCTGTTGGCGAAGGCCGAGGAGGGAGCGCCCGAAGGATTCGACCCGCTGTCCAGGATCGACGACGCCGTGGCCGCCTACGCGGGCATCATCGTGTCGCTGCGGGAAGCCGGCGCCGAGTGGGTCCAGCTCGACGAACCGGGCCTCGTGGGCGACCGCGGCGGGGAGCTGGCAGCACCGGGCGGGCTGGTGGAGCGGGTGTACCGGGAACTGGGCGCCGTAGCAGGGCGCCCGGCCCTGCTGGTCACCACCGGGTACGGCACCGCAGGTGACCCCACGAAGCCCGGCCAGGCCTTGTCGGTGCTCGCCGGTGCGGGAGTGGAAGCGGTGCACGCGGACCTGGTCCGTGGGACCCGGCCCTCCGTCGAGTCACTTCGGGCACTGGCCGGCACCCGACTGGTCGCCGGAGTGGTGGATGGCCGCAACGTGTGGCGCAATGACCTCCGGGTCTCGCTCGACCTGCTGGAGGAGCTACGGTCGACGACGGCCGCGCAGGTCACCACCGCGACCTCGACGTCACTGCTGCACGTGCCGTACGACGTGCAGGCCGAGACGGCGTTGCCCGGGCACCTGCCGGCCTGGCTGTCCTTCGCCGACCAGAAGGTGGAGGAAGCGGTGGTCCTGGCCCGCGGCCTGGCCGAGGGGCGGGCCGCCGTGGCCGCGGAGGTCGATGCCGCGGACGCCGTGCTGCGGGACCGGGCGCTCTTCGACGGTGTGGCGGTGCCCCGTGTCCGCGCGCGTATCGACGGCCTGAGCGAGCAGGCGTTCACCCGCGGCCCCGCCCGGCAGCGTGCCGAGCTGCAGCAGCACCGCCTGGGTCTGCCGTTGCTGCCGACCACCACCATCGGTTCGTTCCCGCAGACCGGGGAGGTACGGACCGCCCGAGCAGCGGCCCGCAGCGGCAGCATCTCCCAGGCCGAGTACGAGCTGTTCCTGCAGCAGGAGATCACCCGGGTGGTGCGCCTCCAGGAGGATCTCGGACTCGATGTGCTGGTGCACGGGGAGCCGGAGCGCAACGACATGGTCCAGTACTTCGCGGAGAACCTGGACGGGTTCGCGGTCACGGATCAGGGCTGGGTCCAGTCCTACGGCTCGCGCTGCACGCGCCCGTCCATCCTCTGGGGTGACGTCTCGCGTCCGAGGGCGTTCACGGTCCCCTGGATCAGCTTCGCGCAGTCACTGACAGACCGGCCGCTCAAGGGGATGCTGACGGGCCCGGTCACGATCCTCGCCTGGTCCTTCGTCCGGGACGACCAGCCGCTGAGCAGCACCGCCCAGCAGGTCGCGCTCGCCCTGCGGGACGAGATCGCCGACCTGGAGGCCGCCGGCACCGCGATCGTGCAGGTGGACGAGCCGGCCCTGCGTGAACTGCTGCCGCTGCGTGCGGAGGACCAGGCAGCCTATCTCGACTGGTCGGTGCGCGCGTTCCGGCTGGCGACCGCCGGGGCCGCCGACGGGACCCAGATCCACACCCACCTCTGCTACTCCGAGTTCGGCGAGGTCATCTCGGCCATCGACGGACTGGACGCGGACGTCACCAGCATCGAGGCGGCACGGTCGAGACTCGAGGTGGTGGCGGACCTGGCGGAGTTCGGGTATTCGCGCGGGATCGGTCCAGGGGTGTACGACATCCACTCGCCGCGCGTTCCGTCCGAGGGCGAGATCAGCGGCCTCATCCGAACGGCGCTGGCAGCGCTTCCCGCACCGCAGCTGTGGATCAACCCGGACTGCGGGCTGAAGACCCGGGGGTACGGGGAGACCGTCGAATCCCTGCGCAACCTCGTTGCCGCGACGAAGGCCGCGCGCGCGAGCGACGCGGTGCAGCACGCCGGGACGGTCCTCGTCCGCTCCTGACGCTCGGCGCGACACCATCCCCCACAGGACGAGCGGTTCCGGGCAGTGCCCTACGAGTGGTGCTGCCCGGACACGTCCATCACGACCACGGAACGACCGTCGACGAAGGAGCAACCTCATGAGTACCGGTGACGCTGGCTGTACGGCCACCTCCCAGATCCATGCAGGCTATGAACCGCTGCAGCCCTATCATCCGGTGGCGGTACCGATCTACCAGACCGCGGCGTACGAGTTCCCCGACTACGCCTCGGCCCGCCGCATGTTCGCGCTGAAGCAGCCGGGTTTCACCTACACGCGCACGGGCAACCCGACCGTCGCCGTGCTCGAGCAGCGCATCGCCGCGCTCGATGGCGGAGTGGGCGCCCTGGCGACGGCGACCGGGCAGGCCGCCGTCGCCATCGCCCTCCTGTCGCTGGTCCGCAGCGGCCAGCACATCGTCGCCTCCTCGAAACTGTACGGGGGAACAGTCGATCTGCTGACGGACACCTTCGAGGATTTCGGGATCGAGGTGTCCTTCGTGGATCCCGGGTCGATCGACGCCTGGGCGTCGGCAGTGCGTCCACGGACGCGGGTGTTCCTGACGGAGTCGATCGGCAATCCGCTGGCCACGCTGCAGGATCTTCCGGCGATCGCGGCGGTCGCACACGCCGCAGGCATCCCGCTGGTGGTCGACAACACCCTGGCTACTCCCGTGCTGTACCGACCGTTGGATCATGGTGCCGACGTCGTGGTGTACTCGGCCACCAAGTTCCTCGGAGGGCACGGGACCACCCTTGCGGGTGCCGTGGTGGACGGCGGCCGGTTCGACTTCGCCGCCTCTCCGGACCGGTGGCCGCAGCTCACCCGACCGAAGCGCCGCTACGGCGGGGAGGTCCTGTGGGAACGGCATGGCCATGGCTCCTACCTCGCCCTGGCCCGCAGCAAGTACCTCCACGATCTCGGCCCCTCCCTCGCGCCCACCAGTGCGGCCCAGATCCTGCAGGGACTGGAGACCCTGGATATCCGGATCGCCCGCCACGGGGAGAACGCCCGGGACGTGATCCTGTTCCTGTCGGGTCATCCGGCCGTCGCCGCGGTCCACCACCCGTCGGTGCCGGGTCATCCACAGGCGGGCCTGGCGGCGAGGGACTTCCCGCTCGGGGCCGGCAGTGTGTTCTCCTTCGACCTCGCCGCCGATCCGGCGGAGGTGGGCCCCTTCATCGACAGGCTGCGGCTCTTCAAACTGGTCGCCAACGTGGGGGACACCCGCTCACTGGTGGCCCACCCGGCGGCGATGACGCACTGCCGGCTCACCCGGGAGCAGCGCGCCACCGCTGGGATCACCGAGGCCACGATCAGGCTCTCGGTCGGGCTGGAGGCAGCGGTGGACCTCGTCGCCGACTTGGCGCGGGCTCTGGCCCCGCTGGCAGGAGCGCGGGCTGCGGAGACACGCGTCGTCGGTGCCGTCCCGGTAGGAGGCGGCTGACATGGGCCCCTATGGAGGATTCAACACGACGGCGGTCCATGCGGGGCAGGAGCCGGATCCGCTGACCGGTGCGGTGATCCCCCCGATCTACCAGACCTCCACGTTCATCCAGGACGGGATCAATGTGCTGCGGGCGGGCCACGAGTACAGCCGGGGTTCCAACCCGACCCGGAACGGATTCGAGGCACAGCTCGCAGCACTCGAGCACGGGGCGGCGGGATTCGCCTTCGCGTCCGGTCTGGCCGCGGAGGACGCCCTGCTGAGGGCGCTGCTGAAGCCCGGCGACCACATCGTGCTCGGCGCGGACGGTTACGGGGGAACCAACCGGTTGATCAACGATCTCCTCGGACCGTGGGGCGTGCGGAACACGGCCGTCGACATCACGGATCTGGCTGCGGTGGCCGCGGCGGTCAGGCCGGGCACCACCGCGGTGCTGTGGGTGGAGACGCCGTCGAACCCGCTCCTGGGCATCGCCGACCTCGCGGGTTGGGCGAAGGTCGCGCAGGGCGCAGGCGCCCTCCTGGTCGTCGACAACACCTTCGCCTCGCCCTACCTGCAACGTCCCCTGGATCTCGGAGCGGACGTGGTGGTCCATTCGACCACCAAGTACATCGGGGGTCACTCGGATGTACTGGGCGGGGCGGTCGTCGTCAGGGACCGCTTCTTCCGCGACAGGACACTCGCCGAGGCCGTCGGCTACCAGCAGTTCGCGGGCGGCGCGGTGGCAGGGCCACAGGACTGCTTCTTGGCCGCTCGCGGACTGAAGACGCTCGGCCTGCGCATGGAGCGGCACACGTCGAATGCGCAGGCGCTCGCCGAATGGCTCCGGGGCCAGCCCGGCATCGCCGAGGTGCTGTATCCCGGGCTTCCCGAACACCCGGGTCACGCTCTCGCGGCGAGGCAGATGTCGGGCTTCGGCGGGATCGTCTCGCTCCGTCTCGCCGGTGGCAGCACCGCCGCCCGGG
>JASLAA010000108.1 GCA_030147325.1 Arthrobacter sp. | reverse complement strand
GCCGTAGCGAAGCTGGTTCGATTCGTCCCAGGCGAGCATGGAGAGCGTCTCCACGGACCGCTTGCCGGGACCGATCAGTACGAACGGCAGATCGAACATGCGCAGCGCGTCCAGCAGACGGAAGAGGACTGCGACCAGCAGTGTCGGCTTCACGAGGGGGAGCGTGATGGAGCCGAGCTGGCGCCACCAGCCCGCCCCGTCGATGCGCGCGGCCTCGTACACCTCTTCGGGAATAACCTGCATGCCGGCCAGGACGAGCAGCCCGATGAACGGTGCGGTCTTCCAGACTTCGGCGATGATGACGGCGGCCTTCGCCTGAAAGCCCTCTGCAGTCCACAGGATCTCGCTGCCGATGAGGTTGTTCGCGATGCCGTCGGATTGGAAGATCCAGCGCCAGAGCAGGCCTGAAACGGCGGTGGGGATGGCCCAGGGGATCAGGATGCTGGCGCGCAGGAAGCCTCGGCCCTTGAAGGCGCGGTTCATGGCCAGGGCGAGGCACAGCCCCAGGACGGTCTCCAGGGCGACCGTCGTGACGGTGAAGAACGTGGTGTTGGCGAGGGCGTTGAGGAATCGTGCGCCCGACTCACCAGCCAGCAAATTCGTGTAGTTGGACAGCCCGACGAAGGTCTCGCCTTCGGCCACGAAGCCGTTCTCGTCGAGCCCGGACTCCTCCCGGAACAGCGACTGGTAGAGGGCTGAGACGAGGGGATAGGCGATGACCAGCGCCAGCACCAGGAGGGTGGGGGAGAGCAGCATTGCCGCCATCCGCCCCTCACCGGGGGTGCGCCTGCCGGGCTTTCGCTTGCCGGGGGGCTGGCTGCCCGGAGCATGCGGGCGCGGGCGCGCCGGGGTACTGGTACTCATGGGGTCCTCACTGGGGGTGGTTCTGGGAACGAGGGGCACAGTGGCCGTCGGCAGGGGCGCCGACGGCCACTGAGTCGCCTATTCGGCGGAGAGCTCTTCTAGCTTCGCCTGCATGTCGGAGAGTGCCGTCTCGGGGTCCTTCTCCCCGGTCAGGGCAGCGTAGGCCTCCTCCTGGATAGCCGTCGTCGTCGCTCCGTACTGGACGACCTTCGGACGCGGTTGCGCGTTCTCGAGCGATTCGAGGAGCGTTGGGTAGAACGGTCGCTTCTCGACGACGGCGGGGTCCTCGAGGAGCGTGGGGTAAACGGGAGCGCGGGAGCTCTTGTCCAGGCGCGCTTGCGACTCCTCCTCGCTGGTGAAGAACGTGATGAAGTCCAGAGCCGTGGCCTTGTTCGCAGTGAACGGCGAGACCGCGAGGTTCCTGCCACCGAGCGTCGAGACGCCCGGGTTGTCCCCGATGCCGGGGACGGCGCTGATACCGAACTTCCCGACGACGGCGCTTGAGCCATCCGTCGCGTTCAGCGACGAGTAGACGAAGGGCCAGTTGCGCAGGAAGACCAGCTTGCCCTCCTGGAAGGCGCGGCGGCCCTGCTCCTCGATGTAGGTGATGGCGTCACTGGGGACGAGGCCCTCATCGAAGGCATCGGTGAGCTGAGTGAGGCCGGCGAGGGCTTCGGGAGTGTCCACGGTCGGGTTGCCCTCGGCGTCGAACACCTGGCCGCCTGCAGAACCGACGGCCTCGGTGAAGTTGACCGTCAGGGCCTCGTTCTTGTCGAACTGACCGGCGTAGCAGGACATGCCGGCGGCTTCGGGAAGGGCGAGGACATTCTCGCAGGCCGCGGTCATCTCCTCCCAATTGGATGGAGGGCTATCGACGCCCGCCGCCTGCAGAAGATCGGAGCGGTGGTAGAGCAGCGCGCCGTCGGTGTAGTACGGGGCGCCGTAGAGGGTGTCGCGGTAGCTTGCGGCGTTCACCGTGGCCGGGATCATCTCGTCCGTCGGCAGGGCGTCCTCGGGGAGCGGCATGATCCAGCGGTTTGATGCGAACTCCGAGGTCCAGACGACGTCGAGGTTCAGGACGCTGAACGTCTCGGACTCGATCTGGGCGTTCTGCACCAGCTGCTGCCTCTGCTGGTCCGCGGAATCGGGCAGCTCGATGAAGGTCACCTGCTCGTCCGGGTGCTCTGCGTTCCACTTGTCGATGCTGTCCTGCGCGGCACCGGAGGCGTCGCGCGACGAGACGTAGTTGATGGGCCCTCGGCCCTCGAACGCGGCGGCTGCGTCCTGCTGCGGTTCCGCTTCGCTACTGGTGTTGCCGCCGCCTCCGCCGCATCCGGTGAGGGCGAGGGCGGAGATGGTGAGTGCTGCTGTCCCGAGGAGGATCTGCCGGGAGTGGCGTCGTTGCCTCATAGTGTGTGCTCCTTGCGAGTGGTGTGTTGCGTGGGTCTGGACGGGTGTTACGGGTGGGGTGGACTGGTGGAGCCGCGGGCGATGATGGAGTGCGGCACGATGCGCGGCCCGAGGTCCCGGGCGCGCAGTAGCTTCCTGACCGCCGTCTTGCCCATGTCCTCGAGGGGCTGGGCGACGGTACTGAGCGGCGGATGGACGTGCTGGGACGTCGAAGTGTTGTCGAACCCGAGCACCGAGACGTCCTCCGGGACGCGGCGCCCGCGCTCCTGCAGCTCGTTCACGACGGCAGCGGCCATCTCGTCGCTGACGGCGAAGACGGCGGTGAGGTCGGGTTCCTGCCCGAGCAGGTCGTCGAGGCCGGGAGCGCCGCTGTCATAGAAGAACGTTCCATGCGCGACGACGGTCTTCCGACCGGCCTCCGCCATAGCCCTTTCGTAACCACGCTGCCGTGGCTGAGCGACGAAGACCGAGGTCGGATCCCCGGCGAGCAGGCCGATGCGCTGGTGCCCCAGTGACAACAGATACCGCGTGGCGTCGTAGGCTGCGCGCTCGTCGTCGATCGAGACGCTGGGGGAACCCGACTTGTCGCTGATCGCCACCGAGATGATCGGAACGTTCGGGCCGAGGAGTTGCCGCATCTCCTGCGTGATGACGGCGGAGATCAGGATGACACCCGCCGCCCGGTAGGTGCGAAGCGTGCGCAGGTAGCCGTCGATGAAGACCGACTGTGACCCGGTCCGCCCGAGCATGACAGCGTACCCGCGCTCGCGGGCGGCTTCCTCGACACCGCGCATGACCTGTGAGGCGAGGGCGTCGGACACCATGGGGGCGAGGAGTCCGATGACCGAGGTCTGCCGGGTCTTCAGCCCGCGAGCGAGGAAATCGGTCTCGTAGTTGAGGTGGACGACGGCTTCCTCGACGCGCTGCCGCGTCTCCTCGGAGTAGCCCACGAGACCGTTGACGACCCGGGAGACCGTGGCCGGAGACACGCCGGCGTGCTTCGCGACGTCCCTGATCGTTGCCATGGTCCTCCTTCCCCGGATGAGCGCAAACGGTTTACGTAAACGGTTTCGTGATGTGCAGCACCCACACTAGGCAGAGGGTCCGCGGATCCTAGAACGTTTCGTAAACGACCGGCACCGTCGTCCTCGCGCTTCCGCCCGGCACCTGATGTACTCGGAACCAGGTTCGTTCCCCGAAAGGACACCATGACCATC
>JASLAA010000056.1 GCA_030147325.1 Arthrobacter sp. | reverse complement strand
CCGGACGCCACTACTCAACCGTCACCGACTTCGCCAGGTTGCGTGGCTGGTCGACGTCGTAGCCCTTCGCGCTCGCAAGCGCGAGGGCGAAGATCTGCAGCGGGACGGTGGTCAGCAGGGGGGCGAGGAGCGTGGGCGACGCGGGTACGTAGAACACGTGCTCCGAGTACCCCTCGACCGAGGTGTCCCCCTCTTCGGCGATGACGATCGTGACGGCACCGCGTGCGCGGATCTCCTGCACGTTCGAGACCACCTTGGCGTGCAGCGAGTCGCGGGCACTCGGGGACGGCATGACGACCACGACGGGCTGGCCCTCCTCGATCAGGGCGATCGGACCGTGCTTGAGCTCGCCCGCGGCGAAGCCCTCCGCATGGATGTACGCCAGTTCCTTCAGCTTGAGCGCTCCCTCCATGGCCACGGGGAAGCCCACGTGGCGGCCGAGGAAGAGGACGGACTTGGCGTTGGACATGTCCGCACCGAGCTGCTTGATCTTGTCGGCGTCGTCGAGGATGGCCTGGATCTTGGCCGGGATCTCCGAGAGGTCCGCCAGGACGTCGGCGATCTCGTCGCGGTACTTGTTGCCGCGCAGCTGGGCGAGGTACAGGCCCAGCAGATAGGCGGCGGTGATCTGGGCGAGGAAGGCCTTGGTCGAGGCGACGGCGATCTCGGGTCCGGCGTGCGTGTAGAGCACGGCGTCCGATTCGCGCGGGATGGTGGATCCGTTGGTGTTGCAGATCGCCACGACCTTGGCGCCCTGCTCGCGGGCGTACCGGACGGCCATCAGGGTGTCCATGGTCTCCCCCGACTGCGAGATGGCGACGACGAGCGTCTTCTCGTTCACGATCGGGTCCCGGTAGCGGAATTCGTGGGAGAGCTCCACCTCGGTGGGGATACGGCACCAGTGCTCGATGGCGTACTTGGCCACCTGCCCGGCGTACGCGGACGTCCCGCAGGCCAGCACCACGATCTTGTCGACGGAGCGCAGGATCGACTCGTCGATGCGCAGCTCGTCGAGCACGAGGTTGCCGGCCGGGTCGGAGCGGCCGAGGAGCGTCTGGCCGACGGCGTCCGGCTGGTCGTGGATCTCCTTCTCCATGAAGGAATCGAAGCCGCCCTTCTCGGCGGCGGCGGCGTCCCAGCTGACGTGGAACTCCGTCCCCTCGGCGGGCGCACCGAAGAAGTCGGTGATGGAGACGTCGTCGGGCGTGATGGTGACGATCTGGTCCTGCCCGAGTTCGACGGCACGGCGCGTGAAGTCGATGAACCCCGAGACGTCCGAACCGAGGAAGTTCTCGCCGTCACCGAGGCCTACGACGAGCGGCGAGTTGCGGCGTCCGGCGACGACGACGCCCGGCTGGTCCTGGTGGATGGCGAGGAGGGTGAAGGCGCCTTCGAGGCGCTGGCAGGCCTGCTGCAACGCGAGGGTCAGCAGGTCACCCTCGGTCCCGCTCTCGACGAGGGCGCGGTACAGCTGACCGACCAGTCCGGCCGCCACCTCGGTGTCGGTGTCCGAGAGGAAGGTCAGCCCGTCCCCCGTGAGCTCGGCCTTGAGCTCCGCGTAGTTCTCGATGATCCCGTTGTGGATCAGGGCCAACCTGCCGCCGTCGGCCAGGTGCGGGTGTGCGTTCTGGTCGGTGGGTCCGCCATGGGTCGCCCAGCGGGTGTGGCCGATGCCCGTCAGCGAGCGCGGCAGGGGCGCTGCGGCCAGCTCGTCGACGAGGTTGCTGAGCTTGCCCGCCTTCTTGCGTGACTCGATACCGTTGGGCGTGATCACCGCCACCCCGGCGGAGTCGTAGCCGCGGTACTCGAGGCGCCTGAGGCCCTCCATGACCACGTCGAGCGCGCCGTGCTGCGCTTCGACCGGCTCCTGCTCGAATGCCGGGGCGACCGCATCGAGCGCCGATGAACCCTGGCCGTTGTCCCGGCCCACATATCCCACGATTCCACACATGGCATCAAGCGTACCGTCGGCCGTGTTTGTTAATGCGCAGGGCACCGGGCAGAATCGACGGGTGAATGACAGGAGCACGGGGACGCAGCACGCCACCAGTGCCGAATCCTTCACACCGTTCGTGGAGCTGGACCGCCAGATGTGGTCCCGGCTCTCGCACGAGATCAAGAGCCCGTTGACCATCCAGGACATCCAGCGCCTCCGCGGCCTGGGTGACGCCCTCAACCTGGACGAGGTGCGCGAGGTCTACCTCCCCCTGTCCCGCCTGCTCAATCTGTACACCGCGGCTGCCGGGCAGCTCCACGCAGCCACCAACACCTTCCTCGGTGAATCGACCACGCGGACGCCCTTCGTCATCGGCGTCGCCGGCTCGGTGGCGGTGGGCAAGTCGACGACGGCGAGGGTGCTCCGCGACCTGCTGCGGCGCTGGCCCGACACCCCGAATGTGGAGCTCGTCACCACGGACGGCTTCCTCTACCCCAACGAGGAACTCGAGCGGCGGGGCCTGATGCAGCGCAAGGGGTTCCCCGAGTCCTACGACCGGCGCCGACTGCTGCGCTTCGTCAGCGAGGTCAAGAGCGGGGCCGCCGAGGTCCGCGCGCCCTGGTACTCGCACCTCACCTACGACATCGTGCCGGGCCGGGAGGTCGTCGTCCGGCGGCCTGATGTCCTCATCGTGGAGGGTCTGAACGTCCTCGCACCCGCGAGCCCCCGGCCGGACGGCATCACGGGACTGGCGGTGAGCGATTTCTTCGACTTCTCCATCTACGTCGATGCCAAGACCGCCCATATCGAGCAGTGGTACATCCACCGGTTCCAGTCCCTGCGGTCGAGCGCCTTCGCCGACCCGGAGTCCTACTTCCACAGATACGCCGACCTCTCGGACGAGGAGGCACGGGAGACGGCCAAGGGGATCTGGGAGCGCATCAATGAACCGAACCTCGTGACCAACGTGCTGCCGACGCGCGGCCGGGCGCAACTCGTCCTCACGAAGGATTCGGACCACTCGATCCGGCGCATGCTCCTCCGGAAGACCTGACGGTGCGGCTCCTGTCCGGTACGGTCGCGGCGCTGCTGGTCGTGGGCCTCTCAGCCTGCTCGGCATCAGGCCCGGGCGACTCCGCGTCCGCTCCGGCCGGGCCGTCCGGTGGCGACGCCGCGCCGGCTTCGAGCGCCCCATCCGGCACCGGGGACCTGCCCGCACCCCTGCAGCGGGAGCCTGTCGCGGTGGCGGCGGCTGCTCCGCCGGGCGGGCTCTCGCTCCACGCGGATCCGGGGGCCCTCGACGTCGTCGTCAACAAGCGCCGACCGCTCGAGCCCCTCGACTTCGCCCCCACCGGCCTGCGTCGACCCGCGGTCGCGGCGTCGGCCGAGAACGCGCTCCTGCGGCCCGACACAGCAGCGGCCGTCGAGGCGATGTTCGCCGCCGCAGCGGACGAGGGCGTGGGGCTGGTCCTGGTCAGCGGATACCGCTCCTTCGCGGACCAGGCATCCACGTACGCCCACTGGGTGGGCCAGTACGGCGGCGCGGAGGGCGCGGACGCAGTGTCGGCACGCCCCGGCTTCTCGGAACACCAGACGGGCCTGGCGCTTGACATCGCCCAGTCCGACGGCGCGTGCACCCTGGTGCTGTGTTTCCGCGACACGACTGCTGCGCGATGGGCTGCGACCAACGCCGCAGAGTTCGGTTTCATCCTGAGGTACCCTCTCGGATCCCACGAGATCACCGGATTCTCCGCCGAGTCGTGGCATTTCCGGTACGTGGGAACGGAAGTGTCCCGGGCGATGAAGGCGGCTGGAACACAGACCCTCGAGGAGTACTACGGCATCCCCGCCGCGCCGTCATACTGATCGACCTCACGGTGGTCCCGCTGTCGGGTGCCGGCAGCAGTTCGGTGGCCGACCGGATGGGCCAGGAGGCGCGGTTCCTGAACAATCGGCGGGCTTTCTCAAGAAAAGGGCAGGATCGGCGCAAGCCGACAGTTCCGGGGAACGAGCGCTGTTAGCGTCGGCGTAGTTGGGCAGCACAGAGCGACCAGTCAGCTGGTATTCCTGGGCCGCCGCCCTGATTCCAAGCCAGCTGGGGAGCTTGCTCATGCATCCACGTGACCGTGAAGAACTCATCGTCGAGAACCTGCCATTGGTCGGTTATCTCGTCTCGACCCTGTGCGCCCGCGCCACGCACCTCTCACGCGACGATCTCGCCTCGGTAGGAGCCATCGCGCTCATCACGTCGGCAACGTCGTTCGACCCCTCGCTCGGCGTGCCGTTCGGCGCCTACGCGCGGCGGCGCATCACCGGTGCTTTCGCCGACGAGCTGCGGTCGAACGATTGGGCGCCGCGCTCGGTCCGGCGCCGCATCGGCGACACCCTGGCTGCCCAGGACACCCTGGCCGCCTCCCTCGGCCGGACCCCGACCGTCGATGAACTCGCCGCGACCCTCGGCGTGAGCCGCAAGGAGGTGCACCTGGCGCTCGACGACGCCGGCCGCACCGTGCAGGCACTCGACGAGACCGTGCTCGACATCGTCCCGGCACGCGACGAGCTACCCGAGGCCTCCCTCCTCGCCGACGAGCAGGTGCGCCACCTCCGCGCGGCCGTGACCCATCTCCCCGCTCGCATGCGCCACATCATCGAACAGGTCTTCTTCGAAGGCCGCTCCGTGACCGAGGTGGCGGCGGAGCTCGGCACCACACACTCGGCCGTGTCGCAGCAGAAATCCGAGGCGCTCCGGTTGCTGCAGGACGGTCTGGCGACGCACTACGCGGACGAGGCAACTGCCGTGGCCGCTCCTGTCTCGCGGATCTCGCCCAGGCGACGGGCCGAGTACCTGTCGACCCTCGGTGCTGCACTGACTCCGCAGCGGCACCATGCTTCCACGGGGCACTCCGGGAGCCCGGCGCTCACTCTCGTCTCGTAGGGACGCCGGCCCCGGCAGGCGGGGTACTCCCGTGCCGGGCAATCCGGCTGCTGCCATCGCTGCCTGACGTTCTCACATCCTGCCGCTGCCGCTGATAGGTGATCGTCATCGAGCGTTCACGCCACGCGCGAGGACCGGAAACGCGCACTCACTAGCCTCGGGGAAAAGCACCCACCCTGGAGGCCCCGAGTGAGCATCGACGAAGCAGCATCCCCCGCCCTGACCGCACCTCCCGCCGCGAGCGCCCCACCCCTGGTCCACCGGCCCGGCCGCTGGATCGACAACTGGGACGCCGAGGACACCACACAGTGGAACAGCGTCGGCAAGTCCATCGCGAAACGCAACCTCCAGTGGTCCATCGCCTGCGAGTTCCTGGGTTTCGTGGTCTGGCAGCTGTGGTCCATCTCCGTCGTGTACCTGCCCGCAGCAGGCTTCACGTTCTCGACCTCAGAGCTCTTCTGGCTCATCTCCATGCCGGCCCTCGTGGGCGCGACGCTCCGCATTCCCTACACCTTCATGGTCCCGAAGTTCGGCGGCCGAAACTGGACCATCGCCTCAGCGCTACTGCTGCTGATCCCGTCCATCGGGCTCGCTGTCTGTGTCTCGAACCCGGAGACCCCGTTCGGCGTCATGCTCGCCGTAGCTGCCCTCGCGGGCTTCGGTGGAGGCAACTTCGCCAGCTCGATGGCGAACATCACGTTCTTCTACCCGGCCCGCGAGAAGGGCTGGGCCCTGGGCCTCAACGCCGCGGGCGGTAACCTCGGTGCCGCCGTCGCACAATTCGTGGTTCCCGTCGCCATCGTACTCGGCGCTGCCTGGAGCCTGGGCCTACCCATCGCCGGTTGGTTGTGGGCGCCGCTGATCCTGATCGCCGCCTTCGGTGCGTGGAAGTACATGGACAACCTGTCCAACGCCAAGAGCGACCTCGCGGGCTCCCTGGCCGCACTCCGCGAGCCACACCTCTGGATCATGGCGCTGCTCTACATCGGTACCTTCGGCTCGTTCATCGGTTTCGCCGGCGTCTTCCCGAAGCTCATCGTCGATTCCTTCCCGGCCTTCAGGACGATCGACATGATGGGGATCACCCTGACCCTCGCGGTCCTCGGTCCGCTGGTCGGGTCGCTCGCCAGGCCGTTCGGAGGGCGCCTCGCGGACCGCTTCGGTGGCGCAATCATCACGGTCTGCGCCTTCGCCGTCATGGGAATGGTTGCCCTCACGGTGGTCTGGACGCTGCCACTGGCCAACTTCTGGCTCTTCCTCGGTCTCTTCCTGGTCCTCTTCACGGCGGCCGGCGCCGGCAACGGTGCCACCTACCGCATGATCCCCATCATCTTCGCCCGGCGTGGGTCCGTGGGGCAGCCGGGTGAGGTCAAGGAATCGGTGGGTACTGCTCGGAAGTCCGCCGCGGCCCTCGGCCTCATCTCCGCGATCGGCGCGTACGGCGGCTTCCTGATCCCGCAGGTGCTCAATGCCTCGAACAGTGCCACCGGGAGCTACGACGGCGCCTTCTACGGGTTCGTCGCCGGCTATGTCCTGATGCTCGCCGTCACCTGGTTCTGCTACCTGCGCCGCTCCTCGACGCTCGGCAAGGTCTGACCGATGCCGGAGCAGGCGGGAGCCGCGACGCACTGCCCCTACTGCGCACTCCAGTGCGCGATGACGGTCACCGCCGGACGATCCGGGGCCGGAGACGACGCCGCGGTCACCGGCCGTGACTTCCCGACCAACCGGGGCGGCCTGTGCCGCAAGGGCTGGTCCGCTGCGGAGCTCCTCACGCACCCCGACCGGCTCACGGCTCCCCTGCTCCGCGGCAGCGACGGCGTCCTCCGGGAGGCTGCCTGGGATGACGTGCTGGAGTTGATCAGCAGCCGCGTCCGGGACATCCAGTCCGACCACGGCCGGGACGCCGTCGCGGTCTTCGGAGGAGGAGGGCTCACCAACGAGAAGGCCTACACGCTCGGGAAGTTCGCCCGGCTCGCACTCCGGACGTCGCGCATCGACTACAACGGGAGGTTCTGCATGTCCTCGGCGGCCGCCGCCGGGAACCGGGCCTTCGGCGTGGACCGCGGGCTGCCCTTCCCGCTCGAGGACCTCGACGCCGCCTCGGTGGTGCTGCTCCTCGGCTCGAACGCGGCGGACACCATGCCGCCGTTCGTCCAGCACCTGCGCGGTGCGCAGGCAGCGGGTGGCCTGGTCGTCGTCGATCCCCGGCGCTCCGCGACGGCACGCCTCGCGGACCAGGGCAAGGGCATCCACCTCCAACCCACACCCGGGACCGACCTCGTGCTGCTCCTCGGGCTCGCCCACGTGGTGGTCGCCGAGGGACTCGAGGACCGCTCCTACCTCGAGTCGCGCACCACCGGATACGATGCCGTCGCCCGTGGCCTCACGCCGTGGTGGCCGGAGCGCGTCCAGGGCATCACCGGCGTTCCCGCAGCGACCATCCGCGCCACCGCCAGGCTTCTCGCCCGTGGGGCCCGCAAGGGGGCGGACGGCGGTGCGGGCACCTATATCCTCACCGGCAGGGGCATAGAACAGCACGCCGACGGTACCGACACCACCACGGCAGCCATCAACCTCGCCCTCCTCCTCGGTCTGCCGGGCACGGCCCACAGCGGCTACGGGACGCTCACGGGCCAGGGCAACGGACAGGGCGGCCGTGAGCACGGGCAGAAGGCGGACCAGCTACCCGGTTACCGCAAGATCACCGACCCGGCGGCGCGTGCGCACGTCGCAGCGGTGTGGGGCGTACCCGCGGCGACGATCCCCGGGCCGGGCCTTCCCGCCGTCGCGTTGCTCGCCGCACTCGGGGAACCCGACGGCGTCCGCTGCCTCTTCGTGCACGGTGCGAACATCGCGGTATCGGCACCCAATGCCTCCACCGTCATCGAGGGGCTCCGGTCTCTGGACCTCCTCGTCGTCTGCGACTTCTTCCTGTCGGAGACCGCCGCGTTGGCGGACGTCGTCCTGCCCGTCCTGCAATGGGCCGAGGAGGAGGGAACGGTGACCAACCTCGAGGGGCGCGTCCTGCGCAGGCGGGCCGCCGTCCCCGCCCCTCCGGGCGCGCGGAGCGAACTGTGGATCATGCAGGAACTCGCCCGTCTGCTCGGGTCACCGTCGCTCTTCAGCGAGGACCCCGCGACGATGTTCGACGAGCTCGCCCGTGCCAGCGCCGGTGGCCTCGCCGACTACTCGGGCCTGGACTACGCGATCCTCGACGGCGCCACCCCCGCCTACTGGCCCTATCCGGCGGGTAGCAGCGGGACTCCGCGCCTGTTCCTCGACGCCTTCGCCCACGGGGACGGCCACGCGGTCCTGGTGCCCGTCGCCCCCCGGCAGGATGTCACCGGCGAGCGCTTCCCCGCTCCCCTGCTGCTGGCCACCGGCCGGCTCCTCGAGCACTACCAGTCGGGGACCCAGACCCGCAGGGTCGCCGGATTACTGGCCGCACAGCCGGTGGCGCGGCTGCAGATCCACCCCGGCACGGCACAGGAACTCGGGATCATGCAGGGTGATGCCGTCTCGGTGACCAGCGAGCACGGAGAAGCCCGGGTGCTCGCCGACCTGACCGCCGAGGTACGCCCGGACACCGTCTTCCTCCCGTTCCACTACGCGGACACCGGCAGTGCCAACCGCCTGACGGGCAGCTCCACCGACCCGGTGTCGGGTATGCCCGAGTTCAAGACGACTCCGGTCCGGGTCGCCCTCCTTTCCCCTTCACCCCGTCATGAGAGCACCCACCGGCTGGAGGCCATCGTATGAGCACTCCGAGCGCGCCCGTTCCGGAGCGCATCGTGGTCGTCGGCTTCGGCCCCGTCGC
>JASLAA010000307.1 GCA_030147325.1 Arthrobacter sp. | reverse complement strand
CGCGCCGTCTCGCCGCGGGAGACGGCGCGCCAGCTGCTCGCGCTGGGAGGCGGCATCGCTGGGCAACAGGGAGGTCTCGATCCTGAATCGCCCGCCGGACTCGTCGCTGCACTGCTGCGCGATGGCAGCCTGGCCACCCGCGTCCGGGTTGATGTACCAGGTCAGCGTGTTGTCCGCGTCGGCGGGACCACAACCACTCATCACCAGGGTGCCCATCAGCAGGCCTGCCATGACAGCGGCTCTCGGCCGGCTGCTCGCCCCTGTTCGTGTTCTTCGAACCATCGTCATTCGTACCGAGCCTCCACATCCTCGTAGACAACCCGGCTGGCGGACCGATCGAGCCGACAGCCTAAGCAACCTTTGCTTTTCGACCCTATGCCTTGGTGACCCAAACCGCTAGGCAGTGCGCTTCCGATCTCGCAACGAGTCGCGAGGTGGCAGGTGTCGGCTCGACGCCGGGGGCTGTTTGCGCGGCGGCGTCCTGCTTCGCCGGCAGGTGCTCACGACGCACGGCTCCGGAACGGAGGACTCAGGCGGACGCGGTCGACGTGTCCAGTGCGAAGGGAGGCCGCTCCACGTCACCGGTGACGGCTGCCGCCGGATCCGTCCCCAGCTCCACGATCCGGTTGTCCGCGTCGACGTGCACGACCGTGGGGACGAAGGCACGCGCTTCCTCGGTGGTCAGCTGCGCGTAGGTGATGAGGATGACGAGGTCACCCGGCTGCACGAGGTGGGCCGCAGCCCCGTTGATGCCGAGGACACCCGACCCCCGCTCGCCGGCGATCGTGTAGGTCTCGAGGCGGGCACCATTGGTGACGTCGACGATCGAGACGAGTTCCCCGGGGAGGATGTCCGCCGCGTCCAGCAGGTCGAGGTCCACGGTGACGGAGCCGACGTAGTGGAGGTCGGCGTGCGTGACCGTGGCGCGGTGGATCTTCGACTTGAACAGTGTGCGATTCATCGCCTCAACGATACTGCGGATCGTCGGTGACCACCGGGGCCGGAAGGGTGTCCTTCGGCACATGCGCACCCGGGCAGGGCACTTCCGCCGGTGGAACTGGAGCGGGCGACGGGAATCGAACCCGCGTATCGAGCTTGGGAAGCTAGCGCTCTACCATTGAGCTACGCCCGCACGGTGGTTGAAACCGCTCCATCACCCTACAACAGTTCGGGCGGCTTTCCCTGATCGCTGTCCTCCGAGGGCGGGTCCGCCGCCCCGGCGGCCCTCGCACGTTCGATGAGTTCCCGCCACGGAGCCTCCAGTCGGCTCTCGGGAACGGTCACCGCGGTGTAGCCGATGGAGATGCGATAGGTGAATCGGTCCCGCTGGTGTTCGGGAGTGGATGTCCCTGGACGGCCGGCCGCGACAGGGGTGACGGAGGCGGCTTCGCGGACCTCCCTGTCCGTCGACATCCCGCCCGCCTCCGTTCCTGCCGCCTCGGCCTCCGCGAGCGGCAGCCAGCGCTGTCGGGCCTCGCTGCTGCTCACCTCGATGCTCCAGGTCCGGGTCATCCCGCCGATGCCACCGGAGCGGGTGATCTCGATCTTCACGGCAGGACGCCGACCTGCGCCCACGCCTCCGCGACGGCGCCCGCCTCTCGGCTGTCGTCACCGAACCGTTTCTGCGCTGCGCTGATCGTGGCCCGCGCGAAGACCGGGAAGTCGCAGTCCGGCGGGATGCTCCCTCCGAGAACGGCGTCGTACCAGATGACCCCGGCGCCCTGCCAGGCCTTCCCGCCCAGGGCGACGGCCGCGAGGTGGAAGGCATGGTTGGGGATACCGGAGTTGATGTGGACACCGCCGTTGTCCGCCGCGGTCGTCACGTAGTCGGCCATCGTGGCGGGTTGCGGGTCCTTCCCGAGCACGTCGTCGTCGTACGCGGTGCCCGGTGCCCTGAGCGAGCGGAGCGCCACGCCCTGTACCTCGGCCGTGAAGATGCCCTCGCCGACGAGCCAGGACGCCGCTGCAGCGTCCTGGCCGAGCTCGCGCTGCTCCACGAGCACGCCGAAGACATCGGACAGGGACTCGTTGAGTGCGCCCGACTGTCCCTGGTACACCAGATTGGTGGAGTACTGCGTGAAGCCGTGCGTGAGCTCGTGGCTGATGACGGTCAGCGACGCCGTGAAACGGCCGAAGATCTCCCCGTCCCCGTCACCGAAGACCATGCGCTCGCCGTCCCAGAAGGCGTTGTCGTAGTTCGAGCCGTAGTGCACGGTGGCGGACAACGCCTTGCCCGCACCGTCGATCGACGAGCGCCCGTACTCCTCGCTGAACAGCCGGTAGGTCGAGCCGAGGCCGTCGTACGCCTCATCCGTCGCGGCATCGCCCGTCGCGCCGGCACCCTCGGCGCGCACGAGGGTGCCGGGGAGCTCTTCACGGCCTCCGGCGTCGTGGATGCGGCGGGTCAGGGTCCCGGTGAGCGCCGATCCCCGGCGGACTGGTGCACGCAGGGCCTCGGCTCTCATCCGGTGCACGGGGTCGAGTTCCAGCAGGGCACGGCGGGCAGCCCCGGCCGCGACGGAATGCCGGGGATCGCGCAGGGCGGCGAGGCGGGTGAGCAGGTGGGGCGGGACGATGCTGCAGTGGACGTGGTGCACGGGGACCTCCTTGGCGTGGTCCCACCGTAGACCCGAGGACCGACATCCGGGGCGGACGTAGGCTTGCCGCATGAGCGTGGAGCGGAACACCCGCAACCTGGAGCAGGGGATCGAGCGGGACTTCTCGGACAAGATGAGTTACGGCTCGTACCTGGCGCTGGACAGGCTGCTCGATGCGCAGCATCCCGTGAGCGATCCGCAGCACCACGACGAGATGCTGTTCATCATCCAGCACCAGACGTCGGAGCTGTGGCTCAAGCTGGTCCTGCACGAGCTCCGGGCCGTGCGCGTGCAGCTGCAACGCGACGACCTGCGGTCGGCCATGAAGGGCATCGCGCGGATCAAGCACATCCAGCGTTCGCTCACGGAGCAGTGGTCCGTCCTGGCCACCCTCACACCGTCCGAATATGCGGAGTTCCGGGGCGATCTCGGGTCCTCGAGCGGATTCCAGTCCTACCAGTACCGTGCTGTCGAGTTCCTGCTGGGTAACAAGAACGCTGCGATGATCCAGGTCTTCGCCGCGGATCCGGCCGCGCAGACCCTCCTTGCGGAGCTCCTGGGCCAGAGCAGCATCTATGACGAGTTCATCGCGTTGCTGGCCCGGCGTGGTTACCCGATCCCCGAGGAACTCCTCCGGAGGGACGTCACCGTCGCCCACGAGTTCACTCCCGCACTCGTTGCGGTGTACAAGGAGGTCTACGAGGACGCGGCGGCCCACTGGGACATCTACGAGGCGTGCGAGGAACTCGTGGATCTCGAGGACAACTTCCAGCTCTGGCGGTTCCGGCACCTGAAGACGGTCGCCCGCACCATCGGGTTCAAGGCCGGGACGGGTGGCTCGTCGGGCGTCGGTTTCCTCCAGCGCGCACTGGAACTCACCTTCTTCCCGGAGCTCTTCGCCGTGCGCACCGAGATAGGGCGCTGATCCACGGCCGGGGACCGGTCCACCAGGGCTGGTAGCTTTGGACGGTGCTGATCTCAGACCGCGACATCCGAGCAGAAATCGCCGCCCAGCGGATCGTCCTCGAACCGCACGATCCCGCGATGGTGCAGCCCTCGAGCGTCGACGTCCGCATCGACCGGTACTTCCGTCTCTTCGACAATCACAAGTACGCGCACATCGATCCGGCGGAGGACCAGCCGGATCTGACCCGGCTGGTCGAGGTGGCCCCCGACGAGCCGTTCATCCTCCACCCCGGTGAGTTCGTCCTCGGCTCGACCTACGAGACGGTGACCCTGCCGGACGACATCGCCGCGCGCCTCGAAGGCAAGTCGTCACTGGGCCGGCTCGGCCTGCTGACCCACTCCACCGCGGGCTTCATCGATCCCGGGTTCTCCGGCCATGTGACACTCGAACTCTCCAATATGGCCACCCTGCCGATCAAGCTGTGGCCGGGCTCGAAGATCGGGCAGCTGTGCTTCTTCAAGCTGACCTCGCCCGCGGAGTTCCCCTACGGTTCCGGGGACTACGGCAACCGGTACCAGGGCCAGCGGGGCCCCACGGCCTCCCGCAGCCACCTCGGCTTCCATCGGACCGCCATCTGAACCTCGACGTGCGGCTAGGGAATCGGCCCGGCTCCCGGTAGGACCCCGGACGGCCTGCCGTCGCCGCGTCAGAACTCGGGAACGACGGCGGGCGTCACCTGTGCAGGTGGCCTGACCGGCAGCAGGACGAGGAGCCCTGCGAGCAGGACCACGAGGATTCCGATCACGCCGTAGAGCTGCGACCCGAAGATGCCGATGCACAGGGCGAAGAGGCTGGGCGCGAGGAAGCTCACTGCTCGACCCGTGGTGGCGTAGAGCCCGAACAGTTCGCCCTCCTCGCCCACGGGTGCCAGCCGGGCGAGGTAGGCACGCGAGGAAGCCTGGGCCGGGCCGACGAAGAGCGTGAGCAGGAGGCCGAAGACCCAGAAGGTGGTATCCGACGTCCAGTCGATGCCGAAGAAGGAATGGGTCCGGGTACCCAGGAGGAGGATCGCCGTCCCCGACAGCAGCAGGCCCAGCAGGGCTGCCATGATCACCCGTTTGGGGCCGATGCGATCGTCGAGGAAACCGCCGACGACGGCGCCGATCGCTGCGATCACGTTGGCCGCGATCGCGAAGACGATCACCATGCTCGCCGAGAACCCGAAGGCGCCCGCCGCGAGGATGCCCCCGAAGGTGAAGACCGCGGCCAGCCCGTCCCGGAAGATCGCGCTGGCCAGCAGGAAGTAGATGGTGTGGGGACTGTCCCGGTAGATCACCTTCACGCGCCGGATGAGCAGCCCGTAGGAGGCGAGGAACCCGATCGGGGTGGCCCTGGCCCGCCGAGGGACCTCGGGCACGGCGAACATCACCGGCAGGGCGAACGCGGCGAACCACAGTGCGGAGAAGACGGCCACGAGCCGGATGTTGAGGCCGTCCTCGCTCGAGGCGCCGGGCCAGTCCACGACGGGCTGGATGAACACCACGAGGACCACGACGAGCGCCACGATGCCGCCCACGTAGCCCATCGCCCAGCCGAAGCCGCTCACGCGCCCGATCGTGGACGGGGTGGAGATCTGCGTCAGCATCGCGTTGTAGTTCACGCCGGCGAACTCGAAGAAGATGTTGGCGGCGGCGATCAGGGCCACGCCGAGGACGAGCATCTCCGGACTCGGGAACACGAAGAAGCACAGCGCCGTGAGCACCGCGACGATCAGGCTGTTCACTCCGAGCCACTGCTTGCGGCGACCGCCCCTGTCGGAGCGCTGCCCGGTGACGGGAGCGAGGAGTGCGATGAGCAGCCCGGCGGCGGCGAGGCCCCACCCGAGCACCTGTGATGCGCGTTCCTCTCCGCCGAAGGATTCCGACGTGAGGTACACCGTGAAGACGAACGTCGTCATGACGGCATTGAAGGCGGCGGATCCCCAGTCCCAGGAAGCCCATGCGAGGACGGGTCGGCTGAGGATCCGCCCCGAGCCCACCACGGGCGGGGGTGTCGGGGCCTCCGCTGGAGGCGGAAGCTGCTGGTTCTTGCTCATGGGTGAATGCTAGCCCCGGATGATCCCGGTCACGTCCGGAACGCGGGCGCACCCGCCCGGCGCGTTCGGCTGCTTCCCTTCGATAGACTGGGGGAGCCCGACCGACCCCCCGGTGGAAGATCGAGACTCCCATGCTCCCCGTGCTGCTAGCGATGTTCGCGCTGGCCCTCGGAGCGCCCTTCCTCTTCGCACGTCTCGGCAGGTCGGCGTTCTTCGTCCTCGCCGCCGCGCCCGCAGCCGGCTTCGGCTGGCTCATGGTGCAGCTGCCGCAGGTCCTCTCCGCGGATCAGGCAGCGCCGAGCGGCCGACCGGGCGCCCCGCCCTCCGTCACCCTTCCCTGGATCCCGAGCCTGCAGCTCGAGTTCGCGTTCCGGCTCGACGCACTCGCCGCCGTCCTGTGCATCCTGATCCTCGGTGTGGGAGCGCTGGTCCTGTTCTACTGCGCCCGCTACTTCAAGAACGACGATCCCGATGTCGGGGCCTTCGGCGCGCAGCTGCTCGCGTTCGCTGCATCGATGGTCGGGCTGGTCCTCGCGGACGACCTGATCCTGATGTTCATCTTCTGGGAACTGACCACGATCCTGTCGTATCTGCTCATCGGGTACTCGCGGCAGCGGCTCTCCGCCCGCCGGTCGGCTCTGCAGGCCCTGATCGTCACGACCTTCGGCGGCCTGACCATGCTGGTGGGCCTGGTGATCCTGGGACAGGAAGCAGGGACCTACCGCATCTCCGCGATCCTCGCGGATGCTGAGGCGCTGACTGCACGGGGAACCCTGATCGACGTCGCCATCGCCCTGGTCCTGGTCGGTGCGATCACGAAGTCGGCCCTCGTCCCCTTCCACTTCTGGCTTCCCGGCGCCATGGCGGCACCCACCCCGGTGAGTGCCTACCTCCACGCCGCCGCGATGGTCAAGGCGGGGGTGTTCCTCGTCGCCCGCTTCGCTCCGGGTTTCAGCGAGACCTCCCTGTGGTACCCGGTGATCTTCGTCCTCGGGATGGCGACGATGCTGCTCGGCGGCTGGCGTGCCCTGCGCCAGTTCGACCTCAAGCTCGTCCTCGCCTACGGCACCGTCAGCCAGCTCGGCTTCCTGACGATGGTGGTGGGCCTGGGTGGGCCCGACGGCGCCGTCGCCGGCCTCGGGCTGCTCCTCGCCCACGGATTCTTCAAGGCCACGCTCTTCCTGGTCGTGGGCATCATCGACCACCAGTCCGGTACCCGGGACCTCCGCGTCCTCTCGGGTGTGGGAGCGACCTCGCCGGCACTCTTCGTGGTCGCCCTGGTGGCCGCGGGGTCGATGGCGGGGGTGCCGCCGCTGCTGGGCTTCGTCGCGAAGGAGTCCGTCTTCGAGGCCTTCGCGCACCGGGCCGAGGACGGGATCGCGGGCACCCTCCTGCTGGGCGGACTCGTGCTCGGCTCCATCCTGACCTTCGCCTACAGCGCCCGCTTCGTCTGGGGCGGGTTCGCCCTCAAGCACGGCACGGCGCAGACCCCCTTCAAGCGCGTCCGGACATCCTTCCTGCTCGCGCCCGCGGTCCTCGCCGTCGCCTCGGTGCTGTTCGGGCTGTGGCCCGCTCCGCTGGACGCCGCGATCCAGCCCTATGCAGCGCTGTTCCCCGCCGACGGCGAGACACCCCACCTCGCCCTGTGGCACGGCTTCAACCTGCCGCTGCTGCTGTCGACACTCACCATCGTGGCCGGTACGGCGCTGTACCTGCTGCGTGCGCCGTTCGAGCGGATGCAGGGGCGCCTGCCGTCGGCGCGCGACGCAGAGCTGGTCTACCGATCGTCCATCGGGGTCCTCGACGACCTCGCGGTATGGGTGACAGGACGGACGCAGCGCGGTTCGCTGTCCTTCTACCTGTTCGTCATCCTCGCCACGGCCATCGTCACGCCGCTGGCAGCGCTCGTCCTCCTCGATGCTCCGATGCCCTCCGACTTCCTGCTGGCGGAGTCACCCGCGCAGGTCGTGGCCGCAGCAGTCATCCTGGTGGGCATCCTGGCTGCACTGCGCGCCAACAAGCGCTTCACGGCGGTACTCATGGTCGGCATCACCGGCTACGGCATGGCCGTCATCTACGCGCTGCACGGCGCGCCGGACCTGGCCTTCACACAGATGCTCGTCGAGACCATCCTGCTGGTCGCCTTCGTCCTGGCGCTGCGGTCCCTGCCGGCGCGCCTCTGGAACCGCGCCGAGAGCCGGCACCGGTTGCTGCGCGCGGGGCTCGGCATAGCCTTCGGCACCGTCATGGCGGTGATCGCGATGTCCGCCATGGCGTCGAGGACCGCCGCTCCGATCTCCCTCTCCTACCCCGAGCTCGCCTACGACGACGGCGGCGGCGCGAACGCCGTCAACGTCCTGCTCGTCGACATCCGGGCCTGGGACACCTTCGGGGAGATCACCGTGCTGGCCAT
>JASLAA010000267.1 GCA_030147325.1 Arthrobacter sp. | reverse complement strand
AGCCACTTGACGCCCTCGGCGCCGCGGAGCGTGCGCTCGGCACGGATGGTGAGGAGCTGGCCGTCGACGTCGATGTCGACCGAGCCGGGATCGATGCCCGGAAGGTCCGCGGAGAGGATGTAGTGGTCCTTCTCGCGGTAGAGGTCCATCGGCATGAGACGGAGACCGGGGCGGCTTTCCAGCAGGGCGCCGGCAACGCGGTCCAGCTCGCGGAACGGATCGAATTTCATGGCCATGGGAAACAACTCCTTCGCATGTGCCACCGGGTGGTGGTTCTTCTCCTAGGTTGAGCGCCCTCCGCTCAACTACGAAAATATTAGCACTCGACCCCTTCGAGTGCTAGAAGAAAAAGTGTTCGCCCTGGACGAACGGACATGCAACGCAGAAGGCCCGCACCGATGCATCGGTACGGGCCTTCCTGTCGCGCTGTCTCCAGCTGATCCTCGTGCCTGCGCGGGGCCTCGATCCCCGGGCCTTCCGCGTGTGAAGCGGATGCTCTACCAGACTGAGCTACACAGGCAATTGGTTCTCCAACAGCTTAGGGCATCGCGGCGCCGCACCAAATTCGCCGGGACGCCCGCGGGATGCCGGGATGTCCGGAGGTACACGCTGGTCATGGCCTCGTCACCTCAGTAGCCTGAAGGAAAGCCTGCTGATCATCCGCTACCGCCGGTACGGCGACGACGAAGGGACCGCACGATGGACAACCAGGATCTGCTGCAGCGCATCCAGGCACTCGTTCAGGAGGAGCACGAGCTCCGCGAGCAGCCGCAGGACGCCGGCGCCGGCGAGGCGCACCAGGACCACGCGGCACGCCTGAGGAAGGTCGAGGAGGACCTCGACCAGTGCTGGGACCTGCTCCGCCAGCGCCGCGCGAAGGCCGATGCCGGTGAGGACCCGGCCGACGCCGATGTGCGTCCGGTCAGCCAGGTGGAGGGGTACCGCCAGTAATGACACCGCCGGTGGTGCTGTTCGACGTCAACGGCACCCTGTCGGACATGGAACCGATGTCCCAGCACTTCGAGGAGATCGGTGCGCCGCCACAGCTGGCCGCGCTCTGGTTCACCTCGGTGCTCCGGGACGGTTTCGCGCTCACCGCCGCGGGGCAGAATCCTGCCTTCCGCACGGTCGCCGAGGGTGCGTTGCGGACTGTCCTCGCGGACCAGATCCTCAACCGGGACCCGGAGGACGCCGTCGCCCACATTCTGTCGTCGCTGCAGGGGCTTATGGTGCATCCGGACGTGGTCGAGGGCATCCGGGCGCTGACGGCCGCCGGGTTCGGCGTCGCCCTGCTGACCAACGGTGCGAAGGCGACGGCCGAGGCACTCCTGGAACGGGCCGGGGTGCGGGATCAGGTCCTCGCGGTCCTGTCGGTCGAGGACGCGCCGCGCTGGAAGCCCGCAAGGGAGTCCTACGCCTATGCCCTCGATGCCCTGCACCGGGAAGCGGGCGACGTCGTGCTCGTCGCCGTCCATCCCTGGGACATCGATGGTGCTGCGCGTGCAGGGCTCCGGACCGCCTGGCTGAACCGCGACGGCTCACCCTACCCTTCCGTGATGACGGCACCCGATCACGAGGTGCCCTCGATCGCCGACCTGCCACGCGTCCTGGGGGTGTGAGGACCGACGGCCACCCATCGCACGGGCGGCCGTCGCCGGACCCTACTCAACCGGTCTGCACCCGCCGAGTACCTGGCGAAGCTGCTGCGCCGGGAGAACTTCCCGCTCGAGTAGGGCATCCCGGGTGTTCCCGAGGTGCGCCAGGACGGCGGGCCGAAGGGCGTCAGGCCTTGCGCAACAGCCAGGAGAGTGTCAGGGACCCGGCGCTGCGCCGGAAGCCGCTCTGCCCGGAGATCACCTCCAGTGCCGCCCAGACCGCGAGGCAGACGGAACTCGCGAGGCGGAGCCGCTCGCGGTTGCTCTCCTCGAGCGCCATGAAGGACGCGGCGCCGAGCAATGCCCATCCGAGAATCGGCGCATTCGGCTTCATGACGACGGTCTGGCGGCCGAGGCTGTCGGTGAAGAATCCCATCATGCGCCCTTCTTCTTGGAGGTGCCGGCGGCCTTCGTGCCGCCGGCCTTCTTCTCGCGGTTCTTCTCGACGCTGCGGCGCAGGGCCTCCATGAGGTCGAGCACGTTGTCGTCGTCGTTGTCCTTGCTCACACCGAAGGTCTCCTCGGTGTCGATCGTGTCCCCCTTCTCGATCTTCGCGTCGATCAGGGTACGCAGCTGCACCTGGTAGTCGTCGCTGAAGTTCTCCGGGTCGAAGTCGGTGGAGAAGGAGTCGACGAGGGCCGCGGACATCTGCTTCTCCTTCGCGGAGATGCGCACCTTCTCCTCGAGGGCGGGGAAGGAGGCCTCCCGCACCTCGTCGTCCCACAGGAGCGTCTGGAGCATGAGGACGTCCCCGCGGACACGCAGCGCGGCCAGCCGGCTCTTCTGCCGCAGGGAGAACTGCACGATCGCCGTGCGGTCCGTCTCCTCGAGCGTGCGCCGCAGCAGCACGTACGCCTTGGTCGAGGTGCTGTCCGGTTCGAGGTAGTACGCGCGGTCGAACATGACCGGATCGATCTGGTCGCTCGGCACGAACTCCACCACCTCGATCTCCCGGCTCCTCTCGACCGGCAGGGACGAGAGGTCCTCCTCGGTCAGCACCACGGTGTGCTCGCCGTCGTCGTAGGCCTTGTCGATGTGCTTGAAGTCCACCACCTCGCCGCAGATCTCGCACCGTCGCTGGTAGCGGATCCGGCCGCCGTCCTCGTCGTGCACCTGGTGGAGGGGGATGTCGTGGTCCTCGGTGGCGCTGTAGACCTTGACCGGTACGTTGACCAGCCCGAACGCGACCGCGCCCTTCCAGATGGCTCTCATGGGTCAAGTGAACACCAAGCAGGCTTAGCATGCCATAGGGTCCGGGCCACCCACCCCTAGACTTGAGGGGTGACTTCCGAGACCGTAGAGCCCATCGTCAGCAAGACCACGAGCGACGACGGCGACACCGTGCTGCGCCTGGAATTCCAGTTCGCGTTCCCCCCGACCGTGCTGTGGAAGCACCTGACGGAGACCGACAAGCTGAAGTACTGGTTCCCCTGCGAGATGGAGTTCGAGCCGCGCAAGGATGCGGAGATCCTGTTCCGGTACGCCGACCAGAAGCCCCTGCGCGGAACCGTCCTGGAGGCCGAGCGGCCCGGCGTGCTCGCCTACACGTGGGAGCGGGACAGCCTGCGCTGGGACCTCACGCGGACGGGCGACAACGGCACGCAGCTCGTGCTGCTCCTGACCCCGGGCAGCCCCCGGCACTCGGCCACCATGGCCGCAGGCTGGCACCTGACGATCGCCGGGCTCGACGATTTCCTCAACAAGCGCAACCTCGGTCAGGACCCCTCGCTCTGGGACGTCTACGTGAACCGGTACCGCGAGCAGTTCGGGGACTGACCGGCCGGGGCGGGCCCGCGCGCGGAATCTTCGCTGGACCGCCACCGGCATCCGGTCGAGACTGGGGGCATGGCTCCTCCCCGCACGGCACGGCAGCAGACCGTCACCGTGGACGGGCGCACGCTGCGTCTCTCCAACCTGGACAAGGTGCTCTACCCGGCGACCGGGACCACCAAGGCGGACGTCCTCGCCTACTACGCCGCCGTCGCCCCGCATCTCATCCGCCATGCCGGCGGGCGCCCGGTCACCCGGAAGCGCTGGGTCCACGGCGTGGGGACGCCCGGGGAGCCGGGCGAGATGTTCTTCCAGAAGAACATCGACGAGAACGCTCCTGCGTGGGTGCCGCGCAACGCGATACAGCACAAGGACCACACCAACGTCTACCCGATGGTGAACGACCTCGCGACCCTCACGTGGCTGGGGCAGATCGCGACACTGGAGATCCACGTGCCGCAGTGGCGTTTCACGGCGGACGGCGCCCGGGGTAATCCTGACCGCCTCGTGCTGGACCTCGACCCCGGCCATGGTGCCGGGCTGGCCGACTGTGCCGCGGTGGCGCTGCTCGCGCGGCCCATCCTGCAGGACATGGGGCTCGAGCCGCTCCCCGTCACCAGCGGCTCCAAGGGGATCCACCTCTACTGCGCCCTCGACGGCCGCCTGACCTCCGAGCAGGTGTCCGCCGTCGCCCGCGAACTCGCACGGGCCCTCGAGGCCGACCACCCGGACCTCACGGTCAGCGACATGAAGAAGGCGCTGCGCTCGGGCAGGGTGCTCGTCGACTGGAGCCAGAACCACGCGAACAAGACGACCGTGAGCCCGTATTCGCTCCGCGGGCGTTCCGAGCCGACCGTCGCCGCCCCGCGCACCTGGGAGGAGCTCGACGGCGGCGAGAATCTCCGGCACCTGGACTACCGGGACGTCCTACAGCGCATCCTGGACCTCGGGGACCTCCTCGCCCCGGCGACGACGCAGGCCATCGGGAATGACGGCGGGAACGACATCGGGAACGACGGCGGGAACGGTGCTGCGCCGTCGGACCGCCTGTCCACCTACCGGGCGATGCGCGACGCGGCGAAGACACCCGAGCCGGTCCCGGAGGCGGTGGGGCCCTCCGGGGGCAGCAGCTTCGTGATCCAGGAGCATCATGCCCGCCGCCTCCACTACGACTTCCGGCTCGAACACGAGGGCGTCCTGGTGTCGTGGGCCATCCCGAAGGGCCCACCGCTGACACCGAGCAGGAACCACCTGGCCGTGCAGACCGAGGACCACCCCCTCGAGTACGGCTCGTTCGCGGGAACTATTCCGAAAGGGGAATACGGTGCGGGGGAGGTGTCCATCTGGGATGCGGGCACGTACGAGCTGGAGAAGTGGCGGGACGGCAAGGAGGTCATCTGCACGCTGCACGGCAGGCCGGACGGCGGTCTCGCGCAGGCAGGTACGCCCATCCGCCGTTACGCCCTCATCAACACCGGTGGCGGAGCGGGCGGCAGGAGCAACTGGCTGATCCACCTGATGAAGGACCAGCCCGCACAGGCGCAGCACGACGGTCAGGAGGACGCCACGCCCGGCCCTTCGACGCCCCTGTCCTCCGCGCCCTCCGCGCCCTCCGCGTCCTCCGCGCCCTCCGCGTCCTCCGCACCGGATGCGCTGGAGGAGCCGGCGCTCGCCGGTCCCCGACGGGAGGCCCTCCGCCCCATGCTGGCCACACTCGGCTCCGAGCAGGCCATCCCCGATCCCGAGGCCTGGGCCTACGAGATGAAGTGGGACGGGGTGCGCTGCATCGCGGAGGTCAGGGACGGCGCGGTGACCCTGGTCAGCCACAACGGGATCGACACCACGCTGGTCTATCCGGAGCTCGGGGACCTGGGACACTACCTCAGCGCCGACAGCGCCGTGCTCGACGGCGAGATCGTTGCCCTCAATGCGCGGGGCCGCCCCGATTTCGGTCTGCTCCAGACACGCATGAAGCTGACCCACCGGGCCGAGATCGAGGCTGCCCGCCAGGTGACGCCCGTCCGCCTCATGCTCTTCGACCTGCTCGAACTCGAGGGCAACGACCTCACCCGCCTCGAATACCGCCAGCGGCGCGAACTGCTCGAGAAGGCCGTGGACGAGGCGGACGACGGCCACGTGCAGGTCCCTCCGA
>JASLAA010000261.1 GCA_030147325.1 Arthrobacter sp. | reverse complement strand
ATCTTGTCCTGCTCCGCGGGGTCCTCACTGACCTGGTACTCGGCGAAGGTACTACTCTGCAGCTCGCCCCCGAAGACGGACTGGTAGAACTGCATCGCGGCCGCCGCCGTGTCCTTGAAACTGAGATAGGTGTTGATCGTCGCTGCCATGCCGTCCGCCTCCCGCTGTGTGTGGCCATAGCCACCCGGTGTTCCTGATGGGAGCGATTATCGTCCACGGGGGACGGGCAGGAAACCCCCCGGGCGACAGGGACGGAACGCGGGCGCTGTGGTGGCCCGATCAGGACGGCGATGGTTCGGCCCGGGTCTGGAGCGCACCGGCGATCTTCTCCTCGAGGTCCGTGATGGTGGCGTCCGGTAGCACGATCAGGCCGTCCAGTTCCCGGCGGGCCCGGCGATAGGCCGTCTGGCGCTCCGCCGCTGTCGCGGCGTCGTCGACAGCGATGGTCACGAGCTTGCGGGCGGTTTCCAGCCGCTGCCGTTCCTGCGCGCTGAAACCGCTGGCCCTGACGCGCCGTGCCTCGGTCTCGGCGACCTGGAACGCGACGTCGTAGGACGTGACGGCGGAACGGTAGGCCGCGAGCTCCTCGGCAGTGCTCGCGGAGGCACGCAGGGGTCGCAACGCATCCGCTTCACGCTTGGCGCGCAGGAACGCCACGGTGAGAGGCTCCCGGACATCGGTCATCGTGGGGTAGTCGATGAGCTTCGCGGCGTCCAGCTCGTAGGAGAGCCATCTGGCGTCGATGGCCTCATGTGTCTTCTGCACCTGCTTCACGGCCTGCTCCACGCTGCGACCGGCGGCGGGAAGCGCCCGGTGTTCCGCCTCGGGGTGAGCGCCCGGGTGCTTCAGCCGGTAGAGCTCGACCTTCCGGCGGTGCCTGCGCTCGCTCGCCTCCGACCAGTCCGGGCCGAAAGCGGCGAAGAAGCCGCCCAGCGGGAAGACGAGCCACCAGTAATTCCCCACAAACTCCAGAATGTGCTCCACGCGTCCATGGTAGGCCCGCCGGGGGAGGTGGCGGCCGAGGAATCCCGGTCAGTCCGGCGCATCGTCGCGGCCGGCGCCCCGTCTCCTGATGCGGCGCAGGATCGATACGAGGATCAGGACATTGAGGAGCAGGTGGAGGACGGACAGGGAGGGAAGGACCGTCACGAGCAGGATCGTCACCAGGAAGAGGAGGACCGCGGTCTGCAGGAGGGGAAGGTAGGCGGCCGGGATCGGCCTCGGCCAGGGATGGAAGTCGACGCTGAGGGGCGCGTCGGGGGTGCTGCGGAACATGGGCATCCTCCGGGGTGGGATGGCAGCCATGGTGGACGACACCGCTACCCCCGTGCAATGCCGCGCGGCGGAGGAATCAGGGTTGACGACGCGGGTGCGATGGACGGTGCCGGGGAACGGCATGCACCGGGAAAAGACGAATCCCCGTCCTCCAGGCGGCGAGACCTGACGAACGGGGATCCGATGTGCACCCCTCGGGACTTGAACCCGAAACCCATTGATTAAGAGTCAATTGCTCTGCCAATTGAGCTAGAGGTGCGTGGCGTCCGGCCTTCCGAAAATGCTCGGTTCGGTCTTCCGCAACAGCAAGAAACTCTACCAGCCTTCCGGAGAAAACCTTAAATCGTGTCCCTCGGGCAGCCCCCCCTCGGAACTCCTGGCGCGCTGACGTCCCCAGGGTGCCGGGACTAGGCTGGCGGGATGACGAACAACGCAGCGGGCGCCCTACTCGAGACCGCCCCGGGACCCCGATCGATCCGCACGCTCAGTGTCCCGTCGCCGGATCTGCGGGATGCGCTCGCCGCCGTGTCGCCGGACGTCGAGGTGGTGCTGTGGGACTTCCGGACCCCGCCCCAGGGATTCGATCTCACGCAGCTGGATGCGGCCGTGCTGCCCTACACCGGCCGGGCACACCTCGACGGCGCACTGGACGCGGCACCGAATCTCCAGCTCGTGCAGACGCAGTCCACGGGCTACGACGGCGTCCCGGACCTCGTCGGACCGGGGGTCGCCATCGCCACGGCGGCCGGTGTGCATGCGGCGGCGACGGCCGAGCTCGCCGTTGGTCTCGCCCTGGCCTCGCTGCGGGGGATCGACGACGCGGTGCGGCAGCAGTCCGAGGGCCGCTGGGTCAGTGCGCGGTATCCAGGACTCGCCGACCGCCGCGTCCTGCTCGTGGGCGTCGGGGGCATCGGTGAGGAGATCCGCCGGCGCCTGGTGACCTTCGAGGCCGAGGTCACGAGGGTCGGCAGTGCCGCCCGCGACGACGACCTCGGGCACGTCCACGGCCCCGACGAACTCGTGGAGCTCGCCCGGAGGCACGACGTCGTCGTGGTCATCACGCCGCTCACGGACGCGACCAGGGGATTGATCGGCCGGGAGGTGCTGGCGGCCCTTCCCGACGGCGCCCTGATCGTCAACGTCGCCCGCGGGCCGGTCGTGGACACGGAGGCGCTGACGGTCGAGGTGACCGCCGGTCGACTCAAGGCCGCGCTCGACGTCGTCGATCCGGAGCCCCTGCCGGAGGGCCATCCGCTCTGGAGCACGCCCGGAGTGCTGATCACCCCCCACGTCGGAGGCAACACGGAGGCTTTCCCGCCGCGGATCCTCGCACTGCTGAAGCGCCAGGTGGAACTGCTCGGCAGCGGGAGGGAGCCCGCCAATCTCGTGAGGCGCGGACCATGGCAGTGAAGAGCCAGGAGTAGCCGCACGTCAGCGGTCGGCCGTCAGGCCATGGCGATGAACGCTTCCATGAACGAGCCGAAGTCGGCGACGTCGTCGTGCTGCTCGAGTTTCAGGGCGGTTCCGGGGCCGACGTCGAGGACGGGATCACCCGCCACGTGGAAGCGGAACACGCGCCCGGTGCTCGTGCCCACCTCGTAGCTGCCGTCCTCGTCCCACTGGAGAGCGTGCGCGAGGTTCGTCATGTTGACCTCCACCGGTACGCCCGCCCCGGTAACGGCCGTCAGGTCTACGGGCGCGATCATCAGCTCCGCCGGTTTCCAGCGGTAGCCGAGCACGTACGCCGCCGCTGCCGTCGTCGTCGTCGTGGTCTTCCGGCCGCCCCGGTCCCGGGAATGCCCGTCGGCGAACACGAGGTTGTAGTCGCCATAATTGGGGATCTGGCCGTCGAAGACGCGTCGCAGGGCGTTCTTCAGGCCCTGTCCGCCCTCGAGCGGCGGGGTCGGTCCGGGGAGGTCGGGGGTCATATCACGCCGTTGCGGTAGGAAGCTGTCGGACGCTGTCCCTCGGGGGCAGCTCGCGGTGCTCGGTCGGCGGGCCGAGAGGATCGCCGGCGAATTCAACACTGTACCGGAGCGGGCCCCGCCGCACGATGCAGCGCGCGGGTGCCGATCCGTCCTCGGCGACGGCGCTGGAGGGGCTGTAACAGGACGGTCACATGGCGAAAGCCGCCGCGAGCGCGGGCCTAGACTTTAGCCCATGAGCGTGGAGACAACCCCAGACATCAAGCCAAGAAGCCGCGTCGTCACGGACGGCATCCATGCGGCCCCCTCCCGTGGGATGTTGCGTGCCGTGGGCATGGGCGACGACGATTTCGCGAAGCCGCAGGTCGGTGTCGCCAGCTCCTGGAACGAGATCACGCCGTGCAACCTGTCCCTCAACCGCCTGGCGCAGGGGGCGAAGGAGGGCGTCGATGCCGCGGGAGGTTTCCCCATGCAGTTCGGCACCATCTCGGTGTCCGACGGCATCTCGATGGGCCACGAGGGCATGCACTTCTCGCTCGTCTCCCGTGAGGTCATCGCGGATTCGGTCGAGACGGTGATGCAGGCCGAACGTATCGATGGCTCCGTGCTCCTCGCCGGTTGTGACAAGTCGCTTCCGGGAATGCTCATGGCCGCGGCCCGCCTCGACCTGGCCTCCGTCTTCCTGTACGCGGGGACCATCATGCCGGGCTTCGCGAAGCTCGAGGACGGCACTGAGAAGGAGGTCACCCTCATCGATGCCTTCGAGGCGGTCGGCGCCTGTGCCGCGGGCAAGATGAGCCTGAAGGACCTCGACAGCATCGAACGTGCGGTCTGCCCGGGTGAAGGGGCGTGCGGAGGGATGTACACGGCGAACACCATGGCCTGCATCGGTGAAGCCCTCGGGATGTCGCTCCCCGGCTCCGCGGCTCCGCCCTCGGTCGACCGTCGACGCGACATGTTCGCGCGCAAGTCCGGCGAGGCCGTCGTGAACCTGTTGCGGCTCGGCATCACGGCCCGCGACATCATGACCAAGAAGGCGTTCGAGAATGCCATCGCCGTCACGATGGCGTTCGGCGGCTCCACCAACGCCGTCCTCCACCTGCTCGCGATCGCGCACGAGGCCGAGGTCGAGTTGACCCTCGACGACTTCACCCGCATCGGCGACCGCATCCCCCACCTGGGTGACCTGAAGCCCTTCGGCCGCTACGTCATGTTCGACGTCGACAAGGTGGGCGGGGTGCCGGTCATCATGAAGGCGCTGCTCGACGCCGGCCTGCTGCACGGCGACTGCCTGACGGTGACGGGCAAGACCCTCGCGGAGAACCTGGCCGAGATCGACCCGCCGGACCTCGACGGGAAGATCCTCCGTGCGCTCGACAATCCGCTGCACAAGACCGGCGGCATCACCATCCTGCACGGATCGCTGGCCCCCGGCGGTGCCGTCGTGAAGAGCGCCGGCTTCGATGCCGACATCTTTGAGGGTGCGGCGCGTGTCTTCGAGCGTGAGCAGGGCGCCCTCGATGCGCTCGATGCCGGCGAGATCCAGGCCGGCGATGTCATCGTCATCCGCTACGAGGGCCCGAAGGGCGGGCCCGGCATGCGCGAGATGCTCGCCATCACCGGCGCCATCAAGGGGGCCGGCCTCGGCAAGGACGTCCTCCTGCTCACCGACGGCCGCTTCTCCGGAGGAACCACGGGCCTGTGCATCGGCCACGTGGCGCCGGAGGCCGTCGACGGCGGTCCTATCGCCTTCGTCAGGAACGGTGACCGCATTCGCGTGGACATCGCGGCGAAGAGCTTCGACCTCCTGGTCGACGAGACCGAACTCGATGAGCGCAGGGTGGGCTGGGAGCCGCTCCCGGCCCGCTACACGAGAGGTGTCCTGGCGAAATACGCGAAGCTCGTGCACTCGGCGTCCGAGGGTGCCTACACCGGCTAGGGCTGCGGGGCCGGCAGCGGCCCTGCGGTATCCGGGACAGGGCGCCTCCTGTCCCGGCCGGGTCGCCCCGCGTTAATGTCCACTAACTGGACGCGACGTCCACGATGTGAGACAGGGGCGGGCGCGGTTGACACCCTTTCACGGAGCCGTGGAAACTACAGGTATGCAGCTCGAACCCGTAGTCGTCGTCCTTATCTAGCGCGTGGCCTGAAGCCCGTCCGGTAGACGACTGCAGTCACGCGCAACCCCTCGCAGAGCCTCACCAGGCTGAGGGGTTTTTTTGTTGACACACCCTGTCGGCAGAGAAGGAGCGCGGGGAAGTCCGCCCGCAGTCATAGCTGCAGCAGTGCAGCGAACGTTCCGAAGGAAGTTCCAGATGTCCAAGGGATCGCCCATCAGCCCAGCGCTGCTGGCAGCAAGGCCAGCAGCCCCAGCAGCACCCGTGCGCGAGACGGCGCCCGTCGCCGTCAGTGCGGTCCGTGGCTCCAACAGGGTCGTGGCTCCCATCGAGATGCTCGGCTCCGCTGCGATCGTCCGATCCCTCGAGGAGCTGGGCGTCGACGACGTCTTCGGTCTTCCCGGCGGAGCGATCCTGCCGACCTACGACCCCCTGATGGCGTCGACGAAGCTCCGCCATATCCTCGTGCGCCACGAACAGGGTGCGGGCCACGCTGCCCAGGGCTACGCCATGGTCACCGGGCGGCCGGGCGTCTGCATCGCGACGTCGGGTCCCGGAGCCACCAACCTCGTGACCGCCATCGCGGACGCCCACATGGATTCCGTGCCCATGGTCGCGATCACAGGCCAGGTCTCCAGTGCGTTCATCGGCTCGGACGCCTTCCAGGAGGCGGACATCGTCGGTATCACCATGCCGATCACCAAGCACTCCTATCTCGTCACCGACGCCCGCGACATCCCGCGCGTCCTCGCGGAGGCCTTCCACATCGCCACCACGGGGCGCCCCGGGCCGGTCCTGGTGGACATCGCCAAGGACGCGCAGCAAGCGAAGATGACCTTCTCCTGGCCGCCGAAGGTGGACATCCCGGGCTACCATCCGGTGGTGCGGGGGCACTCCAAGCAGGTCCGCGAAGCCGCGCGCCTGATCGCCTCATCGCAGCGGCCCGTGTTCTACGTCGGCGGTGGTGTCATGAAGGGACACGCCTCGGTCGAACTGAAGGAGCTCGCAGAGCTCGTCGGTGCGCCCGTCGTGACCACCCTGATGGCCCGCGGCGTCTTCCCCGACTCACACGAGCAGCACGTCGGGATGCCCGGCATGCACGGCTCGGTGTCCGCCGTGACCGCACTGCAGCAGGCGGATCTCCTGATCACCCTGGGTGCCCGCTTCGACGACCGCGTGACCGGTGTCCTGTCCAGCTTCGCCCCGCACGCCAAGGTGATCCATGCTGATATCGATCCCGCCGAGATCTCGAAGAACCGCACCGCCGACGTGCCGATCGTCGGGTCCGTCAAGGAGATCATCCCCGAACTGACGGCTTCCGTCCGTGAGACCTTCCAGGCTCAGCAGCGTCCCGATATCTCCGCGTGGTGGAAGACGCTCAACCACCTGCGCGAGACCTATCCCGTCGGCTTCACCCAGCCCGACGACGGCCTCTCCGCTCCGCAGCAGGTCATCAAGCGGATCGGCGAGCTCACCGGTCCTGAAGGCGTCTTCGTCTCCGGCGTGGGCCAGCACCAGATGTGGGCGGCACAGTTCATCCAGTACGAGCGGCCCCACGCCTGGCTCAACTCGGGTGGTCTCGGCACCATGGGGTACTCGGTGCCCGCTGCCATGGGGGCCAAGGTGGGCAACCCGGACCGCGTCGTGTGGGCCATCGACGGTGACGGCTGCTTCCAGATGACGAACCAGGAGCTCGCCACCTGCGTCATCAACAACATCCCGATCAAGGTGGCGGTGATCAACAACTCGTCACTCGGGATGGTGCGGCAGTGGCAGACCCTGTTCTACGAGGGCCGTTACTCGAACACGGACCTGAACACGGGACACGACACCGTGCGCGTCCCCGACTTCGTGAAGCTCGCCGATGCCTACGGCTGCGTGGGGCTGCGCTGCGAGCGGGACGAGGACATCGACGCCACGATCCAGCAGGCCCTGGCCATCAACGACCGCCCCGTCGTCATCGACTTCGTGGTGAGCCGTGATTCGATGGTGTGGCCGATGGTTCCCTCGGGAGTCAGCAACGACCTCATCCAGATCGCACGCAACATGACCCCGACCTGGGAACAGGAGGACTGACCATGGCACGACACACACTTTCCGTCCTCGTCGAGGACGTACCCGGCGTACTGACGCGGGTAGCCAGTCTCTTCGCCCGGCGGGCGTTCAACATCAACTCCCTCGCAGTCGGACCCACCGAGGTGGCGGGGATGTCACGCATCACCGTCGTGGTGGAGGCGGAGGGTGATCTCCTCGAGCAGGTCACCAAGCAGCTGAACAAGCTCATCAACGTGATCAAGATCGTCGAGCTGACCACCGAGCAGTCCGTGCAGCGCGACCACGTGCTGATCAAGGTCCGTGCCGACGCGGCGACCCGCCTGCAGGTGACCCAGGCGGCGGACCTGTTCCGCGCGTCCGTGGTCGATGTCGCGATCGACTCGCTCATCATCGAGGCCACGGGTACGCCGGAGAAGCTCGCCGCGCTGCTGTCCGTGCTCGAGCCGTTCGGCATCCGCGAGATCGTCCAGTCGGGCACACTCGCGATCGGCCGCGGAGCGAAATCGATGAGCGACCGCGCGCTGCGCAGCGCCTAGGCCGAGCCTTCCCACACCTTTCCAGCACCATCCACCCCAAGGAGAAACACCCGTGACCGAGATGTTCTATGACGACGATGCAGATCTTTCGATCATCCAGGGCCGCACCGTGGCCGTCATCGGCTATGGCAGCCAGGGCCACGCGCACGCGCTGAGCCTGCGGGACTCCGGCGTCGACGTACGTGTCGGGCTCAAGGAAGGATCGGCGTCGCGCGCCAAGGCGGAGGCCGAGGGGCTTCGTGTCCTCTCGGTCGCGGAAGCGACTGCCGAGGCGGACCTCATCATGGTGCTCACGCCGGACCAGGTCCAGCGCCACGTGTACCGGGACGACATCGCGCCGAACCTCCAGGCCGGGGACGCACTGTTCTTCGGCCACGGCTTCAACATCCGCTACGGCTACATCCAGCCCCC
>JASLAA010000233.1 GCA_030147325.1 Arthrobacter sp. | reverse complement strand
AGCTACGGCTGCGAACGTCCGCACCGCCGAGGTACCACGACTCACACTCACTTTCGGGCGGGCCTGCCATAAGGTCGCCAGCAGGGTGAGCAGGAGGATCGCGAAGTTGGACCGCGCGTCATTGAGAGCCGCTGCGGGGATGACGACGATCAGGACGGCCACCTCCGGCCACCGGCGGTGGCTCAGCGAGGCGAGGCCAAGGGCGATGATGGTCACCGGGAGGGAGAACCCGAACTTCCAGGGATTCTCGTCGAACAGAGGGCTGGACGGCGATACTCCGAGCAGCATGCCGAGTCCGAAAGCAGCGGCGATCCACCCCGGGCGCATGAGAGTACGAGCCCAGAGGATGAAGCCCGCTCCTGCAAGTGTGCCGACCAGCAGCATGAGCGAGACCCCGGCGGAGTTCCGACTGAAGTCGTGGTCCGCGCTCGAGTAGGCTGCCAGCACGCCGCCCATCACCCCTGCCACCACACCCATGGCCAACAGGACAGGGGCCAGACGGTAGTGCATCGCCGCACGAAGCCACAGGGGGATCAGTCCGAGCGCAAGGAGATACCCGGCCGTTGTCCCGAGGGGCAGGTTGATCCGGGATCCCAGGATGACCAGAACGACGATCGCGAGGCCCTGCTCGAGGGTGCGCCACCGTGCTGAGTCGCCGGGGTCCACGGATCCGCTCCGCCGAATGGGCGCCGCCACGGGCGGGGCCACATCAGGCACGGGTCCTCCCGGCGGCGAGCTGGAGGACGGCTGCAGCGATCCGGCGCCTGTATTCGCCGATTCCGTTGCGCCGGCTCGCCGTCGCGGCGTCATCGACAGCAGCGTCACGGAATTCCGACCAGTTCTCCGCGATGTGCTCGAGGGCCAGCGCAATGGCATCCGCGCTGTCCGGGGTGATCTGGAGGGTGGAACGGAAGCCTTCCGAGGCCTCGATCAGGCCTGAGGTGCGGCTCACGACGGAGGGCCGCTGGGCGAGAACCGCTTCCACCGCGGTGTTGCCGAAGGGCTCGTCCGCCCGGGACGGAATGACGACGACGTCCGCCTCGGACAGCGACGCCCAGACGGACGGTAGGAAACCGAGGAAAGTGACGCGCCCTGCGAGATCCGCCTGCTCGGCCCGCTCACGTAGGGCCTCCTCGTAGGGTTCGTTGCCAGGGTAGACAGAACCGATCAGCGTCACCTGGACCTGCCGGCCCCGACCCTGTAGCAACCCAGCGGCCTCCAGGAGCAGATCCACTCCCTTGCGGTGCGACAGCCGCCCGACGTACCCGATGCGCAGGACGTCGTCGAGGCGCTCCCGCGCTGGACGAATGGAGTCCGGCCCGGGCACGCCGTTGGTGATGATCTCCGTCCGGGCTGCGAGCCGAGGAAAGGAGGACGCAAGGACCGTCCTGCTGAATTCGCTGTTGGTAACGAGCTCCGTGCCGAGCAACAGCGGGAGGGCCAGCACCTTCCGTATGGCAGCGGGGGCATTCCCCTCGGCCTCGTGGATGTGGATGATCGAAGGGCGACGCGCAACGAAGGCCATGACCGTCCAGAGCGGAATGGTGATGGTATTGACGTAGACGACATCCGGCTTGACCCGCCCCAGGAGCCGGCCTGCCGAGACCATGCCGGCCAAGCATTGACCAGCGAGTACCATCAGCCCACGGGGATTGAGGAAACTCTTCCGAAGGACAGGTGAAGGACAGATGGTGACCGTCGCGCCCCTTCGCTCGGCTTCGTCGACGAGCGGCCCACGAACGGGTAGGGCCAGTACCACCTCGGCGCCCTCAGCCTGCAGCCCCTCGAGGGTCTCGAGCAGGACCCGGTCGGATCCGTAAAGCTCGGCGCTCGGATGAGCGACGAGTATCCGGGGTCGGTTGCCGCTGATGTTCCTGTGCACTCGGTGCCTCTCCGTGTCTGCTGCTGTAAGGCACACGGGTGCACCTCGCGGATCATCCTGCGTTTCTCGTCTTGCTGACATCAACGCCGCTGCGCGCCGACCTTCCGAGGAATTGCCCCGGCGGGATGCTTATTTTGATATTTTAGTCTGCGACAACTGCAAACGTGAGGAACACCTTGACAAGCCGCCCAGGACGACGGTCATGAAGCTCCGACGGGGCAGGCAATCCCCTGGTGACACGGCCCGCATGAACGGGCTCGGACGGCTGATCGGCAGCGCCGCCCTTGCGAAGATCGTCGTCATGGGCTCGTCGGGGCTCCTGGCAGTCCTCACGAGCCGTCTCATCATCCAGAACTTCGGCGTCGACGCCTACGCGCAGTACGGACTCCTCGCCTCCTTCCCCACCCTGCTCCCCTTCGCCGACCTCGGGATCGCCGCCGTCGTGATCAATGCGGTCGCCGGATCGAGAACCCCGCGCACGGACGAGCAGGTGACCCGCGCCCTCGTCACGGCCTTCCGGATACTGATCTGCTCAGCCCTCGTCATCATGTCGATCGCTGCCGCCATCACTGCGGTCGGCGCCTGGCCGACGCTGCTCGGTATGGGGCTGAATCCGGACCAGGGCAATCTGGTCGCCCTCCTGTGCCTGATCGTCTTCGGCATGTTCATGCCGCTCGTGGTCGGCCAGCGCGTCCTGGTGGGGCTGAACCGCACCACGAGTCAGATCGGCGCGCAGGCTGTGGTGGCGCCCTTCATGCTGCTCAGTGTCCTCACCCTCGTTGTCCTGGCCGTACCGGCAGCCAACTTCCTCGCCGTCTTCTCGTACGTCGGCAACGGACTGGTGTCGGTGATCTGCCTCATCATTGCGAGCCGCCACATACGGCCCCAAGTGGGCACCGCCGTACGGCTCGTTCCGCGCATCCGGTCGTACAAGGGGGCGCCCGCCTTCGGACTGGCCTGGCCCATGATCATCCAGATGACCGCCCTCCCCATTGCGATGCAGACGGACAGGTTGCTTCTGAGCCACCTCACCACCGGCAGCGAACTCGCGGAATACAACCTGGCGTCACAACTGTTCGGGCTGGTCCTGCAGACTATCGCTGCGGCCGGCGTGGCACTGTGGCCGTTCTTCGCGAGGGCGAGAGCGGACAATCGGGTGGAGTCCCCCGCGAAGCCCACCCTCTGGTTCATCGCCGGTGGACTGGCCCTCGGAGGAGCCCTGGGTCTGGCCTCCCCTTTCCTCGCGGATTTCATCAGCGTGGGGAGGATCACGCTGGATCTGTGGCTCGTCCTTGGTTTCGTCGCGTTCATCAGCCTGCAAGCGGCCAAATATCCCATCGGGATGTACATGACCGATCAGCGAGGCCTGTGGTTCCAGGTCGTACCCATCCTCATTCTGGTCCCGCTCAATCTGGGCCTGTCGTGGTGGCTGATCACGCTCGTCGGTGCCGGCGGTCCGATCATCGGTTCCGCCATCTCCGTGGCCCTGTGCCAGGTCCTCCCCAATTTCTGGTACGTCCGACGGGATCTCCGGACGAAGCGCACCCAGGCACAGAGATCCACGGAGGAAACGCCGGTATGACTCTCGCAGCCACCGTCTTCTACCCTGCCGAGCGGGATCTCGACGCGTGGCGGAAACGTCACGCCTCGGGGGAGGTCCCGGGAGCCTGGCCCTACGGCCTCGAGGACATGGCGACTGCGGGAGTCCAGGTGGAATCGGGATCTCTGCCGCCACGGACCGCCGTACGCCGTGCCATCGGTGCAGCACGCGGACTGGTTCGACGCCGTGGACGCGCAAGCGGCACAGTAGGCCTCACCTGGGACGAGAACTCGGCCCACTCGCTGGTCCGCCTCCAGCCACAGGGACGGATGTACTCGGGCGTCATCTGGCTGACCGACTCCCTGGTCTCTCGTCCCGACGCCGATTACAACTCGCTCATCGGGTCACTGCGACAGCTGAACGGTGTATGGGTACTGTCGCGGGCACAGGTCGAGCCGCTTCAGGAAGTACTCGGAGAGGACGCGCCGCCGGTCCATTACGTCCGGTTCGGGGTCGACGCACGCTTCTTCGCAGCCCGGCCTTACCCGTCCGTTCCGCTGGTACTGAGCATCGGCGGTGATCGGCATCGGGACCCAGGCACGTTGTTCGCAGCGCTCGGGCTGGTGCACGAGGAACATCCTGAGGCCGAGATCCTCGTGCAGAGCAGCTCCGACCTTCCGGTTCCACCGGGCGTCACCAAGATCGCCCACGTCAGCCACCGTGAGTTGCGTGACTTGTATGCCCGGGCAAGTGTCATCGCGATCGCCACCTCCCCCAACCTGCACGGCTCAGGGATGACCGTCAGCCTCGAGGCGATGGCCACGGCACGTCCTGTCGTACTGACCGCCACACCGGGCATGGAGGATTACGTGGCCGACGGTGTCACCGGCTATCTGGCCGTCCCCGGTGCCTCCGAGAGCCTGGCTGCTCCGATCAGCCGTCTGCTGGCCGATCCCCGGGCCGCTGCTCGGATGGGGCTCGCGGGCCGCTCCGCTGTTGAACGCGACATGACGTCCGGACACCTCGCTGCACGGCTCAGGAGTGTCATCCTCTAACTCCCTGCTTCCGCCCGGGCTCTGTAGACGTTTTCACCGCCAGCCCCCAATTGTCGCTGGAACAGCACGGGCGAGGCCCCGAGGGGCCTCGCCCGTGCTGTCACTTGCCTGTCGAGTGACCGCGCGGCATCACCGGAGGGCGCCGACCACCTTCGTGCCAGCGGGCTGACCCATGACAGCTGCTACATCGGAGGGAAGGGGAACGGCCACTGTCGCCGCGCCCTTGATATCACCGGCCATCTGGGACAGGTCCAAACTGGAATCGGTGATGTCATTACGCCACTGCGAGTTCTTCGCCTGTGCCAGAGCCGTCGGGCTCTCGTAGCGGTAGAGCGTCCTGTTGTCGTTGCCGCCCCAGGCGACCATCGTCGGATCACTCGTGACGACACGCTTATTGAAGAGGTTCCCATTGATCGTCACGTTCATGTCATCGACCGGAATGCCTGTCGCCTTGTCCAGCGCGTAGAACTGGAACCACCCTCCTCGTCCGAACACGTTGTTCGCCACCGTGATGTTCCTCGTGAGCCACGGAACGGTCGAGTCGGGCTTGGGCTGACGTGGGTCATGGCCGGTGAAGGACAGAACGGAGTTCCGCCGCTCGTCCTGGCTGAGATGCAGACCGAACTTGTCGTTGCCACCGATCTCGTTGTTGAAGATCTTGACGTTGCCGGAATCAAAGATCAGGATCCCCGTCGATTGGTCCGAGGTCCTGTTGTTGGCCACAATGGCTTTTTCCGAGAGCTCGAGCTGGATTCCGGTGTGCGAGTTACCACTCGAGTCGTTGTTCGACACGTTGATGTCGTAGCAGGACTCGTCGAACCAGATACCCGTGCTGAAATTGTTGCTCGTGTTGTTGTTGGTGACCGTGATTCCACGCGTCCTGGTGACCTTGATACCGCCGGAGACCGGGGCCGGCTTGAAGCGCTCGACGTTGTTACCGGTGATGAGCGAGTTGGTGATGCGTGAGTTGTAGGCAGCACTCACGCCGATGCCGAGCATCCCATTGTTGGTCACGGTGACGCGGTTGACCACGGCGTTGTTGTTGTCGACCGCGAGACCCGTCATCGCATTGTCCGTGATGACGACATTCTCGATCGTCGACCTGACGTTGTGGAACCTCACGGTGCCGCGGTCGTCGTACTGCGTGGCATAGCGGCGGATACCGATACCGCGCAGGGTCGTGGTATCGGCCTGGATGTCGAACGCCTGCGCCAAGTCACTGGCTCGAACCTGACGGCCCGAGGGGTTGTCACCGAGGGTCAGTCGTCCCGCCGCATAGTCGACATGGAAAGTACCCGGAGTCACCGCGCCCGCGGATCCCACTTGACGGAGCTTGGCACCGTCGAGGAAGACCTGATCGGGACGGCCCGCCAGGGGATAGGCCGGATCAATGAAGCGCGCGTTGTCGCGCGTCCCGAGCAGGTCAGCGGAGAACTGGGCCGACCAGCCGCTGGACACCCAATCACCGCCGGAGGAGGCCCAAGACGTCACGGGGACGGAGCCATCCATCCACACGGACTCCCGGGGGTAGGACTGGATTGTGAGGGGCTTACCGAACGGGATATCGACCGATTCATGGTAGGTGCCGCCCCTGAGGACGATGGTTTGTCCGGCACGGGACCTTCCCACAGCGGCCTGAATGGTCCTCAGCGGTGAAGACTGACTGCCTGCTGCGGCA
>JASLAA010000159.1 GCA_030147325.1 Arthrobacter sp. | reverse complement strand
AAGTGCAAACCCGTCGCGGCGGACACTTCCGCAACCGCCCACGGAAGAGCGCGATCTGTACCAGCCCGAGCTGTACGGAGAGCGATGGGTGCCGGTGCTCATCACCTGGACCAGCCCTGCCGAGATTCCGGGCCTTGCGGGCAACATCGCCGGCCTCGGCGGCAGCGACTACGCCCAGTCGCCGGGGCAGCCGATCGTCTACGTCGGCGGGCAGGTGCAGCTCGACGCGCCCGACGCCGCCCAGACCCTGCTCTACCCGGGCGGCCGGGAGTACGTGAGGGCGCTCATCATGCACGAACTGGCGCACGTCATCGGCCTCGACCACGTGGAAGACCCGCATGAGCTCATGCACCCGACCGGTAGCGCGATCTCGTTCGGAGAAGGTGACCGCGCCGGCCTCGCGCTCCTCGGCACCGGACCCTGCGCGCCCGGGCTCTGACCTTGACCCTCCACCGCGCGGTCCCTAGCGTGAGGCCATGACCTCCCCCGATCTCAGGTTCTACTTCGACCCCGTCTGCCCGTTCGCCTGGATGACCAGCCGATGGGTGCGCATGGTCGCCGCGCAGCGCGACTACTCCGTGGAGTGGAGGTTCATCTCATTGCGCCTGCTCAACAGCGCCGTGGACTACGACGCCCACTTCCCCGCCGGCTACGAGGCGGGCCACACCGCAGGGCTCCGCCTGCTCCGCGTGGCCGCGCGCACCCGGGACGAGCACGGGCCCGACGCCGTCGCCCGCCTGTACCAACGGCTCGGCACCCGCATCTTCGACACGCAGCAGGACGACTCCGACGGCGGACACCGCGGCACGGTGGAGTTCCTGGCGCCGATCCTCGACGAGGCCGGGCTGCCCGCGGAACTCGCCGACGCCCTGGACGACGCATCGTTCGACGCCGTCATCCAGGCCGAGACGGACGAGGCGCTCACCCTCACGGGCAGGGACGTCGGCACGCCGATCATCCACGTCGACCCATCCGAGGGCGTGGCCTTCTTCGGCCCCGTCATCAGCCGACTGCCCGCGCCGGAGGACGCCGTCGAGCTGTGGGACCACGTGGTGGGCCTGGCGCGCTTCCCCGGATTCGCCGAGCTCAAGCGGAGCCTGCGTGAACGCCCGCAGCTGCGCAGCTTCGGCGTCGACGACGGCGAGGCCGGCCTGCAGGAGGACTGGCACGGCGGAAGCCGGCGGACGAAGAAGTAGCCGCTGCGGGCCCACGCCGGGTGGAACGGACACAGGCCGCCCCCGCGTCGGCGGGGACGGCCTGCACTGGATCCGGCCGACCTCAGCCGAGGATGGCGTTGGCGATGAAGAGCAGCGGGATGGACCCGGCCCACACCGCCGTGGTGATGCCCGACCAGCCGCGCAGGGCGGCCGTCCCCTCGAGGCCTGCGAAGCGCGTGACGACCCAGAAGTAGGAGTCGTTGAAGTAGCTGAACACCATGGAGCCGGCGGTGCACGCCATCGCGGCGACGACGGGATCGATGCCGAGCGACCCGACGAGGGGTGCGGTCACGGAGGCCGCGGTGATCATGGCGACCGTGCCCGAACCCTGGGCGATGCGGACGAGCGTGGCGATCAGGAACGGCACGAGGAACGCGGGCAGCGGTGTCCCGGCGATGGCCTCGGCGAGGGCGTCGCCGACGCCGCTGCTGCGCAGCACCTGTCCCAGCGCTCCGCCGGCACCGGTGATGAGCAGGATCAGGCCGGCCGACGCAGCGGCCTCGGCGAACCAGCCCTGCACCTTGGTGCGCGGGGTCCAGCGGGGCAGCAGCGTGTAGACGGCGAGGATGACCCCGATGACGAGCGCGACCACCGGGTTGCCGACGAAGGCGAGCGGAACGGCCCACGCGGACGGCGTGTACTCGCCGGCAGCGGCGCCGACGACGCCCTGGTTGCTCTGGTCGATCGCGCCGCTGACGGTGTTGAGGATGATCAGCAGGAGGGGAACCAGGAGGGGCAGGGACGCCACGAAGGCACCCACCTTGTGGGGCTTGGCCCCCGGGGGCGGGGTGCCGAGGTCGACAGCCGGGTCGGCGGGGATCTCGTCGTCGTGCTGGACGTCGTCGTGCTGGTCCGAGGCCGCGGTGGCGCCGCCGGTGGGACGGTCCGCGAGCGCCGTACCGGTGCGGCCCTGCCCGGCCGCCGTGGCGGTTCCGTAGACGGTCTCACGCACCTGCTGGGACATGGACGGTTCGATCTTCGGGCCTATCCACTTCGCGTAGAACACGACGATGGGCAGCAGCAGGACGGTGAAGATGAGGCCGGTCAGGATGAGGGCACCGAGGTCCGCGCCGAGGATGCCGGCGACGGCGAGCGGCCCGGGCGTGGGTGGCACGAGGTGGTGGGTCAGCGTCATGCCGCAGCCCAGCGCGAGGGCGAGCGTGATGTAGCCGGCGCGCTTGACCCGCGCGATGGAGCGGGCCAGCGGGTTCATGATCACGTAGCCCGAGTCGCAGAACACGGGGATGGAGACCAGCGCTCCGACGCTGCCGAGCGCCCAGGGCTCACGGCCCTTGCCGAAGAGCCTGAGGAACGCGAGGGCCAGGGCGTTGGCCGCCCCGGAGACCTCGAGGATCTTGCCGATGCCGACCCCGAGGCCGATGACGATGCCGATCGACGCGAGGGTGTTGCCGAAGCCGGTGGTGATGGACGAGACGATGTCGAGGGGTGCCTGGCCTGCCACGAGACCGGTGACGAGGGCTGCGATCAGGAGGGCGACGAAGGCGTCGAGGCGCGTTTTCAGCACCAGGACGATGATGGTGGCGATCCCCAGTACCAGCGCCAGAAGAAGTTGTATATCCACGGTGATGTACTCCTTGGTGGGACGCTGAACGGGCACCGTTGCCCGATCAGTGGTGAGCTGCCGGTGCCCGGCGGACGCGTTGACGGGCACTGTGCTGGATGTCACAATAGCACCGGACATAAGACGTCTGACAAGACCTTTCGACGAGGATGTTGAATGCCGGAGAACACCACAGCGCGGAAGTCGCTCGCGCAGTCCGTCTTCGAGGATCTGCTCGAGGAGATCGTGCAGGGCCGGTACCTCCCACTCCAGGCGCTGCCCCCGGAGGGAGAGCTCGCGACTGCTGCAGGTGTCAGCCGACTGACAGTTCGGGAAGCGCTGAAGAAACTGCAGGCCCAGAACGTCGTGGAAGTGCGGCGCGGACTCGGCACGTACGTGAACCCGACGGCGCAGTGGACGGATCTCGAGGCGATCCTGCGCGCGGCAGCGGCAGCAGCGGACACCCCCGACGTCTCGCTCCGCCTCCTGGAGATCCGCCGCATGGTGGAGACCGGGGCCGCCGAACTGGCCGCCACGAATGCCACCGAGGAGGAGCTCGACCGGATGGCGGACGCGATCACCGAGCTGGAGTCCGCCCACGCGGCCGGGGATCTCGATGCCGTCACCGCGTCCGACATCGCCTTCCACGACGCCGTCTTCCGGGCCTCGGCGAACCCCTTCCTCCCCGTGGTCCTCGGACCCCTCGGCCAGCTCCTGTACTCGATGCGGCGCGAGACGTCCTCGTTCCCCGAGGTCCAGGTGCACGCGATCGAGCACCACACGCTGGTCCTGGAGGCGATCCGCAGTCGTGATCCGTCCCGCGCACGGCAGGCCATGGAAGCGCACATCGACCAGACCTACGGCGACTACGAGCATTTCATCCACCACGGAACCAGAAGGAGTTGACGTCATGACCGACGCAGCAGCATTTCCCACCGAACGCACCGCCGTCCTGACCGGAGCCGCCTCCGCGCGCGGGATCGGGCGGGCGACCGCGGAGCGCATGGCGAGCGAGGGGTGGGCCGTCGCCATCCTCGACATCGACGCCGGGGCAGCGGAAGAGGCCGCGGCGGACATCGCGGGCCGGCACGGCGTGCAGGCCATCGGGGTCGGCACGGACGTCTCGGACGAGGCGTCCGTGGACGCGGCGATCACCCGCGTCGAGGCCGAACTCCCGCCCGTCGTGGCCCTCGCGAACCTCGCCGGCATCAGCTCGCCCACCGAGTTCATGCAGGAGACCAAGGCGGCCTGGGACCGGGTGTTCGCCGTCAACATGACCGGCACGTTCCTGGTCTCGCAGCGCGTGCTGCGCGGCATGATCGAGCGGAAGCTCGGCCGCGTGGTCAGCGTCTCCTCCATCTCGGCCCAGCGCGGCGGCGGCACCTACTCAAAGGTGGCCTACAGTGCGTCGAAGGCCGGCATCATCGGCTTCACGCGCGCCCTGGCCCGGGAGATGGGCGAGCACAACGTCACCGTCAACTGCGTGGCACCCGGTCCGGTGGACACGGACATCATGGGCGGCACCCTCACGGAGGAGCGCAAGCGCGAGATGTCCCGGGACATCCTGGTGGGCCGGGTCGGCACGGTGGACGAGATCGCCGCGCTCATCACCTTCCTCGCCGGCCCCGACGCCGGGTACATCACGGCCGCGACCTACGACATCAACGGCGGCCTGCAGGTCTCCTGACCGGGACGGCCGGGTGCCCGCGGGAGGGACGCACCGTATTCCCCCGCGGGCAGTGGACGACGTAGGTTTGTCCAATGAGCAACGACGCCCCCGCGACAGTCCTCCGTCCGTTCGATCCGGACGGTGCCGACGACCAGCCCGCCGAGTCCCTCGAGGCGCTGATCGCCGAGGTGGAGAACGAGGTCGCGGAGCTCCAGTTCACCCGCTTCACCAATGACGACGCCGTGGCCCTCGGACAGCTGCTCGTCCAGCTCGGCGTCGGGCGCAACCTGCCGATCGCCGTGGGCATCAGCAAGCCGAACCACCTCCTCTTCCGCGCCGCACTCGACGGCGCCACCCCGGACAACGACTACTGGCTCGACGCGAAGAGCCGCACCGCGGCCCGCTACCTGATGCCGTCCCTGCTCGTGGGTCTGCGCGGGCGCCGCGGCGGAGGCCGCGCGGAAAACAATCCGCTGTTCGACACCTCGACGCACGCTGCGCACGGCGGCTCGTTCCCGCTCTTCATCCGGGGAGTCGGGCCGGTGGCCACCGTCACGGTGTCAGGCCTGCCGCAGCTCGAGGACCACAGGCTCGTCGTCGAGGCACTGCGCACGTTCCACGCGGCGGAAGGTCTGTAGCCGGCGCACCGTACCGGGGGAACGGGACAGACGAGAGGCGGCGCTCCCGAAGGAACGCCGCCTCTCGTGGTGATCGTCCGCTACAGGGAAGCCTCGATGGCCTCGGCCACCGGCGTCTCCCCGCTGTTGAACTGGATGGTCCGGTCCACGGTGGCGAGGTTGCCGAGCACGACGGCGGCCACGAGGGCCACGTCCTCGCGCGGCACCGAGTCCTGCTGGGGCTTGTCCGCCACCTCGATCTTCCCGGTCCCGGGATCGGTGGTCAGCGCGCCCGGGCCGAGGATCGTCCACGCCAGCGCCGAGTTGCGCAGGTGCTCGTCCGCTGCGGCCTTGGCCTCGGCGTAGTGGAAGAAGCTGTTGTCCTCGGGGACGCCGTGGTCCTTGCCCGCCCCGAGGTAGGACACCATGACGTACCGGCCCACGGAGGCCTGCTCGGCGGCATCCATCGAGCGGATGGCCGCGTCCCGGTCCACCGCGTAGGTGGCCTCGGGGCTGCTGCCGCCCGAACCGGCCGACCACACGACGGCGTCGTGTCCGCGGAACACCTCGGCCATGTCCTCCACGGACAGCTCGGCGAGGTCCGCCACCACCGGGGTGGCGCCGACCTGCTCGACGTCGCCCGCGTGGTCCTTGTTGCGGAAGACCGAGCTGACCTGGTGACCCTGGCTGGTGAGGATCTTCGTGAGGTGCAGGGCTACTTTTCCGTGCCCACCGATGATGGCTACGCGTGACATGGGAACTCCTAGCTGTCGATGACTGTCGTCGGTATCTTCTCTCCCGACGCTAGTGCCCCCGGCCCCGCGGTGGCCACCGAATTCCGGGCGTTCAGCCCCCAGCGGAGGCCTATTCCCGGCCTCGTCGCCGGGCTCGGCGGCACCGGGCGACGGGCCGTCGGAACCTGCTCAGGACTGCTCGATCGGCAGCAGCAGCTCCTTCACGGACGGGTCCGTGGCCAGGAATTCCTGGACGGCGGGGTCCGCGAAAGCCTCCTTCAGCTTCCGGATGTTGTCGGTCTCGAGGTAGTCGGTACCGACGGTGAGTTGGGCAGCGAACTCGTCCGGAGCCGCGGGTGCGAAGATCTGCTGTTCGAGCGGAACCTTCGCGGCGGTGTAGTACTCGGTGTAGCCGACGGCGGCGTCGAGGTCCGGCAGTGCTCGGGACTGCGCGCCGAAGTCGAGGAGCGTGAAGGTCAGGTTCTTCGGGTTGGACGCGATGTCGTCCTGCGTCGCCCGCCACTTGTCCACGCCCTCCTTCAGCGTGATCAGGCCCGCCCGCTCGAGGAGCCACAGGCCCTGCGCCTCGTTCGCGGGATCGGAGTAGAGGGAGACCGTACCGCCGTCGGGGATCTGGTCCACGCTCGTGTACTTGTCGGACCAGATGCCGAAGCCCCAGCGGAAGACCGGTCCGACAGCTGTCTCGCGGAAGTCCGGGTTGGCTTCGAGGACCTGCCCCAGCCACAGCTCGTGCTGGTACACGGTGGCCGCCACCTCGCCCTCGCTGACGGCACGGTTGATGGTGTTGCTGTCGCTCAGTCCCTTGAACTCGATGTCGATGCCGTACCTGGGCGCGACGTCGCGGTCGATGAACTCGATCAGCGCCTGCTCGGCGGCGTTGCCCTCCGCTGTCGCGACGAGCAGCGTGGCGCCCTCGGTCTCCGCTGCGGACTCGGAGGGGTTGAGCAGCGGAACGGCGATGAAGGCGCCGGCCGCGACGACGACTGCGGCGCCGCCGGCGATCCAGGGCGCCTTCCGGCGTTTCCGGAGGGTGAAGCCGTGGTCGGCAGCGGTACTGGAGGTGGTGTTCTCGGTCATGATGAGGCCTTTCGGGGCGCGCTGGAGGTAGCGCAGGGATGGAGCGGAAGCTGGAGCTAGAGCTGGAGCTGGAGCAGGGGGCGGGTCAGGCCCGCTGCAGGCGCTTCTGCGGTGTGGTGAAGCGGACCAGCCGGTCACCGGCGATCTGGATGACGGCCACGGTGACCACGAGGATCACGATCGTCGCCAGCATCACCGTGTTGTCGAAGCGCTGGTAGCCGTAGGTGACGGCGACGTAGCCGATGCCGCCGGCGCCGATGGTCCCCGCGATGGCCGAGTACTCGATCATCGCGATGACCTGGATGGTCAGCCCGCCGATGACGGCGGGCACGGCCTCACTGAACTGGGCCGTCCGCATGATCTGGAGGTTGGACCCGCCCGCGGCCCGCGCCACCTGGACCATGGACGGCGGCACGGAGCGCAACGCGTTCTCCACGATGCGCGTGAAGAACGCGATACCCGCGAGGGACATCGGGACCACGGCGGCCGCGATACCGATGTTGGTGCCCGTGATGAACCGGGTGAACGGCACGATGGCTGCCATGAGGATGAGGAACGGGAGGGACCGGCCGATGCTGATGATCCAGCTCAGCGTCGCGTGGAGGGCCGGCCGCTCGTGCAGCCCGCCGGGCGCGAGGTTGTGCAGCAGCACCCCGAGCGGGGTGCCGACCACGAGGACCACGGCCATGACGATGCCGACCATCGTCAGTGTCTCGCCGTAGGCCGGAAGCAGCAGCCCGGGCAGGTCGGCGAGGGGGACGTCGGCGCGGGGAAGGATGACGGCGCTCATGCCGCGTCCCCCGCGACTCCGGTGAGGACGTGGTCCCGGCGGGCCGGAAGCAGTGCGCCGGAGGATGGCGAGCCGTCCCGACCCTGCGCTTCGCCGTCGTCGGGGGTGCCGCTCAGTCCGTAGCGTGAGAGCACTGCCGCGACCCTGGCGTCGTCGTCCGTGCCGATGCCGAGCGTGGCGCTTCCGGTGTTGACCCCGTGCACCGTCTCGACGGAGGCGCCGAGCAGGTGCACGACGGCGTCGAGATCCCCGGTGAGCCGCTGGATCCAGTCCCCCGGCACGTCGGTCGAGTTGTACGTGACGTACCAGGTGCGTGTCCCGGACTCCGGTCCCGCGTAGCTGCGCCGGGGCCTGAGCGACTGGCCGAGCAGGGAGGTGTGCGAGGTCAGCAGATCCACCAGGGCCCCCTGCTCCACGATCCGGCCCTGGTCGAGGCGCGCCACGGTATCGGCGACCTGACGGACGGTATCCATCTCGTGCGTGATGAAGACGACCGTGAGCTCGAGGTCGGACCGCAGCTGGCGGATGAGCTCGACGACGGACCGCGTGGTGTCGGGGTCGAGCCCGGAGGTTGCCTCGTCGGCCAGGAGGATGGACGGCCGCAGCGCGAGCGCCCGGGCGATGCCGACCCGCTGCGCCTGGCCGCCGGAGAGCTGGAACGGGTAGGAGCCGGCCTTGTCGGCGAGTCCCACGCGGTCCAGGAGCTCCGAGACGCGGGCACGGGCTTCCCCGGGTGTCACGCCGAGGTACTCGAGCGGGAGGGCGATGTTCTCGGCGGCGGTCCGCCGGCTGAGCAGGCTCGAGGACTGGAAGACCGTGCCGATGCGGCGCCGGGCCTCGCGGAGTCTCTTCTCCGGCAGTCCGGACAGTTCCTCGCCGTTGACGACGACGGAGCCGGACGTGGGGCGTTCGAGCAGGTTGATGCACTGGGCGAGGGTGCTCTTGCCCGCACCGCTCCGGCCGACGACGGCGGCGATCCGGCCGGTGGGGACGTCGAAGTCCACGGTATCGAGGACGGTCACGGAGGTGTCTCCGCGACCATAGGTCTTGGTGAGCTGGCGTAACGAGATCATGGGGTTCCTAGGGCATGCAGCAGTAGGGCGGGGAGGAATCAGGGAAGCGCGCCGGGTGGTCCGGCGGGTGGTCGGGGGTCAGCCGCGCGCGGGCTGGAGCCGGTACGCGGCGCCCCGGTGCTCCTGGGGCAGGCGGTCGCCCTTGCCGAAGAGCTTCTGGCACAGGGTCCCCTCGGCGTACTCGGTGGGGTACGCGCCGCGCTTCTGCAGCTCGGGCACCACGTAGCGGATCACGTCCTCGAAGGACCCGGGGGTGATGGCGTAGGCCAGGTTGAAGCCGTCGACGTCGGTCTCCTCGACCCAGGCCTGTAGCTCGTCGGCCACCTGCGCCCCGGACCCGACGACCCGCGGGCCGAGGCCGCCGATGCCCGCCCACTCCGCGATGTCCCGGACCGTCCAGGGAGCACCGTCGTCGTTCACCTTCTGGAAGTTCGCGACCGCGGACTGGATGGCATTGGAGTGCACGTTGCCGATGGGCTCGTCGGGATCGTAGACGCTGAGGTCGATGCCCAGCCAGCCCGACAGCAGCACGAGCGCGCCCTCGTAGCTCACGTACTGCTGGTAGTCGGCGTGCTTGGCCTGCGCCTTCTCCTCCGTCTCGTCCGTGATGACGGTCAGCATGGTGTAGATCCGCACGGAGTAGCGGTCGCGGCCCTCGGCCTCGACGGCGTCGCGGATCTTCGTGACGGCGTCCTTCAGGATCGCCTTCGTGGGTGCCCCGACGAACACCGCCTCGGCATTGCCCGCCGCGAAGCGGATGCCGCGGGGTGACGCTCCGGCCTGGTAGATCACGGGTGTGCGCTGGGGGGAGGGTTCGCTCAGGTGGATGCCCGGGACGGTGAAGTAGGTGCCGTCGTGGTCGATCTCGTGCACCTTGGCGGGATCGGTGAAGACGCCGGTCTCCCGGTCGCGGACGACGGCGTCGTCCTCCCAGGACCCCTCGAGCAGCTTGTAGAGCACCTCGAGGTACTCGTCTGCGTGGTTGTAGCGCTCGTCGTGCTCGAGCTGGTCCGCGCTGCCCATGTTGCGCGCCGCCGACGGCAGGTAGCCGGTGACCACGTTCCACCCGACGCGGCCGTTGGTGAGGTGGTCGAGGGTGGAGAGGCGGCGGGCGAAGGGATAGGGGTGCTCGTAGGCCGTGCCCGCGGTGACGCCGAAGCCGAGGTGCTCCGTGACGAGGGCCATGGCCGAGACCAGCAGGAACGGGTCGTTCACCGGCGTCTGCGTGCCCTGCCGGAGGGTCGCCTCGTTGGAACCGCCGTAGACGTCGTAGGTGCCGAGGACGTCGGCGATGAAGATGCCGTCGAACAGCCCACGCTCCAGGGTCTTCGCGAGGTCCGCCCAGTAGCGGAGATCCTTGTAGCGCCAGGACTGGTCCTCCGGGTGACGCCAGAGTCCGGGCGACTGGTGGCCGACGCAGTTCATGTCGAAGGCGTTGAACCGGATGTGGCGGGGTGCAGCGGACACGGGGATCCTCACGTCGGGGCACTTGCCGTGGGGGAAGCGCCATACTTGCCCGCACTGTGCATGCAGGGCCGAATCCTCACCTGGGGCACCCCGCTACAGCGAGAGGGTTGCCGTCCGACAAACCAGGGTTTTGCGTCGGAACTCTTGATTCTGGGTTCGAGCCTAGGTGCGTGGCGGCACCGCCGTCCAGACGCCCCTTCACAGTGCGTCACGAAGCACCTTCTTGGTATTTGAGAATGGTTCTCATATAGTGGGGCCATGCACCTCGTCATCGTCACCTCCCTCGATGCCCTCAGCCGGAACACCGCAGCCTCGCTGGTCGCCGACCGCTCCCCCGGCACGCCGGTGGTCCTCCACGACCTGCTCGACGACGGCCTGGTGACGCGCCGCATCCACACCGACGACCAGCTCGTCGAGCGCGGGTCCGCGGTGCTCGAGCACGGGTGCCTGAGCTGCACGGTCCGGTTCGACCTCGCCCCCACCCTCCTGCGCCTCAAGGCCGCCGGCGTCACCCACGCCGTCGTCGGACTGCCACCCGGCACCACGGCCGAGAACGCCATCGACGGCCTCCACGGCGCCGCGCCGAAGACCTCCACCATCGACTCGATCGCGCTCGCCGTGCGCCCCGAGGACGTCGAGGACCAGCACGGGGACCACCACACGCTCTTCGCCTCCGGCTACACCG
>JASLAA010000058.1 GCA_030147325.1 Arthrobacter sp. | reverse complement strand
TCGCGGGCTTCGACGTCCCTGCTGTCGCAGCGTTCGGCGGCGACGACGTCGAACGGCTCCTGCAGGACACGGGCATCGTCAGGAACCGCTCGAAGATCGAGGCGACGATCGCCAACGCGCGTGCACTCCTCGCCCTGCCCGGCGGCGTAACGCTCGGCTCGCTCCTCGGTGGCTACCGGTCCGCCGGCGGTCCTCCACCCGTCAGCCTCGCGGACGTCCCGGCGATCACCTCCGCGAGCACCGCCCTTGCCCGCGAACTGAAGGCCTCGGGCTTCCGCTTCGTGGGTCCGACGACGGCCTACGCCATGCTCCAGGCCACGGGGTACGTGAACGACCACCTCGCGGACTGCTGGGTCCGCGAGGACGTCGACCGGGCAGGGGCACGCGAGAATCCGGTCCCTCGGCCGGCGGACTCCGACCCTGCGGCCCTCCGCCCAGGGCCCGCTCCCGGGGACATCTTGTGAGCGATACGGCGAAGGCCACGGTGACGACCGTGCGGCCGAGGACCCGCCGTCGCCCCCTCCACTGGTCCCTCCAGGTGCTGGCCGTCTTCGCGGCCGGCCGCGTCGTCTCCACGGCCATCCTCCTCGTCGCTGCGGCACGCCAGGGCGCCAGCCCGTGGTCCGGACCGGCACCGGCCTACGGCACGTTCATCAACTACTGGGACAGCGGTTGGTACGAGCGCATCTTCAACGAGGGGTACCCCTCCGAACTGCCCCGGGACGCGGGGGGTGTGGTCAGCCACAACCAGTGGGCCTTCTACCCGGTCTATCCGGGCCTGGTCCGACTGCTCGACGCTGCCACCGGCCTCGGCTGGGGTCTGCTCGCGCCACTCGTCTCGGTGACGGCGGCAGCGGGTGCAGCCGTCGTGGTCTACCGGCTGTTCCGGCTGCGGGCTGATCACCGGCGGGCGATGGCGGGCGTCGCCGTCGTGTCCTTCGCGCCCGTCGCCGCCGTTCTCCAGGTCCCGTACGCCGAATCGCTGCACCTGCTGCTGCTCGTCTCCGCACTCCATCTGGTGGCGACGCGCCGGTACTACGCGGCGATGCCCGTCGTCGTCCTGATGTGTCTCACGCGCCCGGCCGGAGTGCCGTTCGCCCTCCTGGTGGGGATCCTCTTCCTCCACGCGATCCACGCCGCCGTGCGCGGTGAGGAGGCCGGGGCCAGGGAGCAGGCCAGGCGCCGGCTCCCCGCCCTCTTCGTGCTGGGCGTGGTGTCCTCGCTGGCCGCCGTCGCCTGGCCCCTGCTCGCCTGGCTGGTGACGGGTCAGCGCGACGCGTATGTCGCGACCGAGACGGCGTGGCGTGGGCAGCCCCTGGCGCCCTTCCTCCCGTGGTTCGAGGCTCCGGCCTCGGTGCTCGGGCCGGCCGCGGGGGCGCTCGTGGTGGTCGCCCTGCTCCTGGGCGCCGCCGGCCTCCTCCTCAGCCCGGCCGTGCGCTCGCTCGGAGTGGTCCTCGCTTCCTGGTGTGCCGCGTACCTCGTGTATCTTGCGGCCTTCTGGGATCCGCAGTCCAGTACCTGGCGCATCCTGCTTCCGCTGTTCCCCCTGGCGCTTGCCCTGGTGTCCGGGTCCAGGGCCCGACTGCTCTGGGTGCTCCTGCCGGTGTCCGTCCTGCTCCAGTTCCTGTGGGTGGACTGGCTCTGGGCATGGGCGCCGACCGGAGGCGAAGGGGATTATCCGCCCTGAGTGTGATCCACGCCGCACCTGAATTAGCAGGTGCAGGCCTTGTGCTGAATAATGAAGGGGATGACGTGCACCGCCCCAGCCTTTCGGGGTGACGGCGAGGAGCACCGTTTACTGTCGCGCTGCCGCTGATCGCGGTGGCGCCCTGTTGAAAGGGACTACCCCCATGGCTGCCATGAAACCGCGTACCGGCGATGGACCGATGGAAGTCACCAAGGAGGGGCGCAGCCTCATCATGCGTGTACCCATCGACGGCGGCGGTCGCCTGGTCGTCGAGCTCAATGCCGAAGAAGCGGGGAAGCTCAAGGACTGCCTGCTCACCGTCACGGGCTAGGCGGCAACGCTTTCCTGCACCCGCGCGGCATCGCCGCGCGGGTGCCTTCGGTTGTGCAGGTCGGTTCTCTGTGCAGGTCAGCTCCAGGGCACCTGAACGTCAGGCGCGCTGCTTGACCGCCAGCAGCAGCCCGGTTCCCGTGGGCAGCAGCGCCGAGACGAGCGATTCGTCCTCGCGGATCATCCGCCCGACCTGTCGGAGGGTTGTCGTCGTCTGCTCCCGGACGGCAGGTTCGGCCACGCGGTCCTGATCGAGGGCATCATTGATGATCAGGATCCCGCCCTCCTTGAGCAGGCGCGTCGCCTGCTCGACGTACAGGGCGAGTCCGGTCTTGTCCGCGTCGATGAACACGAGGTCGTAGGCGCGGTCGGTCAGCCTCGGCAGGACGTCCGCGGCACGACCGGAGATCGTCCGGGTCCGATTGGACGGGATACCGGCTTCGGAGTACGCCTCCCGCGCCGCCCGCAGGTGGTCCACGTCCGAATCGATCGTCGTCAGGACCGCGTTGCGGCCCAGCCCGCGCAGCAGGCAGACCCCGGACACGCCGGCTCCGGCGCCCACCTCGACCGCCGTCGTCGCCTTCGATGCGGCCGCCAGGACGGTGAGGGCCGCGCCGACGGCCGGGGTGACGGGCGTGACCCCGAGCTCGTGGGAGCGGTCGCGCGCTCGGAGCAGGATGTCGTCCTCGTCCGGAAGCCCTTCCGTGTAGGACCAGCTGCTGTGTTTGTCGGCGGCCATGGACATCCGTTCTGTGGTTCGTCGTCGGTGATCTGTCGGGAGGCCGGAGCCCCGCCCCAACCCTACTGTGCCGTGCATCGACTCTTCCACGCTGTAGGTGGTCCGAGGGCTCCGGGCCCCGGGGTGGAGCACTCCTCGCGGCCTGCTGCGGGAGGGGTGGTACGTACGAAGCTGCCAGCTGGTTCCCAGCTTGATACGAAAGACTTTTCGCTCGACACATCCGGCATGGGCGTGGTCCCGAATCCCTGCTACCACCGACCAGCGCCGAAAGGCCGAGGGTGGCACCGGAGCGGGATTCGCGGCAAGAAGGGGTAGATGATGTCCAGCGTGAAGGCGGCACAGACCGCCATCGAGGCCGTTCCCGAAGCGGACGGGCCCATCCTCGACGAGCACGGCAATCCCTGGATCGCGCCGTCGTGGGAAGAAGTCGTCACCACCTACTCGCCGAAGGTCTACCGGTTGGCCTACCGCCTCACCGGGAACAGGTTCGACGCCGAGGACCTCACCCAGGAGGTCTTCGTCCGTGTCTTCAGGTCGCTCGCCAATTTCAAGCCCGGCACGCTCGACGGCTGGCTCCACCGGATCACCACCAACCTCTTCCTCGACCAGGCTCGCCGCAAGACCCGCATCCGCTTCGACGGACTCACGGAGGAGGCCGAGAGCAGGCTGCCGAGCAAGCACCCCGGCCCCGAGCGCAGCTTCGAGTTCAACAACCTGGACATCGACGTGCAGTCTGCACTCGAGGAGCTGCCGCCGGACTTCCGTGCAGCCGTCGTCCTCTGCGACCTCGAAGGCCTGGCCTATGACGAGGTCGCCCGTGTCCTCGACGTCAAGCTCGGAACCGTGCGCTCGCGGATCCACCGCGGCCGCACGATGCTCCGGGAGAAGCTCGCCCACCGTGATCCCCGACGGTCCGGCGGGAACGGTGCCGCACTCGGCGTCCCACGGATCGCCGGTCTGGGCTAGGGACAGTGCTTCACCCCCATCGTGAACTGCAGGACCTCGCCGACGGCGAGTTGTCCGACCGCCGTCGTGTCGCCGTCGAACGCCACGTCTCCCGCTGCGCCTCCTGCTCGGCGTCCGTATCGCGGTTGCGTGCCTTCAAGAGCTCGATGCTCGGACTGTCCAATCCGGCTCCGGACCCCGCGCTCCAGCACCGGCTCCTCTCCCGGGGATTCGCCGCGTCGCCTCCCTCGATGGAGCGCGCCGGTTCGAGTGCCGCATTCGTCCGCGAGCACCACGAGAGCACGTCGGGGCGGTCACGCAGCCGGGGCGTCGTGCTCGCTGCCGGCGGCACTGTCGTGGTGGCCGGCACGCTTCTCGCCGGAGCCTACGTCGTCGGAGCAGGGAACGGGGCGGTGACGGCTGATGCAGCGACCGGAGTCACGGCCCTGCGCGCCGGCTGGGAGTCCGTCGCTCCACGGACGCCGGCCCAGCTGGACACGGATCAGCTGGAAACCCTCCGCGAGGGCGGCTGGTACTGTCCCGAACTCGAATCGCTCGGGTTCACGCTCCGGAGCGCAGAGGGCATCACCGTCGGCGGAAGACCGACGCTCGAGCTCGTGCTGGAGAACGACGGCGACACGGTCACGGTGTACGAGCAACGCAAGGTCACCGAGGCGAGTGAGGCGGAGACAGCTCCCGTCAGCGCCGTGACGGGTGATCCGGTGACGGCGGCCGGCTTCGAACTGATCGGTGGCACCGATCGCCAGGTCTGGGTGCGCTCGGGCGAGCCGTGGCAGGTCGTCCTCGACTCGCCCTCGGTGACCTACACCGTGGTGTCCACGCTGCCCGCCGCTGCGATGCCGCAGACGCTCAGCCAGCTCGTGACCACCGAGCATGCGCAGCTGTCGCTCTCACCGCAGGTGCAGCACGACTCGACGATGGAGCGGATCATCCGCGGCCTCTCGATGATGACGCAGCCGCAGGGGGGCGTCGGATAGGCGTCGCTGCGGTGACGCGGACATGAACCTTGCCGGTGTACGGGCCTGGTGGCCGGCACCGGACCCGTCCGAATGTGTCCGGTGGAAGCCGGGGAGGTAGTCTCTTTCACGTGTTGGGAATCAACGGCCTCGAATTCGTGGTCCTGGCGATCATCGCCGTCGTGGTGCTCGGCCCGGAGCGGCTTCCGGAGTACGCTGCGCAGCTTGCCCGACTCGTGAAGGGTCTTCGCCGGATGGCCTCGGGTGCCCGTGAGCAACTCCGGGAAGAGGTCGGCCCGGAACTGGACGAGGTCGACTGGCGGAAGCTCGATCCACGCCAGTACGATCCCCGGCGCATCATCAAGGAAGCCCTCCTCGACGACATCGAGGACGTCTTCAAACCCGTGAGCCCCGGCGCGCCGGCGGCGGCCCCCGGTGCTCCGACCGCCGTGACTCCACCGCCACCCAGCCGCGCGCTGCGCGTGGGCCCCCGCCTGGCTGCCGGTCAGGCGCCGCCCTACGACCTCGAGGCCACCTAGGCGTCAGCGGACGCTGACGGGCAGCTTCAGCCCCTCCAGCCCGCGGGGCCGGCGGGCCAGCGCAGAGGCGATCGCTCCGAGTTCCTCGCGCGCAGGGGAGACGCCGCCGTCGAGCACGATCGGCAGGCCCCTGTCCCCGCCCTCGCGGAGGGCCAGTTCCAGCGGGATGCTGCCGAGCAGGGGGATGTCGGTATCCAGGGTCGCCGAGAGTCTGGCAGCGAGTGTGCTTCCACCTCCGGCGCCGAAGAGCTCGAGCCGTCCGCCGTCGGGCAGTTCCAGCCACGACATGTTCTCGATGACCCCGGCGACCCGCTGGCCGGTCTGTGCGGCCATCGCTCCGGCCCGCTCGGCCACATCCGCTGCGGCGCTCTGCGGCGTGGTGATGACGAGGAGTTCGGACGACGGCAGGAGCTGGGCGACGGAGATGGCGATGTCGCCGGTTCCCGGCGGGAGATCCAGGAACAGGACGTCCAGGTCCCCGAAGTAGACGTCCGTGAGGAACTGCTCCAGGGCACGGTGCAGCATCGGACCGCGCCAGGAGATGGGCTGGTTCCCGTCGACGAACATCCCGATCGAGATGACCTTCACCCCGTGTGCGACCGGAGGGAGGATGAGTTCGTCCACCCGCGTCGGCTGCTGCGTGATGCCCAGGAGTGCCGGTACGGAGAAGCCGTAGACGTCGGCATCCACGACGCCCACCCGGAGTCCCTGTGCGGCCATGGCCACGGCCAGGTTCACCGTGACGCTGGACTTGCCCACTCCACCCTTGCCGCTCGCCACGGCGTACACGCGCGTGAGCGACGACGGCTCGTTGAACGGGATGCCCCGACGGCCACCCGGCCCCTTCAGCTGCTCCTTGAGGGCGTCCCGCTGCGCCTGGTTCATCACGCCCAGCTGCACGTCGACGTGGGCGACGCCCGGGACGGCCGCCAGCGCGGTCTCGGCGTCGTGCACGATGGTGTCGCGCAGCGGGCAACCGGCGATGGTCAGGAGGACCCGGATGTGGACGGTCGTGTCCGCGATGGACACCGACTCGAGCATCCCGAGCTCGGTGATGGGGCGGCGCAGCTCCGGGTCGATCACCGTGGCGAGAGCCGATCGCACGGCATCCTCGTCGGGAAGGGCGGTGCTCACCGCGAGGATCTCCTCCCGGAGCTGTGGACCTTCGGCAGGGCCACGGTGCTGTCGGAGGGTTTGCGCGGCTTGCGTTTCTGCAGGGTCAGTTCCTGACCGTCGGTGGTCTCGAGCAGTTCCTCAAGGATCGACCGGAGCTCGGAGCGGACATAGTCACGGGTGGCGACCTCGCGCAGGGCGATGCGGAGATCGGCGATCTCGCGGGTGAGGTACTCGGTGTCCGAGAGGTTCCGTTCGGCCCGCTGGCGATCCTCCCGCATCGAGACGCGGTCACGGTCGTCCTGGCGGTTCTGCGCGAGCAGCAGCAGGGGAGCGGCGTAGGAAGCCTGCAGGGACAGCATGAGGGTCAGTGCGGTGAATCCGAGGGCGGCGCTGTCGAAGCGCACGTTCTCCGGGGCGACCGTGTTCCAGGTCAGCCACACGACGACGAAGACCGTCATGTAGAAGAGGAACTGCGGGGTTCCCATGAAGCGCGCGATGTTCTCCGTGCCACTGCCGAACCTGTCCGGGTTCGGACGAAGGCGGGGGAGCAATCGCTTCCGGGACTCGCGCGGGGTGTCGAGTCCGCGTGAATTCGACCTGATCTTCTCAACCACGGCGTTCACCTCGTTTCGGTCCGGATGTATCGTCCTGTGCCCGCCAGTCGTCGGGCAGCAGATGGTCGAGCACGTCGTCCACGGTCACGGCGCCGACCAGCCGGCCGTCGTTGTTCACGACCGGCAGCGAGTTGAGGTTGTAGGTGGCGAGGATCCTCGACACCTCGCTCACGTTCGCCTGATCGCCGACGGCCTCGAGGTCCGCGTCGATGATGTTGCCGAGCGGCTCGGGCGGCGGGTAACGCAGGAGCTGCTGGATGTGGACGACGCCGAGATAGCGGCCCGTGGGCGTCTCCAGCGGCGGGCGGCACACGAAGATCGACGAGGCGAGAGCGGGCGTCAGCTCCTCGCGGCGCACGTGGGCGAGGGCTTCGGCGACGGTCGCCTCGGGTGGCAGGATGACCGGCACGGTGGTCATGAGCGACCCCGCGGTGTCCTCCTCGTACTCGAGCAGGCGGCGGACATCCTCGGCGTCGTCGGGCTCCATCAGTTGGAGGAGCTCCTCCTTCTGCGCTTCGGGCAGTTCGTTGAGGAGGTCGGCTGCGTCGTCCGGGTCCATCTCCTCGAGGACGTCGGCCGCGCGTTCGCGCGTGAGGGACGTCAGGATCTGCACCTGGTCGTCGTCGGGCAGCTCCTGGAGGACATCGGCGAGGCGGTCGTCCTGGAGCTCGCCGGCCACCTCGATGCGCCTCTTGTCGTTCATCTCGTGCAGCGCGTCGGCGAAGTCCGCGGGCTTCAGGTCATCGTGCTGCGCGACGAACTGGGTGGCGCCCTGCGGCTCGTCGGTGGTGCCGTGGAAGGCGTCCAGCCAGTCGATGATGAGCCGCTCGCCACCGCGGCGGAGCCCGCGCAACGGAGAGGTCGATCCGCCACGCCGGACGAAGAGCTGCGAGACATGCCAGTCACCGGCGCGGTTGCGCTCCATCGCGATGTCCTCGACGACGGCGCTCCCGCTGCCGTCGCGCAGGGTCAGACGCCGGTCGAAGAGCTCAGCGACCACGAGCATCTCGGCGCCGCGCTGCTCGAAGCGGCGGAGGTTGACCAGCCCGGTGCAGATGATCTGGGACGGGTCCATGGAGGTGATCCGCGTCATCGGGACGAAGACGCGTTTCTTGCCGGGCACCTCCACCACCAGACCCACCACCTGGGGCGGCTTGGTCGGGCCGCGGTCGAGCACGACGGCGTCCCGCAGGCGGCCCAGACGGTCACCCAGCGGGTCGAAGACATCGAGGCCCAGCAGCCGGGCGACGAAGACGCGGGTCGGATTGGTAGTCACAGCCCTAGGCTATCGGCCGGAGCACGCAGCCACGGCATCGCGGCGTCGTGAGACGGACGGCTCCGGGCGGGGAAGCCCGTGTATTCCGCGGGCGTGTCGGGGTGGACCGCGGGGAACCCCGGTTCACCGCGGGCGATATGCCTGCCGCGGGTTGGGGGCGGTAGGCGAGAATGGAGAGTATGTCGACACCACCACTTGGAAAAACTGCTTCCCGCGACCCGAGCCGGGTGCTGCCCACCGGCGAGATGATCGGCCGGTACACGAGCTATCTCGATGCGCAGAAAGCGGTGGACTACCTCGCGGACAACAAGTTCGCCGTCCAGCGTGTGGCGATCATCGGGAACGACCTCAAGACCGTCGAGCGGGTCACGGGCCGGCTCAGCTATCCGCGCGTCGCGCTCGGCAGCGCGGCCACCGGCGCCTGGTTCGGCCTCTTCGTCGGTCTGATCCTCAGCCTCTTCGCCGGCAGTGAGTCCGGCGTGACGATCTCCTCGTCGATCGCGCTGGGTGCCATCTTCTGGCTGCTCTTCGGCGTGCTGACCTATGCGTTCCAGCGTGGCCGGCGGGACTTCACCTCCACGAGCCAGGTGATCGCGACCAGCTACGACGTGATCGTGGAACCGAGCCTGGCGGCCGACGCGCGGCGCCTCCTGCAGCAGCTGCCCATGAACGGGCAGGCCCAGCATCCCGGGGCCGATCCCTCCGGGTGGGGCTCGACGCCGAACCAGCCCCAGCAGCCGGGCACGGACCGTCCGGCATCCCCGAGCGAGCAGCACGCGGGCCAGGCCCCACGCGGCGATGCACCCACGGAGCAGGCACTGACCGACGGCCAGACGGCAGGACCGGGAACCACCGGGCCGAGGCGCGGGCAGTTCCCGGATCTTCCCGACGGGCGACCGCAGTACGGCGAGCGCGTCCAGGAACACCCTTCCGAGAGTCAGCCCGCTGCGGACGGAGCAGGCCGGCCCGGTGGAAGCACCGCGGAGCACCAGGCCGGCAACCCGACGGGCCGGGGATCCGGATCGTCCGCTGCGGGTGGTTCCCAGCAGGGCTGACCGGAGCCCCCACGGGTAGCGAGCTCCTGCTGCACACCATGCAGCAGGAGAACACAGGAGGAGGCAGGGACCGCGGGTCCCTGCCTCCTCCTGTCGATGCCGCAGTCCTCCCGGCGCCGCCCCTACTCGCCCGAGCTACCCCAGATTCCGGACATCCAGTCCTCGACGTCGTCAGGACTGCGGGGAAGTGCAGCGCTGAGGTTCACCGGACCGTCCGCTGTCATGAGGATGTCATCCTCGATGCGGACCCCGATGCCGCGGTACTCCTCCGGGACGGCGAGGTCTTCGGCCTTGAAGTAGAGGCCGGGTTCGATCGTGAAGACCATCCCCTCCGTCAGGATCCCGTCCAGGTACAACTCGCGGCGGGCCTGTGCGCAGTCGTGCACATCCATGCCCAGGTGGTGACTCGTGCCGTGCGGCATCCAGCGGCGGTGGTGCTGGCCCTCGGGGGCCAGGGCCTCCTCGAGGGACACGGGCAGCAGGCCCCAGCGGTCGAGGTTCTCGGCCAGCACGGTCACGGCGGCGAGGTGTACCTCGCGGAACCGGCGCCCGGGACGGGCGGCCGCGAAACCGGCATCGGCGGCATCGAGGACGGCCTGGTAGATGCGGCGCTGCACGTCCGTGTAGCGCCCGTTGACGGGGATCGTCCGGGTGATGTCGGCCGTGTAGAGGCTCTCGGCCTCCACCCCGGCGTCCAGCAGGAGGAGCTCGCCCGCCCTGACGTGTCCGCTGTTGCGGATCCAGTGCAGCGTGGTGGCGTTGTTCCCGGCGGCAGCGATGGTGTCGTAGCCGAGGTCGTTGCCCTCTTCCCGCGCCCGGGCGAAGAAGGCACCCTCGACGACGCGCTCGCCGCGGGGGTGCGAGATGGCCCGGGGCAGTGCGCGGACCACCTCGTGGAAACCGTTGACGGTCGCCGCGACGGCCACCTCCATCTGCTCGATCTCCCAGGGGTCCTTGAGGAGCCGCAGTTCGGAGAGCGCTTCGGCCAGGACGGCGTCGAGCGCGTCCGCCCGCTCCAGGTCCACGCCCGTGTTGATCCGGGAGGTGTCGACCAGTGCATCCGCGTTGAGGTCGACCTCGCGCAACAGGCGGATGCTCATGCCGCCGATCTCGGGCACACCGGCGTCCTTGGTGATGGCGACCTCGAGTTCTGCGAGGTCCGCCGTCACGAGGGCGAGGAGGGACCCGATCTGCGCCATCGACTGACGCTGACCGATCCAGAACTCGCCGTAGCGGGCGTTCGCGTAGAACTCGGCGCTGTCCCGTCCGGCGAGCTCGCGGAAGTACAGCGTGGCCTCGTGGTTCCCGCCGTCGTCGCCCGTCCCCTGCTCGACCGGTTCCAGGACCAGCACGGCGTCCGGCTCGTGGTCCAGCCCGAGGCCGGTGAGGTGCGCGAAACCCGAGTGGGGGCGGTACCGGTAGTCGGTGTCGTTGGAGCGGACCTTGTAGGGCCCGGCGGGGACGACGATGCGCTCGCCGGGGAAGCGATCCGACACGGCCCGACGGCGGCGGGCGGCATGCGCGGCAACGGGTGCCTCTGCCGGGAGCTCGTCCGCCGCGGGGGACCACTGCCCGGCCATGAAGGCCTTGAAGGCGTCGGAGTCGGGCCGCTGCGAGCGGTTCTCGTTGCGGTCGGACAGGGGCTGGCCCTCCGGGGCGTCGGTCGTCGTCAGGGAATCGGATGCGGTGTCGTCTGTGCTCACTCCGCCATCGTCTCACCGTGGCCGTCCCCCGGGGAAGTCGGCGCCTGCTCCGCCGGCGGGCGTGGATCGGGCCGGGGGAGGGGCGGCGCCGTGACAGGAGCGGCATCGTGCCGGGTGCCGAGGCGGGCGGTGTCGCCGCCGGCGCGTAGATTGGTGCCGGTGAGAATCGATCTGCATACCCACTCCAACGTCTCCGACGGGACCGAGAACCCGGAGGTCCTGATCAGGTCGGCGGTGGCCGCCGGGCTCGACGCCGTCGCGCTGACCGATCACGACTCCACGGCGGGCTGGGAGAGGGCTGCGGAAGCGGCGGACCGGCTCGGCATCCTGTTCGTCCCCGGCATGGAGGTGTCCTGCCGCACCGACACCGGCATCAGTGTGCATGTCCTGTCCTACCTGCACGATCCCCATCACCCGGGGCTCCGCGAGGAGATCGAGAAGTCCCGCACCGCGCGGCTGACCCGCGCGCAGCGCATGGTCGAGCTGATGGCCGCCGACTACCCCATCACCTGGGAACTCGTCGAGGAGCATGTGACGGAGGGAGCCACGGTCGGACGGCCGCACATCGCGGACGCGTTGATCGGCCTCGGCATCGTCACCACGCGGTCAGAGGCTTTCGAGCGCGTCCTGACCGCCCGCTCGCCCTACTGGGTCAGCCACTATGCCCCGCATCCCGCTGCCGCCGTCGCCCTCATCCGGGACGCCGGCGGAGTGCCGGTCTTCGCGCACCCCTCCGCATTCAATCGGGGCGCGGTGGTGGGTGGGGCGGTCATCGACGAGATGATCGCCGCGGGTCTGCTGGGGCTCGAGGTGGACCACCGGGACAACCCCGAGGGTGCCCGCCGGGAGCTGCGCGGCATAGCGCGCACCCATGGTCTGCTCGTCACCGGATCGAGCGACTATCACGGGAGCGGCAAGCCGAACCTGCTCGGCGAGAACCTCACCAGCAGGGAGGCCTTCGAGGCCATCCGGGAGCTGGCGACGGGAACACCGGTCGGCTGACCCGGCGAGCGATCCTGCGGCAGCGGCGGCAGCTCGCGAATCCGGACCGACACCGGAACACCTCCTCAGGTCCAGGGCGCCAGGCGTGAGCGCATGACCTCCACGGCCTGGGGATTGCTGTCCACGCACACGAAGCGCCGACCGAGCTTTCCTGCCACGGCCCCGAGCGTGCCGGAGCCGGCGAAGAAATCGAGGACCCAGTCGCCCTCACGGCTGCTGGCCGCGACGGCGCGCCGCAGCAGACCCTCGGGCTTCTGGGTGGGATAACCCGTCTTCTCGCGGCCCGTCGGTGACACGATCGTGTGCCACCAGACGTCCGTCGGGAGTTTACCCAGAGCGGCTTTCTCCGCCGTGACCAGCCCGGGCGCCATGTACGGTTCCCGATCCACCTCGTCGCTGTTGAAGTAGTAGCCGGTCGGGTTCTTCACATAGACCAGGATGTTGTCGTGCTTGGCGGGCCACTTGCGTTTGGCTCGGGCCCCGTAGTCGTAGGCCCAGATGACCTCGTTCAGGAAGCAGTCGCGCCCGAACAGGGCATCCAGCATGACCTTGGCGTAGTGCACCTCGCGGTAGTCGAGGTGGACGTAGAGGGTTCCGTCGTCGGTCAGGAGTCGCCAGGCCTCGGCGAGCCTCGGCGCAAGGAAGTCCCAGTAGTCCTCGAACGCGTCGTCGTAGCTCGCGAGCACTCCCTTGACCGTCGAGTAGGACATCCCCTTGAACCCCACGCGATCCCCGGTGCCGTCGGCTGCCCGCACCATCGAGGTCTGCTGGCGGCGCTGCGCCCTGCCCGTATTGAAGGGAGGGTCGACATAGATCATGCTGAAGGACTCGTCCGGCAGGGTGGCCAGATAGGGAGCGTTGTCGGCGTGCACCACGAGATTGGCGCCGTCCGGGCTCCAGATCGGAACCGCGGACGGCGCAGGGAGTTCTGTCACCGAGGGCTAGTCCTCGGAGCCGCCGGCAGGGTCCGCGACGACCTCACCGTTGCGGCGGCGGGTCCGGCTCCTGCGCGGGCGGTCGGCCGCGGGTGCCTCGGCGTCGCCACCGGCACGACGACGTCCACCGCTTTCGGCGGCGGCAGCTGCCGGTGCGTCCTGCGCGGCGGGCGCATCGGCGGCGGGACGGCCTGCGCCGCGACCCCGCCCGCGTGAACCGCGCGAACCCTCGCCGGTTTCGCCGGCCTCACGGCGCCGGCCACCGCGTTCGCCGGAGCGACCGCGTCCGCCGTCACCCCTGGCGCCGTCATTCCGGGGCCCGTCGGTGCTGCCGGCCCCGCGCTTGCCCGTCTCGCCGAGGTCCTCGAGGACCTCGGCGTTGATGCCGGCGAGCCTGCGGTCCTTGCGGGGAAGGCGCCCCTTGGTGCCCTCGGGGATGTCGAGGTCCGTGTAGAGGTGCGGCGAGGAGGAGTACGTCTCGACGGGTTCTGGAGCATCGAGTCCGAGCGCCTTGTTGATGAGGCCCCAGCGGGGCACGTCGTCCCAGTCGACGAACGTGACGGCGGTGCCCTTCTTGCCGGCACGGCCCGTGCGGCCGACGCGGTGCAGGTAGGCCTTCTCGTCCTCGGGGCACTGGTAGTTGATGACGTGCGTGATGTCCTCGACGTCGATACCCCGGGCCGCGACCTCGGTGGCCACGAGCACATCGATCTTGTCGCCGCGGAAGGCCCGCAGGGCCTGCTCGCGGGCGCCCTGGCCGAGGTCCCCGTGGATCGCTCCGGCGGCGAAGCCCCGATCGATCAGTTCCTCGGACAGTTTCGCGGCGGTGCGCTTGGTCTTGCAGAAGATGATGGTGCGGCCGCGATTGCGTGACTGCAGGATCCGGGCGACGACCTCGGCCTTGTCCAGGTTGTGGGCCCGGTAGATGACCTGGCGGATGTCCTTCTTGGTGATGCCCTCGTCCTCGGGGTCCGCTGCGCGGATGTGGGTCGGCTGGGTCATGTACCGGCGGGCCATCGCGATGACCGGACCGGGCATGGTCGCGGAGAACAGCAGTGTCTGGCGCACGGGAGGCGTGGCGGCGATGAGGGTCTCGACGTCGGGCAGGAAACCGAGGTCCAGCATCTCGTCGGCCTCGTCGAGCACCACGATCTTGACGTTCTTGAGCACGAGCAGCTTCTGCCGGTACAGGTCGATCAGGCGCCCGGGCGTGCCGACGACGATCTCGACGCCCTTCTTGATGGCCTCGATCTGCGGCTCGTAGGCTCGACCGCCGTAGATGGTGACGATGCGGGCGTTGCGCTTCTTCGCGGCCGTCGTGAGGTCGCTGGCCACCTGGACGGCGAGTTCGCGCGTCGGGACGATGACGAGCGCCTGCGGTGCCCCGGGGACCGCGAGCTTCTCGTAGCCCGCGTCCTCCGGACCGACGACGCGCTGGATCGCGGGAATGCCGAATCCGAGCGTCTTGCCCGTACCGGTCTTCGCCTGGCCGATGATGTCGTGACCGCCGAGGGCGATCGAGAGCGTCATCGCCTGGATGGGGAAGGGGTGGATGATCCCGGCGTCGGCGAGCGATTCGACGATGTCCGGGCGGACCTTGAAGTCCGCGAAGGTCTCCGCGACGGGAGCGTGGGGCTCCTCGGTCGTGACGAGGGTCTCCTCGACGTCGATGGCGTCGGGCGAGTTGTCGGCGACGAGGTGCCGGGCATCCGTTGCCGTGGCGATGTCGCTGGTGATGTCTGTGTCTGTGTTGTGCACGTTCTACCGTTCATTCAGGCCGAGCGGCCGTTGAGGCTCGACGCCGGGATGATGTATCCAGTGCGGAGCGTATCGACGGGCGCAGGGCGTCCAGGTGGAAGCCGATCGCGGGCTTGCAACTGCGTGCGGGCTGCGGAGGTGGGACCTGCGCCCGCGGGGGAAACTCGGGATCGAGTAGGTACTGCGGGTTATCGGGAGAATGATAACGACCGGGCATCCATTACTACTGTTAAAGACTACCCTGCCCGCTCCCGCGCGGCGTCATCGCCATGCCCTGCGCGGCGTCCGGTGGCTTGACCTCGAAACGGAGTCGCCTCCGCGCGATGTCCGCCTCGAGCAGCACCACGGTGACGCGCTCTCCCGCGACGAGCTCGCCGTAGCACTTCGCCTCGAGTGGCGGGTCGGTCAGCTGCACGGTCCCGGACAGGCGCGGTGCCTGCTTGCCGGGAGCGTCCGCCACGGCGGGCGGGGAGCCCTGGAGGACGACGGCGGAGAACGCCTCGCCGATCCGGTTGCTCAGCAGGGCCGCCTGCACCGCGTCCATCGCGCCCGAGTCGAGCCGGGACGCCGTCTGGTTCGAGGACATCATCAGTGCATTGAGGTCAGGGAGGGCGGCCCTGACCCATCCGGGAACCTCGTCACCGGCGCAGAGCGACGCGCAGGTGACGAGGACGAAGCGGTCGACGAGCCGGCGCAGGGGCGCCGTGGTGTGCGCGTAGGGTGCCGCGATGGCCGACTGGACGACGGCGTCGGGCACCTCCCCGTCGAAGGCCGTGTACCCGGCTCCGCGGAACAGGATGGCGGCTGCATGCATCAGCGCGAGCTGCCGGGGGTCGGTGACATCGAGGGATCGCAGGAACGCGCCGTACGGCATGTCCTCGGGCCACGGGTGCTCGAGGGCCTCGGACTGGCGGCGGAACCGGTCGAGAGCGCCGTCATCGGGCTCGGGCATGGTGCGCAGGAGGCCGATCCGGCCGTCGATCATGATGCGCGCTGCCGCCATCCCCGTCATCAGCGAGATCTGCGCATTCCAGTTCTCGCAGGGCAGGGGAGGCTCGGTGACGATACGGTAGCTCTCGCCGTCGTGCGTGATCTCCTGCCGCGGGAGATCGAGGCTTGCCCCTCCGCGGTCGATCTCCTGCCGGATGCGTCGCTTCCCGATCTCCTCGAGGAGCACGAGCTGTTCGTCCGCGGTGCCGGCGTCGATCTCGGTCTGGACCTGCTGGTAGGTGAGCTGGCGACGGCTGCGGACGGTCGCGCGGCTCACGCCGGCCGACTCGACGGAGGCGTCGGCATCGAGCCGGAAGTGCCAGACGAAGGCCGGCCGGTCGCGGTCCGGGAGGAGACTGGCGGCGTCCTCGGAGATCACCTCGGGGTGCAGCGAGATCCTGCCGTCGGGGGCGTAGAGCGTCTGACCGCGCAGTCGCGCCTCGACATCGACAGCACCTCCCGCTGCGACGAAGAGCGGGACGTCCGCGATGGCGTACCAGACGTCGTACCCGGCCTCCTCGCCCGTTCCGTCGCCGTCCGCACTGCTGCTGCGTGCGAAGTACACGGCCTGGTCGAGGTCGGTGGAGCCGGGCGGATCGATCGTGAGGAACGGAAGGTCACGAAGATCGGCCGCGGGGAGTTCGGAGGCGGCGACCGCCGACTCCGCCTCCGAGAGGACGGTCGCGGGGAACGGCTCGCGGACGTCGAGCTCCATCCGCAGGGCCCGCAGCGACTCGGTCAGGCGCTGCTGGGACTCCCGGTCCCTGAGGTCCATATGCTGTGCTGGCACAGGCATTACGGTAATGCACGGCGCAGCCTTCGGGCAGTACCTCGAGGTCCGGTGCTGCTGGGGCCGGCGGACAGGGAGGGGCCCGGCCGCTTCGGGTTGCCGGTGCCCGTCCATTGCGTACTCTTAGCAGAATGAACAACGGCTCCTCGGACAGCACGGCCCTCTCCGCCACCGGGCCGGACCACACCGCCCCGACAGCACCCCGGACGGATGCACCGGCTGCTCCGGCGTCCGTCCCCGGCCCGGCCAGCGCCGCTGACGACGCACTCGGCAACCCCCGCTACGCCCAGTTCGTCACGGACCTCCTCGGCGTCATCGCCTACGGGGAGCTGTCCGGGTTCGAGCGGCTCTCGTCGGACGCGCGGTTCTCGCCCAGCCTGGACGATCGTGCGGGTCTGGGCCGACTTGCCGTGCAGGAGTTCGAGCACTTCGAGCTGATCGGTCGCTTCCTCACCGGGCTCGGAAGGACGGTGGAGGACGCGATGACGCCGTTCCAGGCATCCATCGATGCCTTCCACGAGCGCACCCGGCCCGGTGACTGGTACGAGTCGTTGATGAAGGCCTACGTGATCGATGCCTTCTCCGGCGACTTCTACCGTGCACTCGCCGATACCCTCGACCCCCGTACGCGAGAGCTGATCACCGCGATCGACTCCGGGGAGGGGGCGGCCCACCTCCAACGGCGGCTCAAGGAGGCACTCGCGGACGACCCCCGCCTCGCCTCGCGTCTCGCGCTCTGGGGCCGCCGCCTCGTCGGAGAGGCACTCACCCAGGCGCAGCGCGTGGGGATCGAGCGCGAGTACCTCGCAGGACTGCTGTTCGCCGACGAAGCCGACCACACGCAGCACACCACGGCACTGTTCTCCCAGCTCACGCGCAATCATTCCCGACGCATGAGCGCGCTCGGCCTGACGGCCTAGGGCCAGCCGCACGGACTCCTCCGCCGGGGAGCTGCCCCCAACGGGAAAGACCCGCGGACGACGGCGAGTGCCGTCGTCCGCGGGTCTCCCCTCCGGACGGTCGTGGTCCGGGTGCTACAGCGCGCCGAAGCCCACCCGACGGGTCTCTTCCGCGCCGATCTCCACGTAGCCGAGGACCGCCGTCGGCACGATGACCTGGCGGCCCTTGGAATCCTTGAGGCGCAGCTCGGAGCCACCGCTCATCGCCTGGGCGACGAGATCGGCGATCGCATCGGCGCTCTCGGCGGAATCGAGGATGATCTCCCGGTTGACGTTCTGGATACCGATCTTGACTTCCACGGCGCATGCCTCCTGTGTAGTGAACCCTGCAGTGATCTTGTGATTCCCCTCGAAACCTACTCTAGATCTCCTTCGGGAAGCGGCTGATTCCGCGCCAAGCTAAACGGTAGATCAGCTCGGCCGCAGCATCGATGTCGAGGCTGCCATCGGTCTCCAGCCAGTAGCGCGCACTGATCTGCGCCATGCCGGCGAGTCCGCGGCCCAGCAGTGTCGCCTCGACGACGGACAACTGCGTATCTCCGGCGATCACCCCTGCGATCGCCCCGGCGAACTGCGCATTGAACGCCTCGAGCCGGGCGCTGACATCGGGTTCGTTGCTGATGTCGGACTCGAAGACGAGGCGGTGTGCCCGGCTGTCCTGGGCGATGAACTGGAAGTAGGCGCGCATGGTGGCGTGCACCCGGAGCTTGTTGTCCTCCGTCGACCGCATGGCGTCGACGAGCAGTTCCGTCAGCTCGGCGAGGTGGCTGTCGAGCAGCGCGAGGTAGAGGTCCCGTTTGCCGGGGAAGTGCTGGTACAGCACGGGCTTGCTGACACCGGCGGCGACGGCGATGTCGTCCATGGCCGCCCCGTGGTATCCGTTGACCACGAAGACCTCCTGCGCCGCGGCCAGGAGCTGGCGACGGCGTTCGTTCCGCGGCAGCCGGGGGGCTTTTCCTGCGGCGGTCGGTTCGGCACTCACGAGAGGTTTTCCTCGGTTCATCGATCGGTGGAGCAGTGGGGTCGGGAAGGGGCTGCGGACCGGGCCGCAGCGTCCGTCCAGCTTACCCACCGGTCCGCCCTCCGGCGCTGGAACCGGACGGCGCTGCCGGCCCGGCCGCTGGCCCGGCGGCGTCGGGGCGGAATACCCTTGGGCATGACCGCTTCCCCGTCCCCGTCGTCGCTGTTCCCGCCCACGGACACCCCGGCCACGGACATCCCGGCCACGGGCGGCCCGGTCGGGCTGCCACCCCTGGTCGACGCCGTCGGACGGCTCACGCACGAGGAGACGGCCCGCTACTCGCGGCACCTGATCATCCCCGGGTTCGGCGTGGATGCGCAGCTGCGCCTGAAGAACGCTCGCGTACTCGTGATCGGCGCCGGCGGGCTCGGCTCGCCCGCACTGCTCTATCTCGCCGCCGCGGGCGTGGGCACGCTGGGCGTCGTCGATGACGACGAGGTGGAGCTGTCCAATCTCCAGCGCCAGGTGATCCACGGCGTGCAGGACATCGGCAGGTCGAAGGCCGAGTCGGCGCGCGACAGCATCCTGGCACTGAATCCGCTCGTGGAGGTGGTGCTGCACGAGGAGCGGCTCGACCGCGACAACGCCCTGCGCCTCTTCTCCGGGTACGACCTGATCGTGGACGGTACGGACAATTTCGCCACCCGATACCTGGTGAACGACGCGGCAGCGATCCTGGGGAAGCCCTACGTGTGGGGTTCGATCCTCCGCTTCGACGGGCAGGTCAGCGTCTTCTGGCAGGACCGTGGGCCCACCTATCGCGACCTCTATCCCGAGGCGCCGCCGCCCGGCTCCGTTCCGTCATGCGCCGAGGGTGGCGTCCTCGGGGTGCTGTGCGCGCAGATCGGTTCCGTCATGGTGAACGAGGCCATCAAGCTCATCACCGGTGTGGGGACGACGCTCCTCGGCAGGGTCCTGGTCTTCAACGCGCTGGACATGAGCTGGCGAGAGCTGCGCGTCCGCCCCGATCCTTCGGCACCGCGCATCACCGAGCTCATCGACTACGACGCGTTCTGCGGGCTGTCGGCAGGACGCACCGATGCAGGCGGTCGCGATGACGAGGAGTCCGTCCCGACCGTGACGGTGGAAGAGCTCGCCGACCTCCTGGCTGCGCGGGCTGCCGGTCTGGCGGACTTCGACCTCCTCGACGTCCGGAGCCCCGAGGAGTACGCCATCGTCAGCATCGACGGGGCGTCCCTGGTCCCGAAGGATGCGATCCTCGAGGGCTATGCGGTCGTCGACCCGGACCGCACGATCTTCGTGCACTGCAAGTCGGGGGTGCGCTCCGCCGACGTCGTCCGGTTCCTGCGAGCCGCCGGGCACGGTGATGTGCACTCGGTCGAGGGCGGAGTGGTCGAGTGGGTGCGCAGGATCGAACCGGAGAAGATGAGCTACTAGGTCCCGGCTGAGGAACCGGAGGAGTCAGGCGCTCTGCGCGGGCCGTTCGTGGTCGACCGGGCAGACTGCACCGTCAGCGTCAGCGTGGGAGTGATGTGCGAGGGCACTGCGCTGGGCGGTGCCTGGACCCGCCGTGCCGTCCGGCTGTCCGGCGGTTGCCGCCTTGTCGCCGGTGGCCGCGACGTCGATGCCGTACAGGGCCTCGAGCGCCGAGGTGTAGTCGTCCTGGCGGCCCTCGGCCGCGAGTTCCCGTGCCCGCACCGTCGGTACGTGCAGGAGCTGGCGCACCATACGGCGCAGGGCGAACTCGACTTCCTCGGCGGCGGCGGTGCAGCCGTGCTGGGCGCGGACGCGCTCCATCTCGGAGTCGAGGACTGCCTGGGTGTGCTGCCGCAGGGCCACGATGGCGGCGTTCATGGCCCGCGTGGTCTGCTGCTCCTCGAAGCTGCGCGCCGCGGACCGCACCAGGTCACTGGCCTGGGCCAGTGCATCGGCCTGTTCCTCCGGGGCGGCGGCCCGGACGGACTCGAGCGTGATGAGCTGGACGCCGTCGAGCGTCCCGACGGCCGGGTCGAAGTCGTGGCTCAGGGCGAGGTCGATGACGACCAGCGGTCGGGTGCTTCCCTCGCGGACCCTCTCGATGTCCGCGGCGTCGATGCGCGCGTCGCTGCCGCTGCAGCCGATCACGACGTCCGCACGGCGCATCGCTCCCGGCAGGTCGGAGGCAGCCACGGCGGTTCCGCCGCGTGTCGCGACGAAGGCCTCCGCACGGCCGGACGACGAGAAGACGGAGATGTCGGTGCAGCCGCGGTCCCTGAGTGCCGCCATCGTCGCGCCCGCATAGGCTCCGGTGCCGAAGAGCACCACGCTCTTGCCGGACCAGTCGGCGTCCTCGGAAAGGTCTCCGGCCAGCTCGAGGGCGACGGACACGATGGACCTGCCACGGCTGCCGAGGGCGGTCTGTGCCCCGACATCCTTCGCGGTCCTGGACGCGGCCTGGAACAGGCGCACCAGGCCTCCGCTGGCCGCTCCCGAACCCTGTGCATCGATGAGGGCCCGACGGACCTGCCCGGCGATCTCGCGTTCGCCGATGACCGCAGAATCCAGTCCGGCACCCACCGCGAAGAGGTGCTCCGCCACATCCTGACCGGTGTGGGTCTCGAACGACGACGAGACCGACTGTTCGGAGATGCCCGAGTACTCGCTGATGGTCGAGACGATCGCCGAACGGGCCGCCTCGACGTCATCCTCCGACGGAGCCTCGGCGTAGATCTCGAAGCGATTGCAGGTGGCGAGCACGACGGCCCCGGACACCGCCCGGTCATCCGCGAGCACGACCGACGGGACCTGGGGTGCCCCGACGCTGAGTCGGGCAACGGTTTCCAGGTCCACGTTCGAATGGGTCGCTACAAGCGAAAGAAGTACCACAGCCCCTCAATCATACCGAGGAGGTGCCTTCCCCACTGAATAGGCGATCCTTACCAGGGCTTGCAATTCCCGGGATCCTGCGGGATTCTGCGCCTCCCACCGCGTGGTGATCTTCGCCACCAGAGCCGGACGGCGCCGTACCCGGTTAACCATCCGTGGCGATCTTCGGCAGAATCGGGGCATGGACCTCGGAGCAACGCACCCACTGGTCGACGGACGCACGTCCGACTCGGCACTCATCTCCGCCTATCGCGGCCGGACGCCGCACCGGCGTCCGGTCTGGTTCATGCGCCAGGCCGGCCGATCGCTCCCGGAGTACCGCGCGCTGCGCGAGGGCACGAACATGCTCGAGTCGTGCCTCGACCCGGAGATGGCCTCCGAGATCACGCTGCAGCCCGTCCGCAGGCATGACGTGGACGCCGGGATCTTCTTCTCCGACATCGTCATCCCCCTCAAGCTCGCAGGGGTCGATGTCGACATCGTTCCGGGCGTCGGTCCCGTCCTCGGGTCGCCGATCCGCTCGGCCGCAGATGTCGCCGCGCTCCCCACGCTCACCGACGAGGCGCTCGAGCCGATCCGGCAGGCCGTGGCACTGACCGTGGCGCAGCTCGGTTCCACGCCCCTCATCGGTTTCGCGGGCGCACCCTTCACCCTCGCCGCCTACATGGTGGAGGGGAAGCCGTCGCGGGACCACCTCGGGCCGCGCACCATGATGCATGCCGATCCCGGGACCTGGGCGGCACTGACCGAGTGGGCCGCGGATGCCTCGGGGATGTTCCTCCGCGCGCAGCTCGAGGCCGGAGCGAGCGCGGCGCAGCTGTTCGACTCGTGGGCCGGCTCGCTCGGGCTCGCCGACTACCGGAAGCACGTGGCCCCTGCCTCGAGCCGCGCCCTCGACCACGTCCGCGGCCTCGGTGCGCCCCTGATCCACTTCGGCACCGGCACGTCGGAGCTCCTCGTGGCCATGCACGAGGTCGGAGTGGATGTCATCGGTGTCGACTACCGGCTACCCCTCGACGAGGCCAATCGGCGCCTCGGCGGTTCCGTGCCGCTCCAGGGCAACATCGACCCGGCTCTGCTGCCCGCACCGTGGCCGGTGCTCGAGCGCCATGTCCGGGGGGTGCTGGCCGCCGGAGCCGCCGCGCCCGGCCACGTCGTGAATCTGGGCCACGGCGTGCCGCCGGACACGGACCCCGACGTGCTGACGCGGGTCGTCGACCTCATCCACTCCGTGGAGCCGTAGGCGTGGTGAAGGGGGCGGGCCGCACCCGGCAGGACCCTGTCGCCCATCCACCCATCGTCGACGGACGTCCGATCGCCGCGGACGGACCGACACCGCCGACCGATGCCACTCCGGCCGTGCACGTGGACCGGACCGACGACGGCGCGCCGCGGCGACGCCGGTCCGTCGTCGTGATCGGCGGAGGGATCGCGGGCCTCGTCGCCGCGCGCACCCTGCTCGCCCGGGGGTTGGCAGTCACCGTGCTGGAGCGCTCGGAACGCTTCGGCGGGACCGTCGACGGCCGCTCCCTCGGAGGATTCCAGCTGGACAGCGGCGCCGAATCCTTCTCGACGCGGTCGGCCACCGTTCCGGCGCTCGCCGCGGAACTCGGACTGGGCGGCCGGATCGTCACCCCGGATGCCGCGGGAGCATGGGTGCAGCTACCGGGCCGGGATCTTCGCGCGGCAGCGCAACCCCTGCCCAATTCTGGTGTGCTCGGCATCCCCGCCGATCCGGGGGATCCTGCCATCACCGCGGTGATCGGCCGGACCGGGTCACTGCGCGCGGCGCTCGACAGGGTCCTGCCCGTGGGATCAATCGCAACCCGCAGCGGAGTCAGTCTCGGTGAACTCGTGCGCACACGGATGGGGGAGGAGGTCCTGACGCGCCTCGTCGCGCCCGTCGCCGGCGGCGTGTTCTCCGCCGACCCGGACGACCTCGACGTCGACTCCGTGGCCCCCGGGCTGCGGACGACGATGGCCCGGCTCGGTTCCCTCGGCGCAGCCGCCGGTGCACTGCGCGCGGCGGCGCCGGCGGGTGCGGCGGTCGGCGGCCTCGAAGGGGGTATCGCGCAGCTGCGGGACGCCCTCGTGGAGCAGCTCAGGACGGACGGCGCGGATCTGCGGACGGGTGAGCAGGTCTCGGCGGTCACCCCGGCCGGCACGGGCTGGACGGTCACGACCGAGCACTCGGCCCTCACCCGCCGCATCGTGGCCGACGCCGTCGTCGTGGCGACGGAGGGCCGCTCGGCGGTCGACCTGCTGGCTCCCGCCATCCCGGCCCTGTCCGGCGAGCGCCCCGACCCCGTGCCCGGCGTCGCCCTCGTGACGCTGGTCGTCGACGTCCCCGAGCTCGACGCGCGGCCTCGCGGCACCGGTGTGCTGGTGGCCCGCGGGGTCGAGGGAGTCGCCGCGAAGGCCCTGACGCATGCGACGGCGAAGTGGGCGTGGCTGCGGGACCAGGCCGGACCGGGCTCGCACGTCCTGCGCCTGTCCTTCGGCCGGGTCGGGGACACTCCTGCCGACGTCGGGCTCGCGTCGCCGGACACCGTCCTCTACCGGCACGCGCTCGCCGACGCCTCGGCCCTGCTCGGGGTCGACATCGACGAGGCGGACGTCCTCGACTGGGATGTCGTCCGTTGGGCCGGTGCCCTGCCGCACGCCTCGGTGGGTCACCGCGAGCGCGTAGCGCGCATCCGGGGGCTGGTGGCCGCTTCCGCGGACACGCTCGCGGTGACCGGCGGATGGCTCGCCGGGACCGGTCTCGTCGCCGTGATCGACGACGCGAGGACGAGGGCGACGAC
>JASLAA010000281.1 GCA_030147325.1 Arthrobacter sp. | reverse complement strand
CCTTCAGCGGTCTGGACCACGCTGATGCCGTCCTGGGCGTTGCGGGCTGCAACTCCCAGGCCGCCGATCTGCGAGCGCAGGCCCTCGGAGATCGCCAGACCGGCGGCGTCGTCAGAGGCACGGTTGATGCGAAGACCGCTGGAGAGCTTCTCGAGCGACTTGGACATATCGCCCTGGGTGCTGGAGAGGTTGCGGTATGCGGTGTTGGCCGCGGTGTTGGTGTTGATCTGGAAACCCATGATGTATTCCTCCGTGAAAGGGCTGCGTGCGCCGGTCCATCCATGGGCCGGCAACCATAGCTATCGGAGCGCCGGCGGATGATGTTAGGAATTGCCCGAAGTATTTTTCCTCGCCCTCGCAGCTGCGCAGGTAGACGCAGGTTAACGCAAGTTTTCGCCGTGGGTTGGAGTGTCAGGGGGGCGGTTCCGGGGCAGGACCTCTGCGAGCGCCCTATGCTCATGCTTCCGTGGTCAGACTCCTGATCCTGACGAGAAGGAAGTGCATGGTGGATTCTGTTGCCCCGCGGGCGGACAGGGACAGCGCTGCGCGGGAGAGGGTGTCCCGCGGTCTCGTCCTGACGCTGATCGTCGCCGTCGTGATCTATGTGGCCGGGCTCCTGATCGGTGACATGGGTCGGTTCGACCTGCCCGGTGCGTGGCTCGGCATCATCACCGAGCTCGTCGCTGTCGCCGTCTGCGTGGCCGCTGTTCTGCGTCGGCGCAGATCACCGGTCCAGGTGCTGCTGGGCGCCGCGGCCGTCACCCTCTACACCGTGGGCGACATCTACTACCTCCTGGCGCTGGACGGGCAGGAGGCCCTCAGCGATGTCTCGGCAGCGGACATCGCCTATCTCGCCTTCTACCCGCTGATGCTCGGAGCGCTCGCGGTGACGGCGTGGAAGCTCAAGGGCGTGGCGTGGCCGTTGCTGCTGGACAGCCTGGTGGGGGCCCTGGCTGCCGCCTCGATCATGGCGTTGATCCTCGCACCTGTCCTGAGCTCCGGGGCCGCCGGCGGCACCACGTTCGAGGTGGTCGTAGCGGTCATCTACCCCCTCCTCGACCTGCTGCTGATCACCGTGATCGGGGGCCTGCTTGCCTCCCGCGGCCTCGATCTCGGACCTCGGTGGCCGCTGCTCATCGCCGGGTTGATCCTCTTCTCCACCTCGGACGTCGCCTATGCGGTGGGGATGGAGGCCTACGTCGTCGGCTCCATCATGGACGCCGGGTGGATTCTCGGAATCGTGGGCATCGCGCTCTGGATCGACGGCGTCGCGCAGCCCGCTCCGGCCGCGCGGCGGCAGCATCGCAGCCTCCCTGCCTTCACCACGGTGATGATGTCCACGTCGTCGGCCGTCGCGGTCCTGCTCATCGGCTGCCAGGTGCACATCCCCCTGCTTGCCCAGATCCTCGCTGCTCTCACCCTCCTCCTGGCTGCGGTGCCCCTCGTCTTCCGGAACCGCATGCTGGGGATCCTCGCGACCACGGACGAACTGACGGGACTACCGAATCGCCGGGGCCTGACCGGCGACCTCCCCGGTCGCTTGCGCGGTGGCCGCCCCGGCGCCCTCCTCTTCCTGGATCTCGACCGCTTCAAGGACGTCAACGATGCCCTGGGACACAACGTCGGAGACGCCCTCCTCGTCCAGGTCAGCGAGCGCTTCGCCCGACGGCTGGGCTCCAAGGATCTGCTCGCACGCCTCGGCGGGGACGAGTTCGCGGTGTTCCTCGACGGGGCATCGAAGGAGGATGCGGTCGTCGTCGCACGGCGGCTGGAGGCGGAACTCGCAGAGCCGATCGAGATCGGGACCGCCTCACTGAAGGTCAGTGTCAGCATCGGCATCGCACTCACCCCGGACAACGGCACCGACATCACCCTGCTCATGCGCAAGGCGGACATTGCCATGTTCCGCGCCAAGGCCGATCGCAGCGGGCACCACCTCTACAGCTCGCTGGACGACGACGGGGGTGCGCGGAAACTGCGGACCCTGCAGGAGTTGCGCGCGGCACTGGCCGAGGACCAGTTCGAACTGCACTACCAGCCCAAGGTGCACCTCGCAGACCGGGCCGTCACCGGTGTCGAGGCCCTGATCCGCTGGAACCACCCTGTCCTCGGACAACTCCCGCCGACGTCGTTCCTGCCCCTTGCGGAGGAGGCAGGGCTGATGCCCGAGATATCGGCGCTCGTACTGAAGCGCGCAGTGGCGCAGGTCGCACAGTGGCACGCTGCGGGGCTGGACATCTCCGTCGCCGTGAACCTGTCCGGTTCCTGCATCCGAGAAGGTCTTCCCGGCCAGATCCGCACCCTGCTCCAAGAGCACGACATGCCACCGGAGTGCCTCATGCTCGAGATCACCGAGGACATGCTGATGGCGGACCCGACCTGTGCCGCGAAGATCCTTGCACGGCTCCGTACCCGGGGCATCCAGATCTCCATCGACGACTTCGGCACCGGGTACAGCTCACTCGCGTACCTGCGTGACCTCCCCGCGGACGAACTCAAACTGGACCGGTCCTTCATCACCGCCCTGCGGACCGACCGCCGGGCCAAGGGCCTGGTACGTTCGATCATCGAGTTGGCGCACAGCCTGGATCTTCGCGTGGTGGCCGAAGGAGTGGACAACGAGCAGACGCAAGTGGAGCTACGGGAGCTCGGGTGCGACCTCGCCCAAGGTTTCCATCTCGCGCGGCCGCTACCGGAGGAGGAGGTTCTGCCCTGGATCACCGCGAATGCAGCGGCCGAGCTGGGCATGGACACCGTCATCGCCTGAGAGGTGGTCCACCCAGCAGGAGTGTTCCGTCGCGTCGGACCGGAGCGCAGCCCCTGCAGGAGTAGGGCTGCGGTCTGCGTCGGCTGGTAGATTGGCGACGGCGCAGCAAGGGTGCCGGGTGCAGCATCGAGCCCCGCCCGACGCTGCGGGAAGCGGTTGGCGGCCGGAAGCCCTGCAGGGGGCGGCATGGAGGTCGGCAGCTCGCTTACATCGCGGCCGGCACTGCCGATAGTTCTTCCGGCGCCACCCCTGTGTGGTCTCGGAAAGGAGGTGGCACTGTGAGTGCCCAGGATCTCTCCGCCCTGCTCTGGCAGGAGCGCGAACTCCTCGAACTCCTCGTGTTCAAACTCGAGGAGGAACAACTCCTGCTCACCTCCGGCAAGACGCGCTGGCTCCACCACGCCACCCGGGAGGTCGAGCAGGTTCTCGAGCGACTCCGCGACATAGGCCTGGCGCGCGCTGTGCACGCGTCCGCGGTCGGCACCGAGTGGGGCATCAACGACAGCGCGACACTGCGCGAGCTCGCAGAAGCTGCACCCGAAGGGCCCTGGCAGGAACTGCTCTCGGCACACCTCCAGGCCATGACCGCGCTCGTGTCCCAGATCGCCGCGCTCCGCGACAGCAACCAACAGTTCCTCAAGGCTGCGAGTCGCTCCACGCAGGAGACGCTCGCCGGCATCGGGACCGGCGCCGGGATGTATGCCTCCGACGGAGCCGCCACGCACGGCGCCGACCGACCGACCCTTCTCGACAAGGACCTGTAGCGCCACGATGAGTACCTTCAGCGGACTGAACACCGCCTACTCCGGCCTCGCCGCGGCGCGCGCCGGCCTGGACGTGACCGGTCAGAACATCGCCAATGCCACGACTCAGGGCTATACGCGGCAGCGTCTGGAGACCACCGCCGCCGCGCCCGTCAGGAACACCCTCTTCAGTACCGGCACGCGGGCCGGTGAGGGCGTCCTGGCCCAGGGCATCGCCCGCCTCGGTGACGCACACCTCGAGGCCCGGGTGCGCATCACGGCCGGCACCGCCGGCTACACCGCCGTTCGGGCGCAGGCCTATTCCGCGCTCGAGAGCAGCCTCCAGGAGCCGGGGACCAACGGCGTCTCCGACTCGCTGCAGAAGTTCTGGGCGGGCTGGCAGGAACTCTCCAACCACCCGGAGAAGGATGCGCCCGCCTCCGCGCTGCTCTCAGCCGCCGGCCAACTCACCTCCCGCATCGCCTCCGGCTACCGCGAGGTCGAAGCACAGTGGGCCTCCCTGCGATCCTCTGCTGCGGGGCTCGTCGCGGAGGTCAACGACGCCGCCACCCAGGTCGCAGATCTGAACCGGCAGATCCGGTCCGCCGTCGCCTCCGGCTCGTCCGCCAATGAACTGATCGACCGCCGGACGGTCCTCACGGCGACCCTCGCCGGGCTCGCCGGCACCACCGTCCGCGACAATCCGGACGGCACGGCCGACGTCCTCCTCGCGGGTAATGCCCTGGTCTCGGGCACCACCGCCCGGACGCTGCAGGTGTCCGGCTCGACGAGGCTCGACGGCGCCGAGCCGGTCCGCGTCGCCTGGACCCACCGCCCGGATGTGTCCGCCGGCGTGGAAAGCGGCGAGCTCGCCGCAACGCTGTCCCTTCTGGCTCCCGCTGACGCCGGTGGCCCGCTGGCCCAGGCCGCTGCCGGGTACAACTCCTTCGCGGCGACCCTCGCCGGCCAGGTCAACGACCTGCACGCCGGTGCGGGGAAGGGTCCCTTCTTCGCCTACCAGCCGGACCGAGCGGCGGCGTCCCTCGCCGTCCTGCCGACCCGCCGTGAAGACCTGGCCGCCGGAGCCCCGGGTGCCGGCGCCCTCGACGGGTCCGTCGCGGACGCGCTGTCCGCGCTCGGGACGGGCGCCACCTCCCCCGACGCCGCCTGGTCGGCCTTCGTCACCGGTCTCGGCGCAGCCACCCGGGCCGAGCTGCAGGGCAATGCCCTCGCCGAGGTCTCCGCCACCACGGCGCTGCAGCAGCAGCTCGGGGCCACCTCGGTGAGCATGGACGAGGAACAGGTCAACCTGCTGCAGTACCAGCACGCCTACCAGGGCGCCGCGCGCGTGATGACGGCCGTCGACGAGATGCTCGACGTCCTCATCAACCGCATGGGAATCGTCGGACGCTAGGAGAGAGCCCACCATGATCACGCGCGTCACGAACCAGACCATGATGCAGGGAGCCCAGCGCTCCCTGCAGTCCAACCTCGCGAGGCTGGCCGACCTGCAGGAGAAGGCGTCCAGCCAGAAGGCGATCACCCGCCCCTCGGACGATCCGGCCGCTGCTGCCGAGGCCCTCCGCGTCCGCGGCGAGATCCGCGCCAACGAGCAGTACGGCCGGAACATCTCGAACGGTGAGGGCTGGCTGGGGCAGCTGGAGAACGCCATGACGACGTCGAAGCGCGCGCTCGACCGCGTGAACGACGCCACCCTGCAGGGCTCGAACGCGGCCCTGCCACCGTCCGCCCGCGAGGCACTCGCACTGGACATCGAGTCCCTGCGCTCCGAGCTCGTGACCCAGGCGAACGCCACCTACGCGGGCCGATTCCTCTTCGCGGGCAATGCCGATGCCCCTGCGGCGCTCCGGCCCGATCTCACCTTCGAAGCGGGAGGCACGGTGGATCGCCGCGTCGGTCCGCACCAGACCATCCGGGTGGACGCCGACGGCGCGGCGGTCTTCGGTACCGGAGACAGGTCGGCCTTCGCGCTGCTCGACACCATCGCAGCTGACCTGCGCGCCGGCAAGGACGTCTCCGTGCATCTCGCGCCACTGCAGCAGCGGATCCTGGACCTCACCGCCCACCACAGCGAGATCGGCACGCGTCATGCGCTGCTCCTCGGCGCGAAGGACACAGTCGCCGACGCCTCGCTGGCCCTCGAAGGAGAACGAGCCGCCGTGGAAGACATAGATCTCGCGTCGATCATCCTGGACCTCAAGCTGCAGGAGACCGCCTACCAGAGCGCGCTCGCCGTCTCGGCGCGGGTCCTGCAGCCCTCACTGATGGACTTCCTGCGATGAGGGCCGCGTTCGTCACCCCTCCCCCCGGCCTCGCACCGCTGACCGATTTCCACTTCGAGCCGGTGCCGGGCGCGGACGGTCTCTTCACGCTCACAGCGGCCGACGAACCCGCCGTGCGCCTCTTCCTCCTCGACGCGGCAACCTACGTGCCCGACTACAGTCCGCATTTCTCCGCCGTGCAGCGCGGCGCCCTCGGGGCGGACGTACCGGAAGCCCACCTGTTCGTCGTCGCCAACCCGGGCCCGGGCGGCACCACGGTCAACCTGGCCGCGCCGATCGTGCTGGACCCGGAAACCGGACGCTGCGCGCAGCTGATCCTCGAGGGGCAGGGCTACCCGCTCCGCGCAGCGCTGGCACAGGCCGCCTGACGCGGATCCGAACGAAGGAGAGCCGCCCGGCAGTGCCGGGCGGCTCTCCTTCATCCTGCAGGTTCTCCCTGCCGGCGGTTTCCTAGGCGAAGTCGGACGTCGCGGGATCGGCGCCGATGCGGCCGGCCGCTCCCTTGTCGAGCCCGTTGATGGCCTCGATGTCCTCGTCCTCGAGCTTCACGTCGAGTGATTCCCAGTTCTCGATGATGCGCGACTCGGTCACCGACTTGGGGATGACCACGATGCCGAGCGCGAGGTGCCATGCGAGGACGACCTGCGCGGGCGTGGCGTTGCGCTTCTGCGCGATGTCCTGCAGCACGGCGTCGTCGAGCAGGCCCTTGCCGGAACCGAGGGGCGACCACGACTCGTGGAGGATGCCCTTCTCGGCCTCGAATGCGCGCAGCTCGGACTGGTTCAGGTACGGGTGGGTCTCCACCTGGTTGATCGCGGGGACCACGCCGGTCGCATCGATGATCTCGTTGAGCGCCTCGATGGTGAAGTTCGAGACACCGATGCTCTTCACGCGCCCCTGCTTCTGCAGTTCGATGAAGGCCTTCCACGTGTCCAGGTACTTGCCCTGCTTAGGCTGCAGCCAGTGGATGAGGTAGAGATCGAGCGTCTCCAGGCCCAGCCGCTCCATCGACGCGTCGAACGCCTTCAGTGTGGCGTCGTAGCCCTGGTCCGCGTTCCACAGCTTCGTGGTGATGAACATCTCGTCGGGGCGGAGGCCCGACGCCGTAATGGCGCGTCCCACGCCCGCTTCGTTCCCGTAGATCTTGGCGGTGTCGATGTGGCGGTAACCGGCCTTGAAGGCCCTGCCCACCACGTCCTCGGCAACATCGTCCTCGACCTGCCACACTCCGTACCCGAGCTGGGGGATGGTGGAACCGTCGTTGAACGTGAGGTTTGGTGATGTAGTCATACAGGCGGGAACCAACGGCACTGCGCTTTTATTTCTGTTTCCACTGACAACTATCAGCCGGCGAGGTATCGGTCAGGCCCTACCGGGCACCCGGCATCGAGCGCTCCGCCTCGTCGACGTCGGCCACCACCAGCTGGGCCCGGCGTCGCACGTTGTCGAGCCCGGAGGACGCGACGCCCCACCGCTCGCCGTCGAGCCTGGTCATCGCGGCGGCCTCGGCCGTCGTCGCGAGCGTGTTGCCCGCACGGGAGAGCGCACGATGCACCTGCAGGAACGCACCGGGGATATCCAGCCCCGTGCTCGGCGAGGAGGCCTGCGCGGCCACGCAGATCGAACGCACGCGCGGCAGTATCGCGCCGAGCTCGTTGGCGACCACCACGAGCTCGGCGCGATGCTGCCGCGTGTCCGTGCGATCTGCGTGTCCGCGCAGGCGTCCTCGCCGAGCACGGGGCTGGATATCCCCGGTGCGTTCCTGCAGGTGCATCGGGCGCTCTCCCGTGCGGGCAATAC
>JASLAA010000043.1 GCA_030147325.1 Arthrobacter sp. | reverse complement strand
AGGGCCGAGCGCACGCACCGCAACTGGTGCGCCGAGCTGCTCAACGACCACAAGCCACTGGTCTACGCGAGGCACCGTGACGTCGCGAACCAGCTGGTGGACGTCACCAAGGACATCCGGCGGGTCGCCACCCAGGTGGGCCGCATCCTCGTCAAGGAATCGTAGGTGGAGCCCCTGCTCCTCGGAGCGGTGATCGTCACCGCAGGCGGGTTCGCCTTCCTCAACGGGTTCCACGACGTCTCGAACTCGGTCGCCACGGCTGTCCGGACACGTGCGCTGACACCGACGGTCGCCGTCCTGCTCGCCGCTCTGTTCAACCTCGTCGGGGCCCTGCTCAGCACCTCGTTGGCACTGTTCTTCGCCGATGCCGCGATCGGGCTACCCCAGGGAACAACCGGGCTCGGCATCCTGATGGCGGCACTCCTCGCCGCCTGCATCTGGGGGGTCTTCACCTGGTACCGCGGCAAGCCGTCGTCGTCGACCCATGCACTGCTCGGTGGCGTCATCGGGGCCGGAGGGGCGTCACAACTGGTCCATGGCCCTTCCATGAACGGGGTGGGCGAGGCACTGCTGCTGCAGATCGCCCTGCCGCTCGTGCTCTCGCCCGTCGTCGCCTACCTCCTCGCCTATGCGGCGGTGTTCCCCGCGACCTGGCTGTTGCGGCACGGGTCGCCGGCGCGGGTGAACCGGGGCAACCGCATGGCGCAGTCCGTCCTCGCCGGTGCCTTCGCCCTGGGCCACGGCCTGCAGGACGGGCAGCGGACCATGGCGGTGATCCTCCTGGCACTCGTCGGTTCGGGCTACGCGAACGGTTCGGAGATGCCACTGTGGGTGCAGCTCTCCGCCGCCGTCCTGCTGGCCTCGGGCTCACTCTTCGGCGGCTGGCGCATCACGCACACCCTGGGCAACCGGCTCGTGCACATCGATCCACTGCGGGGTATGACGGCACAGGGTGTCAGCTCGGCGATGCTGTTCATCGGCGCCATCTCGCTGCACATGCCGCTCTCCAGCACCCACACCATGACGTCGGCCATCGTGGGCGCGGGCGCCAACCAGCGTTTCGCCTCGGTACAGCGGCCCCGGGTGGTCCGCATTCTCGCGGTATGGCTCGGGACCGCACCGGTGACCGCCCTCCTGGCCGCGATCTTCTTCCTCGCGCTCAGCCCCCTGCTGTAGCGCCCTCTGCTGTAGCGCGGAGACGGCGACGGCGGCCCCCGCAGGCGCCGCCGTCGTCGTTCCGTGCCGTCGAGCAGGGCCTACCCGAAGCGGCCGGAGACGTAGTCCTCGGTCGCCTTGACGGCGGGCTTGTTGAAGATGGTGGTCGTGTCGCCGTACTCGATGAGCTTGCCCGGCTTTCCCGTACCCGCGATGTTGAAGAAGGCCGTCTTGTCCGAGACGCGGGCGGCCTGCTGCATGTTGTGGGTCACGATGACCACGGTGTACTCGGCCTTGAGCTCATTGATGAGGTCCTCGATGGCGAGGGTCGAGATCGGGTCCAGCGCGGAGCAGGGCTCGTCCATCAGGATCACCTGCGGGGACACCGCGATGGCCCGCGCGATGCACAGGCGCTGCTGCTGGCCACCCGAGAGACCCGAGCCGGGACGTGCCAGGCGGTCCTTGACCTCGTTCCAGAGGTTGGCTCCCTGGAGGGACTTCTCGACGAGCGCGTCCGCATCGGATTTGCTGATCCGCTTGTTGTTGAGCTTCACACCGGCCAGCACGTTGTCGCGGATGGACATCGTGGGGAAGGGGTTGGGCCGCTGGAAGACCATGCCGATCTGCCCGCGCACCGTGACGGGATCCACGGCGGTGTCGTACAGGTTGTCGCCGTCGAGCAGCACCTCACCCTCCACCCGGGCGCCCGGGATGACCTCGTGCATGCGGTTGAGCGTGCGGAGGAAGGTCGACTTGCCACAGCCTGACGGGCCGATGAACGCCGTGACGGACCGGGCTTCGATGTTGATGTTGACGTCCTCCACGGCAAGGAACTTGCTGTAGTAGACGTTGAGGTCCTTGACGTCGATTCGCTTGGACATTGCTTCCTTAGGGGTAGTAACCGCGGGTGGTCAGCGGCTGGTCTTGGGGGCGAACATCTGGGCGACGAACCGGGCTACCAGGTTCAGCAGCATCACCATGAGGATCAGCAGGAGCGCTGCGGCCCAGGCGCGCTGCGTACTCGGATCGGGCGACGTCGGGGACGTCGGAGTGAGGATCTGGTAGTAGATGAAGGTGGGCAGCGTGCTCATCCAGCCGCTGAACACGTTCATGTTGATGGAGCTCGCGAACCCGGCCGTCACGAGGATGGGTGCCGTCTCACCGATGACGCGTGCGATGGAGAGCGTCACGCCGGAGGCTATCCCCGAGATCGCGGTCGGGACGACGACCTTCGTGATGGTCCGCCACTTCCGCACACCCAGGGCGTAGGAGGCCTCACGGAGTTCGTTCGGGACGATCTTCAGCATCTCCTCGGTGGAGCGGACCACCACCGGGATCATCAGGACCGACAGGGCGACGGCGGCGACGAATCCCGTTCGGGTACCCGGGCCGAAGAGCAGGGTGAAGAGCGCAGCCGCGAAGAGGCCGGCCACGATCGACGGGATACCCGTCATGACGTCGACGAAGAACGTGATGGCCTTCGTCAGGTTCTTCCCGGCCCCGTACTCCACCAGGTACACCGCGGTGAGCAGGCCGATCGGAACCGAGATGAGGGTCGCCCAGAGGGTGATCTGCAGGGTGCCGAGCACTGCATGGTAGGCGCCACCGAACACGGGCGTACCCTCCTCGACGGCCCGGTTGTCCACCGCTCCCGTGACGCCGTTCATCGAGGTGAAGAGGAAGTTGGAGCTCAGCCCGGGCACGCCGCGCTCGAGCACCGTCCAGATCACCGAGACGAGGGGGATCAGTGCGAGCAGGAAGGCGCCGTACACGAGGTACGTCACGAGCTTGTCCTTGGCCTTCCGCTCACCCTCCGCGACGGCGGTGACGACGGTGGCCGCGACCACGAACACGACCGCCGAGATGACAGCCCATCCCACGACGCTGAACCCCACGAGGGAGGAGATCGCCGCACCGAGGACCAGGGAGGCGCCGAGCACGACCCACACGGCGTAGGAGGGGAGATGCCCGCGCGTGAGCTGGGACTGGCGACGCTGGAGCGTCTGGTTCGCTGCCATTAGTTAGCTCCCGAGAATTCTTTGTGCCGGGTGATGATGAAGCGGGCGATCATGTTGACGATCAACGTGATGACGAAGAGCACGAGTCCCGCGGCGATCAGCTCGTTGAGCCGCAGGCCGAAGGCTTCGGGGAAGTTCAGGGCGATCTCGGCGGCGATGGTCTGGTTACCGGTCTTGATGAGGCTCGCGCCCAGGGCTCCGGGTGAGAGGACCAGGGCTACGGCCATGGTCTCGCCGAGCGCACGACCGAGACCCAGCATGGTCGCGCTGATGATGCCGGGGCGGGCGAAGGGCAGCACGGCCATGCGCACCATCTCCCACCGGGTGGCGCCCATCGCGAGCGCGGCCTCCTCGTGGAGGTTGGGGGTCTGCAGGAAGATCTCCCGGCTCAGCGAGGTGATGATCGGGATGACCATCACCGCGAGGACGACGCCCGCCGTGAACATGGTCTTGCCGGTCTGGCTCGCAGGGCCCGCGAAGATCGGGATCCATCCCAGGTTCTCCGCCAGCCATCCGTAGACCTTCGCGAGCTGCGGCGCCAGGATGATGTAGCCCCATGCACCGTAGATGACCGAGGGGATCGCTGCGAGCAGGTCGATGACGTAGCCGAAGGCCCTGGCGAGGCGCCGTGGGGCGTAGTGGGAGATGAAGAGCGCGACGGCGATGCCGACCGGGGTGGCGATGATCAGCGCGATCGTGGCCGCGACGACTGTGCCGACGACGATCGGCAGGATGTAGGCGGAGAACCCGTTGCCACCCGTGACCTCGGCGGGGTCGGCCGAGAACGTCGGTGCCGCCTGGACCAGGAGGAAGACCGCCACGCTGAACAGCACGGCCAGAATCAGGACGCCGGCGGCCAGGGAGATGCCGGAGAAGATCTTGTCGCCGGCTCGGCCTCGGTCGGTCGACGCTTTCAGCGAGTTGGTTGACACGTCTTTGCCTTCCAGGCGTTCGTATTCAGGGGAGGTGACGTCTTCCGGTGCCGGAAGGGGGAGAGAGGGTCACTGCTCGTTCCAGCCGTGAACGGCGGACGGTCCCGCCCGGTCTCCATTAGACCAGACGGGACCGAAGGAGCGTTCGCTAGGAGGCGACCATGATGGAGTCGATCGCCGTCTGGGCCTTCTCGCGCAGCGTCTCCGACAGCGGGGCGTTGCCTGCCGAGGCCTCGGCCTCGGCCTGGCCGTCCTCGCTGATGACGTAGGAACCGAAGGCCTTCACGAGGTCCACCGTCTCCTGGCTGTCGTAGGAGGTGCAGTACACGTGGTAGCTCACGAGCACGACGGGGTAGGCACCGGACTCGGCGGTGTCGCGCTCGAGCTCGAGGGACATGTCGAGATCGGGGCGTCCCTCGACGGGGGTCGCGACCTCGACGGCCTTGGCGGCCGCGTCGGAGCTGATCTCGGTGTATTCCTCGCCCACCTTGACCTTGGCCTTGCCCAGGTCTCCGACAGCCGAGGCGTCGGCGTAGGTGATGGCGCCGTCGGTCGAGGTGACGGTCTGGACGACACCCGAGGTGCCCTTGGCGTTCTCGGACTGCAGGTCAGCAGGCCATGCGCCCTCGACCTCGTAGGTCCAGTCCTCGGGAGCGGCTGCCGCGAGGTAGTCGACGAAGTTCTCGGTGGTACCCGACTCGTCCGACCGGTGGACGACCGTGATCGGGGTGTCAGGAAGCTCGACGCCCTCGTTCTGGTCGGCGATCGCCGGGTCGTTCCACGTGGTGATCTCCTTCTTGAAGATCTGCGCGATGGTGGCGGCATCGAGGTTCAGCTCGGTGACGTCGCCGAGGTTGAAGGCGACGGCGATCGGGGAGATGTAGGCGGGGATGTTGAGCGCACCATCGGGTCCGCAGACCTCCATGGCCTGCGTCATCTCTTCGTCCTTGAGGTATGCGTCGGAGCCGGCGAACTGCGCTCCACCACTCAGGAAGGCCTTGCGGCCGGCGCCCGAACCATCGGGCGAGTACTGGATCATCGCGTCCTGGTTCAGGGACTCGAATCCGGTCTTCCAGGCTTCCATCGCGGAGTTCTGCGAGGAGGCGCCGATACCGGTCAGGGTTCCCGTCACAGCAGTGCCCGCGGCGGAGGACGAAGCGCCCTCTGCTGCCGGCTCGTTGGTGGCGTTGTCGGAACCGCATGCGGTCAGCGCCAGCGCGGCTACGGAGATTACCGCCGCAGCGCGGCCAAAGCGAAGAGCCTTCACTAGATATTGCCCCTTCCAGGGATGTTTCATCGGTGCGCGAACGGCACTCGGGAGAAGATGTACGCGTTTCTGTACATCTTCGAAGCTAGGCAGTGCAGGTAAAGAGAGTGACCAGCGCACGTGAACGGAAGGTGAACAGCGCCGGTCCATTGCCCTGCCGAACCAATCCGCACTTGCGAAATGGCGGAAAGCCACCTTCGAACTGACCTCCTAGACTGGATGCATGCCGCCGCGTCAGGGAGTCTCCGCCGCTCTCGCCTTCGTGCGCAAGCGCTCCCGGACGGGCCTCAAGCGGAGTTCCGCGTCGGTGGTCACCGCTCTGCAGATGACCGTCTGCGCCGTGGGTGCCTACGCGTTCGCCGAGCAGGTCCTCGGCCACAACGGGCCGTTGTTCGCGGCGACGTCGTCGATGATCGCCCTGGGTTTCTCCCGGGACCCGCGCCTGCGCCGCGTCCTGGAGGTGGGCATCGGCTGCACCCTCGGCATCGCCGTCGGTGATCTCCTGCTCACCCTCTTCGGGACCGGCCTGTGGCAGGCCGCCGTCGTGCTCCTGATCTCGATCCTGCTGGCCCGCTTCCTGGACAGTGGCACGATCTTCACCACGCAGCTCGGCCTGCAGTCCCTGCTGGTGGTGTTGCTGCCTGCACCTGAGGGAGGGCCCTTCACCCGCAGTGCGGACGCGATCGTCGGTGGACTCTTCGCCCTCGCCATCACCATGCTGCTCCCCCGCGATCCGCGGCGTGAGCCCAAGACGAACGTCCGAGGGCTCCTCTCCGAACTGTCCGGTGTCCTCCGGGAGAGTGCCACGGCGCTGCGGAGCAGTGATTCCACCCTCGCCTGGCACGCCCTCGTCCGTGCCCGCAACTGCCAGTCCCAGCTGGACAGCCTGACCGGCAGCATGCGTGCCGCGCAGGAGGTGGCGCGCATCTCACCCGCCTACCGCAGGCACCGTGACGAGCTGGGTACGCTCCGCACCGCCGTCGATTCGATCGACCTCGCCATCCGCAACAGTCGCGTCTTCTCACGGCGCCTCACGTCCGCCATCAACCACACCGCCCTGACGGACGAAGCCATCGAGAGCCTGGGCCAGTCCCTCGAGGACACCGCCGACGCCGTCGACATCCTCAGCCGCGCCCTCTCCGCACGCGATGCCGCCGAGCGCAGGCTCAACCTGCGCCAGGCGCGGATCGAACTCGCGGCCGTCGCCACGGACCTGCATCCGACCACCCTCCACATCAGCCGCCTCGAAGGGGAAGGGCTCGTGCTGCTCCTCCGGCCGCTCGTGGTGGACCTGCTCGAAGCGACAGGCCTCTCCCACGAGGATGCCGCCGATTACCTGCCCCGCCTCTGAGTCGGCTCTGAGTCGGCCTGCCCGAGGGACACGAGGCCGGACCTCTCCTGTCGGTGGCCGCCGGTAGCCTGAGAGCATGGCCACCAAGACCTCCCCCGCCGCTCGCGCAGGCCGGACGAACGCCCCGAACTACCGCTGCGCGGAGTGCGGCTGGACGACGGCGAAATGGGTGGGTCGCTGCGGCGAATGCCAGGCGTGGGGAAGCGTGGAGGAGGCAGGCCAGGTCGTCGCGCGCACCACGGCCGCGACGGCGGTCACGACACCGGCCCGGCGGATCGCCGACGTCGACGCGACGCTGTCCGGGTTCCAGCCCACGAAGATCGACGAGCTCGACCGCGTACTGGGCGGCGGCCTGGTCCCCGGTGCCGTGATCCTGCTCGCCGGGGAGCCCGGCGTCGGCAAGTCCACCCTGCTGCTCGACGTCGCCGCGCGGGTGGCGCGGCTCGGCAAGAACGTCCTCTACGTGACGGGCGAGGAGTCCGCCGCGCAGGTGAAGCTGCGCGCCGACAGGATCGATGCCGTCGCGGACTCCCTCTACCTGAGTGCCGAGACGGATCTGGGGCAGGCACTCGGGCAGGTGGAGAAGATCGATCCCGCCCTCCTCGTCGTCGACTCCGTCCAGACCCTGAGCAGCGCTGCGGTCGACGGCAGCGCGGGCGGCGTGACCCAGGTCAGGGAAGTGGCGGCCTCCCTGATCGGGGCGGCGAAGGCCCGGGGTATGACCACGCTGCTCGTCGGCCATGTCACGAAGGACGGCTCCATCGCCGGCCCTCGACTGCTCGAGCACCTCGTCGACGTCGTCTGCCAGTTCGAGGGTGAGCGCCACTCGCGGCTCCGACTGCTGCGCGCCGTGAAGAACCGCTACGGGCCCACGGACGAGGTGGGCTGCTTCGACCTGACCGACGGCGGCATCGAGGGACTCGCGGATCCCAGCGGCCTGTTCGTCTCAAGGACCAAGGATCCGGTGTCGGGCACCTGCATCACGGTCACGCTCGAGGGCCGCCGGCCGCTCGTCGCAGAGGTCCAGGCACTGCTCGCGGAATCGTCCAACTCGCAGCCCAGGCGCGCGACGAGCGGGCTGGACAGCTCACGCGTGGCGATGCTGCTGGCGGTCCTGCAGAGCCGGGCGGGCGTGAGCCTGCACAAGGACGACAGCTACGTCGCGACGGTCGGCGGGGTCCGGCTGACCGAGCCGGCGACCGATCTCGCCGTGGCCCTGGCCGTCGCCTCGGCCAGGGCGGACCACCCGCTTCCGTCCCGGCTGATCGCCTTCGGTGAGGTGGGTCTGGCCGGTGAGGTCCGCCCCGTCCCCGGCATCGGGCGGCGCATCCAGGAAGCGGAGCGACTCGGCTTCACGCATGCCATCGTCCCAGCGTCCCCGAGCGGCACCGGTCCGGTCCCCAAGGGGTTCTCGGTGCGGGAGGTCTCGACCCTCACGGAGGCGCTGGCGCTCCTGTTCTAGCGGCGAGCGCTGGCCCTCCACCGGAGACGTCCGCAGCGGACGCGCCGGACTGTTACCGTTCTGCGACAGCGCCCGGTACGGCGTCATCCCCCGCGCCAGTAGTATTATCCTCGGCTGCGCGGTTCACCCGCAGCCTCGCTGCCGTCGGAGTTCTCGACGGCGGCTGCCCGACTGCGCCGGGCTTTCAACAGCGCGGGTGGCGAAAGGATAGGCCCATGGTTCGCAGTCCTGAGGACTCGCTCAAAGCCACCCTCGCCAGAGTAGCGCCGGGGACCCAGCTGCGTGACGGCCTCGAACGGATCCTCAGGGGCCGCACCGGCGCCCTGATCGTCCTCGGCTTCGACCGGACGGTCGATTCGATCTGCTCCGGTGGCTTCGACATCGGCATCGAGTTCTCCCCGACCCGGCTGCGGGAGCTCGCGAAGATGGACGGTGCGATCGTGTGCGACAAGGACGCGAGCCGTATCCTCCGCGCCGCCGTGCAGCTGGTACCGGATCACACCATCGAGACGCAGGAATCGGGCACCCGGCACCGCACCGCGGAGCGCGTGGCGAAGCAGACGGGCCTGCCCGTCATCAGCGTGAGCCAGTCCATGCAGATCATCGCGCTCTACATCGACGGGCTGCGGCACGTGCTCGAGGGCTCCGAACCCGTGCTGGCTCGCGCCAACCAGGCCCTGGCGACCCTCGAACGCTACCGGGCGCGGCTCGACCAGGTCACGAACTCGCTGTCCGCGCTCGAGATCGAGGCGATGGTCACGGTGCGCGACGTCGCCGTCACCCTGCAGCGGCAGGAGATGGTCCGCAGGATCTCCGAGGAGATCTCCCAGTACGTCCTGGAACTCGGCGTCGACGGTCGCCTGCTCTCCCTGCAGGTGGAGGAACTCACCACCGGGCTCGGCCCGGGCAGCGAGATGGTGCTCCGCGACTACATGGACCTCGGCTCGAGCACCGCGCCGCCCGACGAGCGGGTGGCGACGCTCCAGGGCTTCAGCTCGACCGACCTCATCGACCTCGGGACCATCGCGAGCGTGCTGGGGTTCAATCCCTCCATCGACTCGCTCGAGGCCGTCATCCAGCCGAAGGGCTACCGCCTGCTCTCCGGCATCAAGGCCGTACCCCCGGCCGTCGCCAACAGGCTCGTCGACCACTTCGACGGACTGCAGAACCTCATGGCCGCGAACATCGAGGACCTCATGGCCGTGGACGGCATCGGGGAGCAACGGGCTCGGACCGTTCGGGAGGGGCTCTCCCGCATCGCGGAGACGAGCCTCCTGGACCGGTTCATGTAGCTCCCCCGACGTTCACCTCGGGTGGACGCCCACGGGCCCGGTGGACTGCCTACCGCAGGGTGAACCCGACGGGTGTGCTGCTCCGGGCGCCGAGCCTGGTGGTCAGGGAGTACTCGCCGGCAGCCGGGGATCCCTCCACCACGGTGCAGCCGGGCACTGTCCGGTTGCGGGACCATTCGAAGGTCGCCCGTTCCACGGCGCCCGGTTCCACGGTGCGTTCGAGGTCCTGCGATTCCTGCTGGCAGTCGGTGGAGGAGAACACCCGCTCGCCGTTGCTGGTGAGCACGAACTCCATCTGGGACGTGCCGACATTGACCGTGCAGGGCTCCTCGCCCTCGTTCCGTACCTCGAGCGACAGGACGGGATCCTCGTCCGCTGCGTATGCCTCCTTGTCCGTCCCTGCCGCCACGACGATGTCGGTGACGCATCCAGCGCCCGTCGGTGTGGGGTCGGCCGTAGGGCTGGAGGTCGCTGTGGAGGAGGGAGAAGGACTGCTGGAAGCGGCTGCGGAGGGGACGGGCTCCACGTCTGCGGAAGGCTCGGCCGGAACGGCCGGCGTGACTGCCGGGCTCGCGGGCCCACCGGCAGTCGCATCCGAACCCCGGCCGAACAGTCCCGCCAGAGCTGCTCCACCGGCGGCGAGCGCCACGACCACGAACAGCACGAGGATGGTCACCGCGAGGCGGCGTCGACGGTAGACGGCAGTGCTGGGCCTCCGCCCGCCGGTCGCGCGCCTGCCTGTGCCGTGATCGCCCGTCGATGCCATCCATCAAGGCTAGGGAG
>JASLAA010000030.1 GCA_030147325.1 Arthrobacter sp. | reverse complement strand
GACGAAGAGGATGACGGCGGCGAACACGGCATAGAGGATGCCCTGGGTCAGCCGTCTGCGGGTTGAACGTTTCACGCGTGGAACTACCTTCCTTCGGGGAGGGGCACTGCCAGGGCCCCGGTGGTGGCCGGGGCCCTGGCGGTGCCCCTCCCCGAAGGAAGGTAGTTCCACGCGTGAAACGTTCAACCCGCAGACGGCTGACCCAGGGCATCCTCTATGCCGTGTTCGCCGCCGTCATCCTCTTCGTCGTCCTCTCGGCGGACTGGGGCAGGATCCAGCCCTACTTCTTCAATCTCGACGTCGCCCGGGAGACCTTCCCGCAGATCCTGACGATCGCGGCCAAGAACACCGTCATCTACACGGCGATCGCCTTCGTCGGTGGCATGCTGTTCGGCCTGCTGCTGGCGCTCATGAAGCTCTCCCCCGTTCTCCCCTACCGCTGGCTGGCGACGGGCTACATCGAACTGTTCCGTGGACTGCCGGCGCTGCTCGTCATCTTCGGCTTCGCCTTCGCCGTGCCGATCGCCTTCCAGTGGCAGCCTCCGGGTGGCAGCGTCGGCGCCGGACTGCTCGGACTGATCGTCGTCTCGGCGGCCTACATCGCGGAGACCATCCGTGCCGGCATCGAAGCGGTCCCCAGGGGCCAGGTGGAAGCAGCACGCTCGCTCGGCATGGGTTCCGCCTGGACGATGGCGACCGTGGTCCTGCCGCAGGCGTTCCGCATCATCACCCCGCCGCTGACCAACGAGCTCGTGATCCTCATCAAGGACACCTCCCTGCTGTTCATCGCTGGCATGGCCATCGCGGACCGGGAGCTCACCACGTTCGCGCGGGACTCCCTCACCAACCAGGCCAACGCCACGCCGCTCGTCGTCGCCGCGCTGCTCTACCTGGTCATCACGCTCCCGCTCACGCAGCTGGTCGCGAAGCTCGAACGACACAACAAGAGAGGCCGGTGATCCCGATGTCCCACACAGCAGCGGAGACGGCAGGGCGCGGATCAGCAGGGGCGGTGCCCGCGATCGAGATCCGGGCGCTCTGCAAGAACTTCGGCGACAACGAGGTGCTCAAGGGCATCGACTTCCACGTGGACCAGGGCGAGGTGGTCTGCGTCATCGGCCCGTCCGGCTCCGGCAAGTCCACTCTCCTGCGCTGCGTCAACCGCCTCGAGGAGCCCACGACCGGCACCGTCCTGGTGGAGGGGATCGACATCACGGACAGCGAGACGGACCTCGACGGCGTCCGCACGCGCATCGGGATGGTCTTCCAGCAGTTCAACCTCTTCCCGCACCTCACAGTGCTGAAGAACCTCACCCTCGCCCAGCAGCGGGCGAAGAAGCGCGGCAAGGCCGAGGCCACGGAGATCGCGCGGAAGAATCTCGCGAAGGTCGGCCTCGCGGAGAAGGCGGACGCATTCCCCTCGCAGCTCTCCGGCGGTCAGCAGCAACGCGTGGCGATCGCGCGTGCGCTGTCGATGGACCCGGACATGATGCTCTTCGACGAGCCGACCAGCGCCCTGGACCCGGAGCTCGTCGGTGACGTCCTCGAGGTGATGAAGCAGCTGGCCAGGGAGGGCATGACCATGATGGTGGTCACGCACGAGATGGGGTTCGCGCGGGAGGTCGGCGACCGCGTGGTGTTCATGGACGGCGGGGTCGTCGTCGAGCAGGGCAAGCCCGAGGACGTCCTCGGGAACCCCCAGCACGAGCGGACCCGGCTGTTCCTGTCGAAGGTGCTCTGACGTAAAAGGTGCTCTGACCGCGGCCTAGTGGACGGTGACCTCGGCGACCGCACGGCGGATCCGTGCGTGCAGGTCCCGGAGCGAGGCCCTGTCGGCGCGGACCTCGAGGATGGAGCGGCCCCGGATGGGCCGCTCCAGCGCAGCGTCCAGGTCCGCCGTCGTCGTCACCCGTTCGTAGCGGAGTCCGTAGGCGGCCGCTATCGCTGCGAGGTCGACGGTATGAGGTGTTCCGAACAGGCGCTCGACGACGGCACCGTACCGCGCCGTCGTGGTGTCGGAGCCGTGCTCGAGCAGGCCGAAGATGCCGCCACCGCCGTCGTTGAGGACGACGAGGTGGAGGTCCGGCTGCGCCTCGCCACTGCCGAGGAACAGCCCACCGACGTCATGCAGGAAGGTCAGGTCACCCATCAGGGTGCGCGTCGGGATACCTGCCGCGAGGGCGATGCCCGTGGCCGTCGAGATGGTGCCGTCGATCCCGGCCAGCCCCCGGTTGGCGAAGACCTCGAGGGGGTGCCAGTCGGTGGACGCGACCAGGTCCACGTCCCGGATGGGGTTCGACGAGCCGAGCACCAGGTTCCCGTCCGTGTGCTCCCAGACCGCGTCCGCGACCTGCGGGCCCGAGATGCCCTCCTCGTCCTCGAGCAGCGTGCGGATCGCGGCGTCCGCGGCAGCACCTGCCTCGCGCCAGCTCCGCAGCCACCCGTCCGCACCGCGACCGGCGAACTCCAGCAGCTCCGGCAGGTTGTCGATGATGCGCTCGGACCTCCGGCCCTGCTCGAACCATGCCACGGGCGACGGCAGGTAGAGGGCGTGCTCGACGTCGCTCCGCGCCAGCAGTGCCGTCACGGGCCGCGACAGCGTAGGCCGTCCGAAGGTCACCACGCGCGTGATCGAGGGACCGAGGTGCTCGAGCAGCAGCCGGTACGGCGCGATGGCACTGCTGCCGAAGCGCGCATTGGACGACGGCTCCGCGAGGAGCGGGAGATCGAGGTGCGCCGCGAAGACGGCCGCAAGCTCTCCGGCTCCGTGACCTGCGACGACGACGGTGGTGGCCCCCTCCGGCAGCGGCCTGTCGGCCGTGTCCCGCTCCTCCGTGCGCCGGCCGGCAGCCGCTGCAGCGGCCCCGGAGTCCTCCGCGGACGACGCCGCGAAGCGCGGGCCGGCATCGCCGTCACCGTCGAGGGGTGCAGCAGCATCCCCGGGGACGAGCGGGTCGCGGAAGGCGAGATTCAGGTGGACTGGCCCGGGCGGGCAGGTGGGCACTCCCTGCACCGGATGCCCGGCCGCGGCCTGCAGTGCCCCGTCGATCAGGGCAGCAGGATCATCACCCGCAGCGACGTCCAGCCCCCTGCGGACGTGGACTCCGAACAGTCCCGGCTGCACCGTGGTCTGATTGGCGCCCGTGCCCCTCAGCTCTCCGGGCCGGTCGGCCGAGATGACCACCAACGGCACCGAGGCATGGTTCGCCTCCATCACGGCCGGCAGGAGCTCACCCACCGCCGTGCCCGACGTCGTCACCACGGCAGCTGGGCGCTGCCCGCCGAGCGCGAGACCCAGCGCGGTGAAGGCACCCGATCTCTCGTCGATGCGTACATGGAGCCGGACGAGACCGGCGGCCTCGGCCTCCGCGAGGGCGTAGGCGAGCGGCGCGCTCCGCGATCCCGGGGCGACGACGACATCGGAGACGCCCCCCGCGACCAGCGCGCGCACGGCTCGCGAGGCCGCAGCGGCCGAGTCGAGGGGATCGCGGGGGTGTTGAGCTGATTCGGTCACGGGACCATCCTCACATCCCGGACGCGAACGCACCCCCTCCGGAGGGAGGGGGTGCGTCCGCAGGAATCAGGAGCTACTTGCCGTCGCCGCCGCCACGGACCTTGTCGGAGCCCTTGGGCCGCGGCTTGCCGGGCTGGCGCCCGCGCCCACGGCCCGAGTGGTCCTCCTTCGGTCCTTCCGATCCACGGTAGACCTGCACCACCGACGGACGCGGGATGGCCGCCTCGCCCTTGCCGGGTCGGCCACCGAGAGGCACGTAGTCCGGGAAGAGGGAGGACTGGGCAGCCCAGCTGCCGTCCTCGCCCGGGTGCTGCACGGCGACGAAGACGCTGCCGTCCTGGTCATGGATGATGGGTCCGCAGGTCTCGGCCTCACGCGGGACGGCGAGGAACTGCTGGACGCGTCCGCGCTCGGCTCCGACGAGCCCCACCTTGAAGAGGCCGTCGTTGAAACCGATCGTGCCCGGCTGGCCGTCCGTCGAGATCCACAGGTTGCCCTCGGAGTCGAAGGCCACGTTGTCCGGGCAGGAGATCGGCGAGACCTTGTCCTTCGGGTAACCGCCGAAGTACGTGGCCGGGTTGCGAGCCGGATCGCCGCAGACGAGGAGCAGGTTCCAGGTGAAGCGCGTTCCGGTCGCGTTGTTGCCGGCCTCGGTGAGTTCGACGATGTGACCGTCGCGGTTCTGCGTGCGGGGGTTCGCCTCGTCCGCCAGGGCGTTCGCCCCGACACCGCGGTTGGTGTTGTTCGTGCACGCCACGTAGACCTTGCCGGTGAGCGGGTTGGGCTCCACATCCTCGCAGCGGTCCATCTTGGTGGGGCCCATCTTGTCCGCCGCGAGACGGGTGAAGACGGCCACCTCGGCTGCGGTCATACCGGGCACGACCGACCTGTTGTCGATGAGCAGCGGGAGCCACTCCCCGACGCCGTCGAAGGCGCCGTCGGAGGGCAGTGCACCGGAGCCGTCGATCTCGGCGACGGAGTTGCCTTGGAAGCGCGCAACGTACAGCGAGCCCTCGCTCAGCAGCGTCATGTTGGCGCGGCGGGCCGCCGGGCTCGTTCCCGGCTGGACGCGGTTCTTCGACACGAACTTGTAGAGGTAGTCGAAGCGCTCGTCGTCGCCCATGTAGGCCACGACATGCCCCGTCGAGGAGACCGTCACGTTCGCGCCCTCGTGCTTGAAACGGCCGAGCGCCGAGTGCTTCTTCGGCGTCGACGTCGGGTCGAAGGGATCCACCTCGACGATGTAGCCGAAGCGGTGCTTCTCGTTCTCGTATCCGGGGTTGCGGGTGTCGAAGCGGGCTTCGTCGACCTCCCAGCCGCGCGAGGTGGGGCGGCTCGAGATGCCGTAGCGGCGGTCGCCGTCACTGGTGCCCGTGGCCACGAAGTAGCCGTTGAAGTTCTCCTCGCCGGAGAGGATGGTGCCCCACGGCGTGGTGCCGCCGGCGCAGTTGCCCAGCGTGCCGAGGATGGTACGGCCGGCGGGGTCGTCGATGGTCTTGAGCAGGTCCGAGCCCGCGGCCGGGCCCGTCACCTCGTAGGGCGTGGTGGTCAGGTAGCGGCGGTTCAGCGGAGCGCCCTGCACGTAGGACCAGGGCTTGTTCTTGTTCTTGCGCTCGAGTTCGACGACGGCCAGGCCGTGCGCTGCCTTGCCGATGCCGCGCACCTCGGCGGCGGGCATGGTCGGCGGCACCATGATGGTCTCGTTGGTGTACTCGTGGTTCGCGAAGAGCACGGCGCGCCGGCCCTTGCTGCCCTCGATCTCGAGGATGTCGGTGTAGTCGCAGTTGTAGCCGAACTGCAGTGCCTGCGCGGCGGCCGTCTGGTTGTTCGGGTCGAAGGCCGGGGAGTTCGCGAACAGGGGATCGCCCCAGCGGATCACCGGCTTCCAGCCGTAGCCCTGCGGCACGACCATGTCGTCGACCATGGCGTCGACGGGTGCGATGGGGGTGAAGGCGAGCTTCCCGCCGGGACCCGGCTTCTTCCCCGGAGCCGCCTGCGCGGACGGTGCCCCCGTCTGCGAGGCGACGAGGAGCGTCAATGCGCCCGCGGCTCCCACCCCGAGTGCCTTGCGTCGCGAGAACTCGCTCGAGACGATGTCGCGGAAGTAGTTGTTGCTGCTGGTGTTGCAGACGGCATCGGAGCAGGCGTTGTCACACTTGAGCGCGCAGGTGACGGCACTGCGCTTGCCCTTGGTGTGGCCGGCCATGGGCAGCAGGCGGCGTGCGGTGTCAGTCATGGGGTGATACCTCTCACAGGGGAACGGTGTTCGCCCCCACCCTGTCGGGATCACCTGAACATCCGAGGTGGGCGTCGGTGAACACCGCGTGAACGCCGCCCGAACAGGGCTGGCGCGCCGTCGTCGCGCTGCAGCCGGGATGCTCCGAGTGTCCTCGCTGGACGGCGGACGGACCGGGACCTACCACCCGGCGATCGCCCGTCCCCCGGGTGTCAGCCCTGCTGGGCGGCGGCGAGTACCGCGTGGGTGCGGCCCAGCCGCTCCAGCCACCACCGCGTCCTGTCCGGACCGGCAGCGAACTCCGTCAGCTTCTGCTCCCCGACCTCGACCTCGCGGACCGGGAGCGTGCCGTCCTGCGGCACGAGCGAGGTGTCGGAGACGTCACCGGCCATCAGCGAGACCGTTGCCAGTCCGCAGGCGTAGGGCAGATCCGGAAGGGCCGCCGCGAGGGCGATACCGGCCCGGATCCCCACGGACGTCTCCAGCGCCGAGCTGACGACCGCGGGCAGCCCGGCCCGCTCGATGATGGCCAGGGCACGCCGCACCCCCCCGAGCGGTGGTGCCTTGATCACGAGGAGATCGGCCGCGTCCTCGCGGGCCACGAGGAGAGGATCCTCCTGCCGGCGGACGCTCTCGTCGGCCGCGACGAGGATGCCCGAGCCCCGGCGGCGCAGTTCGAGGCGCACGGTACGCAGCCCCGGGATGTCCGGGACCGGCTGCTCCACGTACTGCAGGTCGAAGGGAGCGAGCGCCTCCAGTGCTTCGAGTGCCTGCTCCACGCTCCACCCGCCGTTGGCGTCCACCTTGAGCCCTGCATGCGGCAGCAGCCGGCGGACCTCGGCGATTCGCGCCACGTCGTCAGCCAGGCACTGTCCCCGCTCGGCGACTTTCACCTTCACCGCGTCGACGGCGCCGAAGCGGGACAGCACCGCCTCCACCCCGCCCGGCTCCACGGCGGGGACCGTCGCGTTGACGGGCACCGAGGAACGCAGCGGCGCGGGGAACCCGAGCCAGGCGGCCTCGATGGCACACGCCAGCCACGCGGCGGACTCATCATCGTCGTACTCGAGGAAGGGACAGAACTCGCCCCACCCGGCAGGACCGCGGAGCAGCAGCGCCTCCCGGACGAGCACACCGCGGAATCTCACCCGCATGGGCACCGAGACCACTCGGGCCGACGCGACGAGGGCCTCGAGGGGAGGCAGGAACGGGCGCCCGGCAGGGGGCATCGGCTGAGGGTGCACGATGTCAGGCTACGGGAGCCGCCCGGACATCACGGGAAGGTGACGAACCTCCAGGTACCTGTGGAACGATTGGACCGATGACCTCGCAGCGATCCTCCTCCGGCTCGACGCGGGCAGCCCGCTCACCGCTGCTGTTCGTGCTGGCTGCCGTGGCCTGCGCAGGCGTGCTGGGCTGGACCTACTGGGCTTTCGTCAGGACCACGACGGGGCAATTGGCGGACGAGTCCGCGTGGCGCGAGGCCGGGGTCGCGACGTCGGAGACCCAGCTCCCGTTCCTGCGGTTCCTGGACACCCTTCCCACCATCTCGATCATCGTCGCAACCGCCGCCATCCTGTTCGTCGCCTTCCGGAGACGTCGCTACGCCGCGGCCGTGGTCGCGATCGCCGTCATCTGCAGCTCGAACCTGACCACCCAGATCCTGAAGAACCTGGTCTTCGACCGTCCCGATCGCGGTGTCGCGACGCTCACCTTCAATTCATTACCTTCAGGGCATACGACGCTCGCCGCATCCGCGGCAGCCGCCGTCTTCATCATCGCGACGCCCCGCTGGCGCCCCTTCGCGGCAGCCGCGGGAGGGGCCTACTCGGTCCTTGCCGGAGCGGCGACATTCATCAACCTCTGGCACCGGCCGGCCGACGTCGTGGCGGCACTGCTGGTGGTCGGCACGTGGACGCTGATCGGCGGCCTCGTCATCATGCGGACCGGTGACACCTGGAACACCTGGACGGGCTTCGGCGCCTGGTGGGCCTCATCGCGCAACTGGCTCGTCCTGTGCTGGGTCCTCGGGCTCGGCGGCATCCTCGCGTCGGCGGCCCTCTATCTCGGGGCGCAGGCAGTGGAACCGGTACCCGGCCCCGTCCCCGTCACCGTGCCCCTGTTCTTCTGGTCCGGCCTCGCGTGGATCATCGGAACCGGGTTCACCCTTGCAGCGTCCGCCGGCTGGCTCTTCGCCGCCCAGTCCCGCGTCACCACGGAACAGCCGTAACACTCCCGACCACCCTGTGCACCCCCTTTCCGCACGCCCGCCACTCGTTGAAGCACCGGCGGCACGGTGGAACGCTGGCCGGAACAGCGACGAAAGGTGCGACGAATGAAAGCCATGGTGTACCGCGGGCCCTACAAGATCCGGGTCGAGGAAAAACCCATGCCGAAGATCGAGCACCCGAACGACGCCATCATCCGGGTGACCACGGCAGCCATCTGCGGCTCGGACCTGCATCTGTACCACGGCCTGATGCCCGACACCCGCATCGGTCACACCTTCGGTCACGAGTTCATCGGCGTCGTCGAGGAGGTGGGACCCTCCGTCCGGAACCTCGCCCGCGGCGATCGCGTCATGGTCCCCTTCAACGTCTACTGCGGGTCCTGCTACTACTGTGCGCGCGGGCTCTACTCGAACTGCCACAACGTGAACCCGAACGCGACGGCGGTCGGCGGGATCTACGGCTACTCGCACACGACGGGCGGCTACGACGGCGGGCAGGCCGAGTTCGTGCGCGTGCCCTTCGCCGACGTCGGTCCCACGATCATCCCCGACTGGATGGACAGCGAGGACGCGGTGCTGCTGACCGACGCCCTGGCAACGGGTTACTTCGGCGCGCAGCTCGGGGACATCGTCGAGGGTGACACCGTGGTGGTCTTCGGCGCGGGGCCCGTGGGACTCTTCGCCGCCAAGTCGGCCTGGCTCATGGGCGCGGGTCGGGTGATCGTCATCGACCACCTCGAGTACCGACTCGAGAAGGCCCGCAGCTTCGCCCAGGCCGAGACCTTCAACTTCGCCGAGTACGACGACATCGTGGTCGAGATGAAGAGGACCACCGATTTCCTCGGGGCCGACGTCGTGATCGACGCGGTCGGCGCGGAGGCGGACGGCAACTTCATCCAGCAGGTGACGGGCACCAAGCTCAAGCTGCAGGGCGGCTCCCCCGTCGCGCTGAACTGGGCCATCGACTCGGCGCGCAAGGGGGGCACCGTGTCCGTCGTCGGCGCCTACGGTCCCATCTTCAGCGCAGTGAAGTTCGGTGACGCGCTCAACAAAGGGCTGACGCTGCGCATGAACCAGACGCCGGTCAAGCGGCAGTGGCCCCGCCTGTTCGAGCACATCCAGAACGGCTTCCTCAAGCCGAACGACATCGTCACGCACCGGATACCCCTCGAGCACATCGCCGAGGGTTACCACATGTTCTCGGCGAAGCTCGACAACTGCATCAAGCCGATCATCATCGCGAACCCGAGCTAGGAGACCATCATGCCGTCCGAGCCGTCGACTCCCTACGTCGCGAACAAGCCCAAGGACATCCCCAGCGCGGAAGCCCTCCGCGCACGCATCCCGGGCTGGGGTGCGGACCTGGATCCGAAGGACCGCCCCTCCTACCCGCGCGAGGTCTACGATCCCGGAAGCACCGGCGCGCACTGGGACTACCCCGAGGAGCAGCAGGGCGGGGAGAACCGGGAACGGTCGATCGAACACGGGCAGTTGACCCCGGTGTTCGGCACGAGTGCACCGCTGCACGGTGTCTCGGGCAGCATCCGGCGCTACGCCTACCGGTACGGTGAGGGGCGCGCCGCACACTGGCTCATCCTGATCTTCGCGGACCGTGTCGATGCCTGGGGTGCCCATGTGGCATCACTCGCCTCGCTGCGGCCGGACAACCCGATCACCGAGACGGGGATCCTGTCCGAAGGACGCAGGCACGGCATCGCTTCCCGCTTCGGGAAGAACCGGGTGGACGTCAACCACCAATGGATGGATCCGATCATCGTCGGCGGACCGTGGGTGGCCGCGACGGCCGGAGCGGTGATCGCGGCCCGGGCCATCGCCCGTCGCGCCCGCCGCTGAGCCGCAGCACCACGCGGCCGGGACGTCAGGTCCCGGCCGGGTCCCGTGGCGTGACCGGCCGTGCGCGCGGTATCCAGTACCAGAGCACCGCCGCGCCGAGGAACCCCAGGACAGCTGTCGCCCAGATCCCCGCGGAGAGCGTCGCGAGCGCCGTCACGAGTGAGAGCAGCCCCGGTCCGCCCATGGTCCCGAAATCCGTGAGCAGGCGCCAGATCCCGAGGAACTGGGGCCGGCCGGGAGTCGGCGAGAAGTCGGCCCCGAGGGTCATGACGATGCCCGAGCCGATGCCGTTGCCGAAGCCGATGAGCAGGGCGACGAGGAGGAGTCCGGCGGCATCCCCCGCCAGGGGCAGCAGTGTCAGGGCCGTTCCCATGATGAGCATGCACGGCACGGCGATCCAGCGGCGGCCCTTCAGATCCATCACCTTGCCGGACGGATAGAAGATGAGCATGTCGATGGCGCCGGACAGCCCGTAGATCAGGGCTGTCGCCGACGCGTCCAACCCGATGCTCTCGGCCCAGAGCGGAAGCACCGCCTGCCGCGTGGCCCGGACGGCGGCGATCAGCAGCACGCCGATGCCCACTGTCGCGAAGATGCGGGAGTGGCTGCCCAGGATCGAGCGCACGGTAGGAGCGGCCGGACCGCTCGGCGCCACCCCCACCCCCCGCGATCCGAGCTCGGGGACCCTCCAGCTGAGGACCGCCGCCGCGAGGCTTGCAACCCCTCCCACCCAGTAGGCTCCGTCGAGGCCCAGCACGCTCATGGCCAGGGCCGCCGCGAAGGGACCGGCGAACACCCCGATCCGGGTCACGCCACCGAGGGTGGACAGCGCCCTCGCCCGGAAGTGCACCGGCACGGCTTCGGTCAGATAGCTCTGGCGGGCGAGTCCGAAGACCGCACCCGCCATGCCGACCATGAACACCGCGGCGGAGAACACGGCGAGCGTCGGGGCGGCAAGGGCCAGGAACATCGCTGCCGCACACCACACTGCCGCTCCGACGAGGGCCTTCCGCTCCCCGAGACGGGTGGCGATCAGGGTGGCCGGGACGTTGGTGACCAGGGATCCGATACCCGTCAGCGTGATGACCAGCGCGGCTGTCGCGATATCGGCCCCCAGGTCACGCGCGGTCAGGGCGATGACCGGGAGGATGGCGCCGGTCGCGACCCCGTACAGCAGCGACGGGCCGTAGGCGCCGACGGCGATCGCGCGGATGTCGAAGGTTTCCTTGGGCACCAACCCACCCTAGTCCGCGACCCGGCGGCGTGGGATGCCGTTCAACAGGTGCGTGCCCGGCCCAACAGGTCGCCGGTCATCCGCCGCGGGTCGCGACGGATCTACTCCCCGCCGTCGCCGCCGACGGCCCCGGACTCGAAGGAACAGGAGAGGTCGGGATCGGAGCCGACACCGAGGACCGGGGCTCCGACCTGCGCCGAGTCACCGCCGCGCAGGAGCGCCGCGTTCGCGTAGTCCGGCCCGTCGTCGACGGCCTCGGGTTGCGACACCTGGAGTCCGGCGGCATGCGGCGGAGCGCCGGATCCCGGCTCTCCTGGTACCTGCACCGCCGCGTCGGCACCGGGATCGAGAGCAGGCACGATCTCTACCTGCAGCCCGGCGTGCACGCCACTCGTCGTCTCCATGGGGTCCTCCTCGTCCGATGGGTGGAACTGCATCCTAGGTGAACAGGAGTGCCAGCGACAGGCCTGCTCCCGCCGCAGCGAAGGCGGCCAGCGCCGTACCTCCGCCCGTGAGCAGAGCCGCCGTCGTCCGGCCCGCCTGCACCAGCCGCACCGTCTCGGCACTCGCGGTGCTGAACGTGGTGTACCCGCCGAGGAAACCGCCGCCGAGGACGAGCGCCCACCCGGGCGGCAGGAGTGCTGCGAGCGCGAGCCCGCTCAGGAGACCGAGCGCCAGCGAACCGCTGATGTTCACGGTCATCGTGCCGAGGGGGGACGCGGTGCGGACGCGGGTACGGATGACGCCGTCGAGCATGAAACGGGCGACCGATCCCAGGCCGCCCGCGACACCGAGAGCGAGGACGAGTCCGGCGCTCACCGTGCATCACCCGGGACGGCGGGCGGAGGGCCGAGGCGTCGCCCCACGACGACCCCTGCTGCCGCGGCGGCGAGGCCCGCGAGCACCGACCCGACGAGGTAGGCGATCCCTGCACCCGTCCGCCCGGAACCCGTCAGCAGCGCGGCATCGACGGCCAGCGCACTGTAGGTGGTGAACCCGCCGAGAAAGCCCGTGCCGGCGAGCAGCCGCACCGCACGGCGGTGTCCCTCGTCGGGGCCGCGTCGCGCGAGCGCCTCGAGGAGGACACCGAGGGCGAATGCCCCCGTGACGTTGATCAGGAAGATGCCGAGCGGGAGCCCGGCGGGTGTCGGGACCAGCTCGGCGAGCCCGAACCGCGCCAGGGTTCCGGCCGTCCCGCCGACGAACACCAGGGCGAGGGCGGAGGGACGGAGATGCAACGGCGTACCGCTGCCGGAGGGGTGCGGCGGTGCACCGCGCTCAGGCAAGGTGGTGTGCGAGGAAGTCCAGCGTGAGCTTCCAGGCGTCCTCGGCCGGGCCCTGCCGGTAGGCGAAACGGTTGGTGTCGTTGAAGAATGCGTGGCCGGAGTCGGGGTACACCACGGCCCTGAAGTCCACGCCTGCCTCCGCCATCGAGGCCTCGAGAGCGGGCAGCTCCCCGACGAGGGCGTGGTCGTCCTGGCCGTAGAAGGCCAGGATCGGTGCAGCGATGCCCGCCAGCTTCTCCGCCGGGAAGTCCGCATGGCCGTAGAACGGAACGCACGCGAGCAGGCGTGTCTCCTCGACCGCGAGGGAGAAGCTGTACGAGCCCCCGAAGCAGAAGCCGGTGACGCCCACCCGACCGGCGACGTCGGGGTCCCCATGGAGGTAGGAGAAGCAGGCGCGGATGCGCTCGGTGGTGAGTGCGGCGAAGCCGGGGTCCTGCAGCGGTGCCAGCAGTGCCCGGAGTCTCGGCTGCGCCTCATTGCGGGCCTCGTCATCAGGGCCCGCGATCGCTTCGCCGAGGCCGGCCGTGTTCTCCTCGGTGATGCCCTGATCCGAGAGGAGATCGGGCGCGACGACGACGTATCCCTCCCGTGCGAACCGGTCGGCGACGGCCCGGGTGTGCCCGACGAGCCCCCACACCTCGTGAATGAGCACGAGGCCTCCCCGCACGGGGCCATCAGGCCTGGCGACGTAGGAGGAGAGCGGGCCGTGTGCGGTGGGGATGTCCTGGAGGGCGGTCATCCGCCTAGGCTTGCACGCTTCCCGATGCGGTGCCACCCGCCCCCGGCGATCGTCACCCGGGCTCGCGTTGATGCCTCCGGCGAGGACTGTTAGCGTGTGATCCATTCCACAACGGCGTGCGGAGGCTGAGCCATGAGTCACCAGTCCGAAGAAGCAGAAGCAACCGAGGGTTCCTCGACGAATCCACCCGGCGGCGGGGAGCCTGCTCGTTCCGCGAGCAGGTTGTGGCTGATGCGTGGCATCGGCGTCGTCGTCGCGTTGGCGATCTACCTGCTGCTCGGGGGGTCGGATCTCTCCGGCGACGCGCGTGTGGTCGCTGCGATCGCCGGACTCATGGCCGTGTGGTGGATGACGGAAGCTGTTCCCCTGTCCGTCACCTCCCTCCTGCCGATCGTGCTCCTCCCGATGCTCGCCGGATCCACGGTCGCCGAATCGACGGCACCCTATGCGAATCCGATCGTCTTCCTGTTCCTGGGCGGATTCCTGATCGCCATCGCCATGCAGAAATGGAACCTGCACCGCCGCATCGCCCTGCTCACGCTGCGGCGGGTGGGCACACACCCGAGGCGGATCATCCTGGGGCTGATGATCTCGACCGCGTTCCTGTCGATGTGGGTCTCCAACACGGCGACGACCCTCATGATGCTCCCGATCGCGCTCAGCGTCCTCACCCTCGTGGTCGAGAACAGCCGGGGAGCCACCACCCCGCAGGGGCAGACCGGGAAGGATCTCTCGGCCGGCAGGGCGATCAGCGACGTGATCGATGACAAGGAGATCCGGGTGTTCGGCGTGGCCCTGATCCTGTCGGTCGCGTGGGCCGCCACGATCGGCGGCCTGGGCACCCTCCTGGGCAGCCCACCCAACGCCATCGTGGCAGGCTACATCTCCACCGAACTCGGGGAGACCGTGGGGTTCGTCCAGTGGATGATGCTGGGCGTGCCGATCGTCATCGTCTTCATCGGCATCGCCTGGCTGCTGATCACGCGGGTCATCTTCCGGTTCGCCCTGCGGGAGATCCCGGGCGGGAAGGAACTGATCGACACCGAGATCAGCAAGCTCGGCAGCATGAGCCAGGGTGAGAAGACCGTCCTGGCCGTGTTCGCGAGCGCCGCGTTCCTCTGGATCTTCCCCGGTCTGATCTCCAACATCGGGGCCGTCAGCGCGGCAATGCCCTGGCTGGGGACGCTCGACGACACCGTGATCGCCATCGCCGCAGGCATCGTCCTGTTCATGATCCCCGCCGACAGGAAGGGCAACATGACCCTGGTGTGGAAGGACGCCGAGGACGGCCTCCCCTGGGGTGTGCTGCTGCTGTTCGGCGGCGGGCTCGCACTGGCCGGAGCCGTCGCACGGACCGGTCTCGACGCCTGGTTCGGTGAGCGTGTGAGCGGGCTCGGAACGCTGCCGATCATCCTGCTGATCGCGGCCGTGGTCGCCATCGTCCTGCTCCTGACGGAGATCACGAGCAACACGGCGACCGCCGCGACGTTCATCCCCATCCTCGGCGGCGTCGCCATCGGCATCGGGATGGACCCCGAGACGCTCCTCATCCCGGCGGCACTCGCCGCGACGTGCGCGTTCATGCTTCCCGTGGGCACTCCCCCGAACGCCATCGTCTACGCCACGGGCAACGTGAAGATCTCGGAGATGGTCCGCGGAGGGATCGTCCTCAACATCGTGGGCGTCATCCTGATCACGATGTTCACCGTGCTGATCGGACCGTTCGCCCTGGGCCTGGTGCTCTGATCACCGGCGAGGGAGGCGAGGGAGGCGCCGACGACCGTCTCGCGGGAGACGGAACCGCGGCTCACCGGAGGATGTGCGCCAGCAGCAGGATGCCGCCCACCACCGAGGCGACGGTGCGGAAGAGGTTGAGCCGCGACCACGGGCCGGCGAAGGCGGCCCAGCCGGCGTCGCCGTCCTCGCTGCGGGCCAGCGCATCATTGAGCCGGACGTTCCCGACGGCGGTGCTCACCACCCCTGCCAGGTAGGCCGCTCCCCCGGCGACGGCGAGGAGCCGGCCCGAGGCGAGACCCAGCACGCAGGCCACTGCGCAGAGGAGCGCCGTTCCGAAGAACAGCACCATGAAGGGCGGCCGGACCGCCCACCGGTTGACCTCCCGCATGACGGATGCACCGGTGCGGGCATCCTTGGCGAGGCCGGGCATCACGGTGGCGGCGAAAGCGAAGTAGAAGCCGCCGGCCAGGAGGCTTCCGGCAGCAGCACCTGCGACGATGATCTGGTCCATCGGTCTCCTCGTCCCCCGACCGGGAGGGCATCCCCCGTATGCCGACCCTATCGCCCAGGCCCTGCCTGCTGTGCTGCCCCGCCCGGCTGCGGGAACAGAGCGCTCGACCCTCCCGTTGAACGGCATGACCCCTCCTCGAAAGGCACCCCCTGCGCATCCTCCTGACCGGCATCGACGGCTCCGGCAAAAGCACGGCAGCCCGTCTCCTCGCGGAGACCATCGGCGCGCGCGGGGGGAGCGTCGTCCTGCTGAGGACCCCTGCGGGCCGCCGGACGATGGCGGGCTGGTGGGCGCTGCTCGGATGGGCTCCGGGTGCGCAGGTGCAGGACGTGCTGGAGACCATCGCGCGGATGGTCAACGCGCTGCTGAACGAGGTGAGGCTCCTCGGGTTCGACGGGGTCGTCGTCATCGACCGTGGCATCGAATGCCAGCTCGCCCTGCGCGAGGCGCGAGACCTCCCCCGCGGATTCCTGCTGCCGTGGCTGCGGCGGCGGCTTCCCGCGCCCGACGTCGTGGCGCACTTCGACCTTCCCGTCCCGGTGGCGCTCGCCCGGGTCAGGGCCCGCGGGACGGACGTCGAGACGATGTCCGGCCTCGCTGCCCTCCGGTCGGGTTATCGGTCGCTGCCCGAGTACCAGGTCTTCACCCGCATCGACGCGGAGAGACCGATTTATGCGGTCGTTCAGGAACTGCTGGACCTCACCGGGCTCGGCAGGGATCCGGGCGTCGACGTGGATTCGGACCTCGATGGACGACGGGACAGACACCCCAGCTTCCACTGAGGCGTACCGTCCGTCCGTCCGTCCGTCCGTCCGTCGGTGGAGCTACAGGGCCGTGATGGTCCAGCCGGTCCGATGCGTCGCGCCGGGCTCGAGGACCACCAGGTCCTCGCCCGTGTTGAAGGCATCGGGCGGGCAGGTCATGGGTTCGACGGCGAGTCCGAGCCGTGTGCTCTCGGGCTTCTTCGGGAGGTCGGCGGTGTGGATCTGCACCCACGGGCACGTCTCGTCCCACATCAGTGCCGTGCCGGTACCGCCGGCAGGATCGGTGACACGGACGGTGGCGCGGCCGGAGGAGTCGCGCTCGATGTCGGTGAACGCATGGTCGATCTGGACGTCCGCAAGGGCGTGCGCGGCCCGGAAGTCGAAGGGCGTCCCGGCGACCGGCTCCTTGGCCACGGGCAGCAGCCTGTCGGGCGTGACCGTCAGGACCGTGGCCGCGGGGAGTTCGAGTACCCACTCGTCGAGCGGCGAGTCCCCGGCGAGGAGGTACGGGTGGGGGCAGACGCCGTACGGGGCGCGTCGTGAGCCCGTATTCACTGCCGTGACGTCGGTCCTGAAACCGTCCCCGCCCACGCTGAAGCGCACCTGGAGCTCGATGGTGAAGGGGTAGGACTCCGTCGGCTCGATGGTGCAACCCAGCGACACGGAGGAGCGGGTGTGCTCCACGAGGGTCCAGGGAAGGTCGTAGACGAGCCCGTGCAGTGCCGTGCCGCGCTCGGGTTCATTGATCGGGAGCTCGAAGTCCGAGCCGTCGAAGGAGTAGCGGCCGTCCGGTATCCGGTTCGGCCAGGGGGCGACGAACGCGCCCCGGAAGTTGGGCATCTCCTCGTCGGGACCGAACGGCACGACGAGCGGCCGTCCCTCGTGGGTGAGCTCGCGGACGGCGGCGCCGAGACCGAGGACGACGGCCGTGTAGCCGTCGCCCTCGATCCTGTATTCGGGGTGGTTCATGCCAGGGCTACGGCCGTCCAGGAGACGGGGGGAAGCGTGACGGTGACGGTGTCGCCGTCCAGCGTCGCCGAGGTGTTGGGTTTCATGGTCACGCGCTCCGGCTCCTCGAGGGTGTTCTTCGCATACACGTCCGTATCGTACAGCGACTGGGCGTCCACCGTGCTGAAGCCGTTGAGGGCGGCGAGGTCGATGGTCACCGTCGTCTCCTCGGTCTGCGAGCGGTTGACGAGGAAGACGGCGGTGGCGCCGGTCTCGTCGTCGTGCGTGGCCACGGCGTCCACGAGCGGCACGACGCCGTACTCTCCGGTCTCGTACGTCCCGGCGTCGAGCTTCAGCTCGAGCACGGAACCACGCGCCAGCTTCGACGGGATCGCGAAGGGGAAGAAGGTGGTCTGGCGCCAGGCCGGACCACCCGGCTCCGTCATGATCGGGGCGATCACGTTGACGAGCTGGGCCAGTGACGCCGACGTGACGCGGTCGGCGTGCTTGAGGAGCGAGATCATGAGGTTGCCGAAGACCACGGCGTCGGCCACCGAGTAGCAGTCCTCGAGCAGGCGCGGGGCGACGGGCCAGTTGTCGAGGCCCTGGATCTTGTCGACGTTCTCGAAGCGGCTGATGTACCAGACGTTCCACTCGTCGAAGGAGATGTTGATCGTCTTCGAGCTGCCGCGGACCGCCTTCACATGGTCGGCGGTCGCGACGACGGACTCGATGAAGTGGTCCATGTCGACGGCGGAGGCGAGGAAGGATCCGAGGTCCCCGTTCTTCTCCTCGTAGTAGGCATGGCAGGAGATGTAGTCGACGTCGTCGTAGGTGTGCGTCAGCACCACGCGCTCCCACTCGCCGAAGGTCGGCATGTGGGCGCTGGAGGAGCCGCACGCCACGAGCTCGATCGACGGATCGAGCTGGCGCATGGCCTTGGCGGTGCGGGAGGCGAGCTTGCCGTAGTCGTCCGCGGAGCGGTGGCCCAGCTGCCATGGTCCGTCCATCTCGTTGCCCAGGCACCAGATCTTGACGTCGAAGGGATCGGGGCGCCCGTTGGCCATGCGCTGCTCCGAGAGTGCGGTGCCCTTGGGCAGGTTCGAGTACTCGAGCAGTTCGAGCGCCTCGAGCGTTCCTCGCGTGCCGAGGTTCACGGCGAGCATGAGGTCGCTGCCGACCTTCTGCAGCCAGGAGGAGAACTCGTGCATGCCCACCTGGTTGGTCTCGGTGGAGTGCCAGGCGAGGTCGAGGCGCGTGGGCCGCTCGTCGCGCGGTCCCACGCTGTCCTGCCAGCGGAACCCGGAGACGAAGTTGCCCCCCGGGTAGCGGATGGTCGAGACGCCCATCTCCTTGACCAGGTCGATGACGTCCTGGCGGAAGCCCTCGTCGTCGGCCGTGGCGTGGCTCGGCTCGTGGATCCCGTCATAGATGTGGCGGCCGAGGTGTTCGACGAATCCGCCGAAGATGTTGCGGTTGATCGGCCCGACGGTGAAGGAGGGGTCGAGGGTGAGGCGTGCGTTCTGCATCGGATGACTTTCTGTGCGTGGTGATGTCTGCAGGGAGCGGGGTGCGGGCTACTTGAGCGAGCCCAGCGACAACCCGCCCTGCCAGTACTTCTGAAGGGAGAGGAACGCGATGATCAGCGGGATGATCGAGATGAAGGCACCCGTGGTGATGAGGTTCCACAGCGCCTCACCGCCGCTGCCGGCATTGGACAGGGCCTGCCAGCCGTTGAGGCCGACCGTGACGGGCAGCAGCAGCGGGTCGCTGAGGACGGCGAGCGGCAGGAAGAAGTTGTTCCAGGTCCCGACGACGGACAGCAGCAGCACCGTCACGATGGCCGGTCGGAGCAACGGGAGCGCGATCTGGAAGAAGGTCCGGATCTCGCCCGCGCCGTCGATCCGGGCGGCGTCGAGCAGTTCATCGGGCACCGCTTCCTGGGCGAAGACCCTCATGAGGTACACGCCGAACGGGCTGAGCAGCGAGGGCAGGATGACGGCCCAGATGGTGTTCACCAGGCCGACGGAGCTGAGGAGGACGAAGGTCGGGATGACCAGGGCCGTCAGCGGCACCATGACGGCGCCGAGCAGGATGCCGAAGAAGGCGGTCCGGCCGCGGAAGTTGTACTTCGCGAAGCCGTAGCCGGCGAGGACCGCCAGGATGGTCGCGCCCACCCCACCCGAGATCGCGTAGAGGAAGGAGTTGCCCAGCCAGCGCCAGTAGATCCCGTCCTGGCGTTCGAACAGGCCCTGCACGTTGCTGAAGAAGTGGAACTCGTTGTCGAACCAGAGCGGGCCGCCGGAGCCACCGAAGAGTCCGGCGGTGTCCTTCGTGCTCGCGACGGTCAGCCACCAGATGGGGGTGATGAAGTAGATGACGAGGATGAGCAGGAAGATGTGCGAGCCGATGCGCGGTCCGCCGCTGCGGGCCCTGGTGCGCGACGCCGCGCTACGGCCCCTGCCGCCCTGCTGCTTCGGTGAGTCTGTGACGAGTGCCATGGCTTATTTCAGTCCGCTCTGCTTGCGGGTCAGGAAGAGGAAGAAGAAGGAGAACACGAAGACCACGATGCCGAGCGCGAAGGAGATGGCCGAGGCGTAGTTGAACTGGCTGTAGGAGAAGGC
>JASLAA010000202.1 GCA_030147325.1 Arthrobacter sp. | reverse complement strand
CCTCGGCGGTCCAGACGACGGAGAGTGGTCCTTCGGTGAGGGTTGCTCCATCGGCCGTGGTGACGGGTTCCGGCAGGGTGCCGGTGACGACCTCGGCCGTCCAACCCTCGATCGGCTTGACGCGGACGGAGGTGAAGGGCTGTTCCATGGGGAGCTTCACCTCCAGCTTGTTGGTGGCCGCCGTCTCGGACTCGTTCGGGACGCTGAAGGTGAGCTGGGAGTATCCGTCCTCGGTGGTCGAGGCCGGCGCGACGGTGACGTGGGCGCTGGCGACGCCGAGCCCGAGGCCCATCAGCCCCGCGGTGGTCAGGGCGACGGCGCCGGTGGTCAGGGCGCGCCTGGAGTGGAAGCTGGTCATGGTACTGCCTTTCGGGATGCGCTCCAGCCGCAGGGATGCGGGGACATGGAGCAGCGGATGCTGGACTGGATGGTCAGAGGGTCCCCCGGCCGTCCGGCTCCGTCGCAGGGTCCGCTGGGGACGCTGTGCGAGGGAGACGTACGGTTCAGGCCGGGGAGTGGACCGATGCCGGGGGTCCCCGCAGGGTGGGCACGGCTGCGTGCACCGACAGCGGAGCGACCGGCGCGACGGCGTCCGGAGCCTCTCGAGGCGCCGGAGAGACCGGAGGAGGGAGCGTCGGTATCGCGAGCAGCGGCCGGAGCCACGCCCGCAGGAACTCGAGGGCCGCATCGCTGCGGGCCACGGCGACAGCCAGCAGGACGGTCGCGAGGCCATGGAAGAGGATCATCGCGGGCCCATTGCCCACGCCCAGCTGTTCCGGTGCCGTCGGTGCGCAGGCCAGTTCGAACGCCGCGTGGTGGTCCGGCAGAGCCGATGAGCTCTGACAGACGGCGGGCACGGCGGTCATCGCGAAGAGGTGGTGCAGCAGCACCTGACCGGCGCCCATGACCCCCAGCGCCGACCGGAGCGTGAGCACCCGCCGCGCGATCAGCAGCGTCGGAAGGAGCAGGAGCGCGCCGAACAACACCAGGACGCCCAGGGCGGGGAGGTGCCCTGCGGCGAGGACGTGCGACAGGGCAGAGACGGCGAGGATCAGCGAGACGAGCAGGACGGATCGTGCGTAGGGAAGGGCCGGTGCTCTCACTGCGTGCCCCTTCCCCTCGACATCATGCGGTATGCGCCCGCCGGACACTCTCCACCAGCGTACAACCGTCGCGTCCTGACCTGATCGTGCTCGTACTTCGTTCGGCACGGACCGCCGGATGGGCCCGCAACGGCATCCGGCAACGGTCGCCCATGACCAGGCGCCTCCCTGCCCGAGCGCGCGTACCCCTACGAGCGGGAACCTCCGTTGTCAGGAGGCTGCTGCCTGCTCGAAGGCGATGCGTCGGGAACCGGTGAGGACGGCGGCGGGGTGTGGTCCCGCAGCGAGCAGTGCCTCCGTCCACTCCTCGGGCCAGGGCTCGCGACGCGCCGCGATGATCACGTTGCCGGGCCGTCCGCCGGCCACCATACCGGCCTCCGTCAGGACAGCCGTCGCCGTCGCCAGGGCCGCCAGTTGCCGGCTCTGGGCCCGCGCGAACGTCAGGGGAGGGTCGTCGCCCACATTCACCAGGACCACCCCGTCCCGGGCGCAGATCCTCAGGAGCTGCGCGGCGAAATCGGGCGACGTCAGGTGGGCCGGTGCATCGTCCCCCGCGAAGATGTCCAGCACGACGACGTCGAAGGCGGCATCGGGATACTCCAGGACGGCATCGGCGGCATCACCGATGACGACCTCGCAGGTGGTTCCCTCGGGCAGGGGCATCTCGTCGAGGACGAACTCCATCAGGTCACCCTCGCTGTCGACGGCGACCTGGACGGAACCGGGGCGTGTCGCCTGCACGCACCGGACGAGGGTGAGGGCCCCGGCACCGAGGTGAAGGACACGCAGTGGAGCCCCCGGCTCACCCTGCAGATCGACGACGTGGGCGATGCGCTGGAGATACTCGTAGAAGATCCGGTCCGGGTGGTGCACATCCACGTGGGACTGCTGCTTGCCGCCGATACTGAGGATCAGGGCGCCGTCGATGTAGGCGTCCTCATCGATCTCAGCGGCGGCGCCCGGGCCGGACAGCCAGCGCGTGGGGACCTCGGCGTCGGAGCTCGGCGAGGGTTCGGGCCCGGAGCTCACAGCCGCTGCCTCAGGGTGCCGAGACGGCGTGCCCCTTCCTCGATCACGTCGAACTTCTTGCAGAAGGCGAAGCGCAGCAGCGAGCGGTTGCGCTCGGCGCCTTCTGCATGGCAGAACATGGCCACCGGGATCGCGGCGACGCCGATCAACGAGGGCAGGCGTCGCGCGAGCTCCGTCGCGTCGTCGATGCCGAGTGGCGCGGCATCCACCATCGTGAAGAAAGTCCCCTCGGGCTCGAAGACCTCGAATCCCGCCGCTCGCAGTCCCTCACCGAGAAGGTCGCGCTTCTTCAGGAGGGTCGCGGCGATGGAGGAGAAGAACTCGTCGGGCAGCGCCAGACCCAGGGCGACGGCCGACTGGAACGGAGTCCCGGAGGTGTAGGTGAGAAACGTCTTGACGGTGCGCACCTGAGCCACCAGCTCGGCCGGGCCACTGAGCCAGCCGACCTTCCAGCCCGTCACCGAGAACGTCTTGCCGGCGGAGGAGATCGACAGGGTGCGGTTGGCCGCTCCGGGCAGCGACGCGATGGGCACGTGCCGGGTCCCGAACATGAGGTGCTCGTACACCTCGTCCGTCACGATGATGGCCCCGTGGCGTGCAGCCAGCTGCACGATGAGTTCGAGCGTGACCCGCCCGAAGACGCTGCCCGTCGGGTTGTGCGGATTGTTCACGACGACGATCCTCGTGCGCTCGCTGAACGCCGCCTCGAGACCGGCCGGGTCCGGCTGGAAATCCGGGGCGAGCAGGGGCACCGTGGTGTGCGTCGCACCGGCGAGCCCGATGACCGCCCCGTAGGAGTCGTAGAAGGGCTCGAAGGTGAGTACCTCGTCACCGGGCCCGGCGAAAGCGAGGATCGCCGCGGCTATCGCTTCCGTGGCGCCCGTGCTGATGATGATGTCGGTCTGTGGATCCAGCTGCTGGCCGTAGAACCGCTCCTGGTGGGCCGCGACCGCCTCACGCAGGACCGGGAGCCCCTGACCGGGCGCGTACTGGTTCGCCCCACCGGCGATGGCAGCGCGGGCGGCATCGAGGATCTCCTGCGGTCCGTCCTCGTCCGGGAAACCCTGCCCGAGATTGACGGCGGAGTGCCGGCGGGCGAGGGCGGTGACCTCCTCGAAGATCGTCACGCCGAGCCGGCCGTCGTCTCCGAGGAGGTTGGCACCGCCCGCCGCTCTGGCCCAGGGCGCTGTTCCACCTGCCACAGGGGGTTTCTGTGCGTGTGTCGTCATGACACCAGTATTGCCGTTCGGGCTGCCGGGAGGTCCTGCTACCCGAGCACTTGGGTACGGTTGGTGCATGAGCCGCGCCGTCTGCCCCGGATCGTTCGACCCCGTCCACAACGGGCATGTGGACGTCATCACGCGCGCTGCGCGCCTGTTCGACGAGGTGATCGTCGCGGTCTCGACGAACGCCGCCAAGAAGTACAGGTTCGATCTCGATGACCGCATCGCATTCTGCGCACGGAGCCTCTCGCAGCTTCCCAACGTCACCGTGCTGCCCATGGGCTCAGGTCTCGTTGCCGATTTCTGCAGGGATCAGGGCGCGGACGCGCTGGTCAAGGGACTCCGCTCCGGGCTCGATCTCGACTACGAGCTCCCCATGTCCACGATGAACCGGCACCTGGCAGACGTCGAGACGGTGTTCCTGCCGACGGGCTCCGAGTTCGCGCACGTCTCGTCGACGCTGCTCAAGGAGGTCGCGTCGCTCGGTGGCGACATCCGGCCCTTCGTGCCCGCAGCTGTCCTGGAGCGGCTCCGACCCATCGCATGACCCAGCCGCATGACCCAGCCGCATGACCCAGCCGTCGGACTCAGACGGAGTTGGCGCAGGCAGGACGTACGAAGGACGCCACGAGCGCCACGCTCTCCTCGACGAACCGTCCCAACCACTCGAGGGCATCGAGATCGGGTTGGGAAGCGACCATGGTGACCGAGGCCTTGGAACAGTGCGAGATGTTCGAGGACGCGCGCGTCACGTGATACGTGGACGTGACGACGATGATGCTGTCCCACCCTCGTTCACGCGCAAGGTCGGCGATCGCGCGGGCCTCCCCTCGCGTCGTGAGGGGATCCGGCGTGAAGCACATGACGTCCGCATCCTCCTCAGCGCACAACGCTTCGGTCGCCGCGTTTCCCGGAAGTCCTGTGGAGGACAGGACGAGTTCGTCCGCTGTTCCCTCCTCGACGAGAGTCTCGCCCACCGCCAGCCGCTCCGAAGCGGCCCCGGCGAGCACGACCACCGCGTCGACGTCGTCGTCGGCCGTTCCCAGCGGAGGGTCGTAGAACAGTACATAGGCAAGAAGGAGCCAGACGAGGAACAAGGAGGCGGCAATCCACGCGAGAGTCCGTAGGACCCGCGCGAGCTGACCGTGCTCGGCGGCCGTCGGAGCGGGATCAGTTGTCACAGTGAGAGCGTAGACGGCATAGCGTTGTTTTGGGCCTGCCCGCCGGATCAGGCTAGGATGGTACGTCGGTCATATGTTCTACAGGAGTCACCATTAAAAGCGATCTCAGTTCGCCTTTGACATTCAGTGTCAAGGATCTCGGACGCAGTCCGGGAAGCATGCGGACAGTCGAAGAACATGTACCGGTGCCCAAGGACTTCGGCGTGGTGCTGATCGGTGTGCGGGAGGGTTCCGATATGGAGCTCGACCTGCGGTTCGAATCAGTGCACGAGGGAATCCTGGTATCGGGAACGGCGTACGTCGAGGTAACCGGCGAGTGCGGCCGTTGCCTGGAGCCACTGCGGTTCGATAGTGAAGTGGACATCCAGGAGCTCTTCTTCTACAGCGACTCCGAGTCGCTGTCGGTGGAAGAGCTCCTGGATGTCCACTTCACTATCGAACCGCAGTGGCTCCAGGCAACGGCCGCACTCGCCGGTTACCTCGACGTACGCCGTTCCCGATACCAGGATTCCCT
>JASLAA010000185.1 GCA_030147325.1 Arthrobacter sp. | reverse complement strand
CAGCACGGTGTCAACATCATGGAATTCTGCAAGGCGTACAACGCCGCCACGGAGTCCCAGCGCGGAAACGTCATCCCCGTGGAGATCACGGTGTACGAGGACCGCTCGTTCACCTTCATCACCAAGACCCCTCCGGCAGCCGAGCTCATCAAGAAGGCCGCCGGCGTCGCCAAGGGTTCGGGTACGCCCCACACCGTCAAGGTCGCCAAGCTGACCAACGCACAGGTCGAAGAGATCGCCACCATGAAGATGGAAGACCTCAACGCCAACGACGTGCAGGCAGCCGCGAAGATCATCGCCGGTACCGCCCGCTCCATGGGCATCACGGTCGAGGGCTAGAAGCCTTCACCACCGTCCTGTCCGGTCTTCCCGGACAGGGCACACCACCATTTCACAGCACGACGGCGCCCCGGTGGCGGATCGTCGTGAGTGGCAGGGCCCAGCGCGGTCCGATGACCACGACTGCATAAGGAGAACAAGCAGATGGCACAGCGCAGCAAAGCATACAAGGGAGCTGCCGAGAAGATCGAGGCGGACAAGCAGTACGCCCCCCTCGACGCGGTAGTCCTCGCGAAGGAGACCAACCCGTCGAAGTTCGACGCCACGGTCGAGGTGTCCTTCCGTCTCGGAGTGGACCCCCGTAAGGCGGACCAGATGGTCCGCGGCACCGTGAACCTCCCCCACGGCACCGGCAAGACGGCCCGCGTCCTGGTCTTCGCGACCGGTGACCGGGCAGAGGCCGCCATCGCGGCCGGCGCCGACTTCGTGGGCTCGGACGACATGATCGAGAAGGTCTCCGGCGGCTGGACCGATTTCGACGCAGCGGTCGCGACCCCCGATCTCATGGGCAAGGTGGGACGCCTCGGAAAGATCCTCGGCCCCCGCAACCTCATGCCCAACCCGAAGACCGGTACGGTCACGGCGGATGTCGCCAAGGCTGTCACCGACATCAAGGGTGGCAAGATCGACTTCCGCGTCGACAAGCACTCGAACCTCCACTTCATCATCGGCAAGGTCTCCTTCGACGAGCAGAAGCTGGGCGAGAACTACGCCGCAGCGCTCGAGGAGATCCTCCGACTGAAGCCGTCGGCTTCGAAGGGCCGCTACATCCAGAAGGCCACGGTCTCGACCACCTTCGGTCCCGGCATCTCGGTCGACCCGAGTGTCACCAAGGTCTTCCCCGTGTAGTTCCTGCCGGGATGATCTCGACGAAGCCCCGCTGCATGTGCCGCGGGGCTTTTTCGTGTCCACCCGCTCTACTTCGCGCGTCTACATTTGGAACGCCGAGGAGAACACGTTCATGCTCGCCGTCAACGTGGCGCTGGGTTTCCGCCCGGCCGGCCGCACTGCTGGGTGGCAGAAGGTCCGCTCCTAGCGCGGGCGGGCCTCGCCGCCGATTTGGTGGCCGCGCCCCGGTCCCGTAGGCTTGAAGTACCAAAGACCGTCGGTCGGTCCACCTCCACTTCCTGGCAGCGCACCCGTGCGCGTTCGCGAAGAAGGACACGGATCCGAAAGTTCCCGTCAGGGACGGCCTACGCAGGTGATACGAAGCTCCTCTCCACCGGCCCCCGTGCCCGTGTCGAGCAAGGCCCCGTGCATCTGCGCGGGGCGTTTTTATTGGAGCTGGAAAGCCGGCGCATATTCCCCGGAAGGAGGGTTATGGCAACGCCAACAAAGGTTTCTGCAGTGGATGAGATCACCACCGATTTCAAGGATTCCACCGCCGCTGTCCTGACCGAATACCGCGGGCTCACCGTTGCTCAGCTCAAGGACCTGCGTCGTGCCCTCGGCAACGACAACAAGTTCTCCGTCGTCAAGAACACCCTGACGGGCATCGCGGCGAAGGAGGCGGGCATCGACGCGTTCGATGGCCAGCTGTCCGGACCCACCGCGATCGCCTTCATCAAGGGTGACGCCGTCGCTGCAGCCAAGAGCCTCACGGATTTCGCGAAAGCCAACCCGAAGCTCGTCATCAAGACCGGAATCTTCGAGGGCAAGGCCCTCAACGCTTCCGAGGTCATCGCCCTGGCCGCCCTCGAGTCGCGTGAGCTCCAGCTCGCCCGCGTCGCAGGTGTCCTCAAGGCACCGATGTCCGCCCTGGCACGCACGGTCGACGCACTGCGCGTCAAGCTCGAGGAGGAAAGCGGCGCTGCACCTGCAGCCGACGCCGATGCTCCTGCTGCCGAGGAAGCCGCTGCCCCCGCAGAAGCTCCGACCGAGGCTCCCGCCGAGGAAGCCGCAGCACCCGAAGCGAACTAGTTTCCCTTCGATCCACACACTCCGGTGCTCTGCACCACTAAAGGAAGGACGCCTCCCATGGCGAAGCTCACCAACGAAGAGCTCATCGAAGCTTTCAAGGAACTGTCCATCATCGAACTCTCGGACTTCGTCAAGCTGTTCGAAGAGACCTTTGATGTCACCGCTGCTGCAGTCGCAGTCGCAGGCCCCGCCGGTGGCGGCGCCGAGGCCGTCGAAGAGGAGCAGACCGCGTTCGACGTCGTCCTCGAGGCTGCAGGCGACAAGAAGATCGCAGTGATCAAGGAAGTCCGCTCGCTCACCTCGCTGGGCCTGAAGGAAGCCAAGGACGTTGTCGACAGCGCCCCCAAGGCCGTCCTCGAGGGCGTCACCAAGGAAGCCGCAGACAAGGCCAAGGAGGCCCTCGAGGCCGCCGGCGCCACCGTCACCCTCAAGTAACACCCCCTGCATCCGCGGCCGGCACACGCCGGTACCGCCGCAGGACGAAAGAGCCCCGCTTCTCGCGAAGCGGGGCTCTTTCTCGTTCCGGTCGGGAGACGGCCGGTCAGCTTCTCGTTCCGGTCGAAACGCGGCCGGTCAGCGCCAGAGCAGGAGGGCCTCGCCCTGCCCGCCGCCCCCGCAGAGGCTGACCGCAGACTTCCCGCTCCCGCGCCGCGTCAGTTCCATGGCGGCATGGAGGGCCAGCCGTGTCCCGGAGGCTCCGATCGGGTGGCCGAGTGCGATGGCCCCACCGTGGATGTTGCATTGCTCGAGGGGGTAGTCGAGGTCCCTGAGGGACTGGACCGCCACGGATCCGAAGGCCTCGTTGATCTCGATGAAGTCGAGGTCGGCGGCCGTCCAGCCGGCCCGGTCCAGGGCCTGCCGGATGGCTGCCGAAGGCTGGGAGTGCAGCGTGTTGTCCGGTCCCGCCACCTGGCCCGGCCGCCCCACGACGGCGAGGACGGTGAGCCCGGCCTCCTCCGCGTAGGAGCGCGTGGTCACGACGAGGGCGGCGGCGCCGTCCGACAGGGGGGAGGAGTTGCCCGCCGTGATGGCACCGTCGGGGTTGAACGCGGGCCGCAGCTTCGCGAGCGACTCGACGGTGGTCGTCGGCCGGATGCCCTCGTCGGCGGTGAGGACGACGTCGTCGCCCTTCCGCTGCCTCACGG
>JASLAA010000141.1 GCA_030147325.1 Arthrobacter sp. | reverse complement strand
ACCTCGCGCACCCCCTGGTGGTGAAGCTCGCTGTCTGGACGCGGCTGGAGCGGCAGCCCATCGGCGCGCTGGGGCCCGAGATCGGCACCCTCGACGCCCCGAAGTTCGCCTCGATCGCCGCCGCGCAGGCGAAGGGACTCGTCGAGCCGGGCATAGCACCGGCGGATCTCTTCTCCCTCGTGATCGCCCTGTCGATGACGTGGTCCCCCGTGAGCACCACGATCGCCGCCTCCCCCGGTGACGACCAGGCACAGCACGACGAGCGACGACGGCTCATCCACCTGGCCGTCAGGCGCCTCGTGACTCCTGACACCCGGCCGGGCTGACCGAGCCGACCGGGGACGTCGATCGATCCCGAGGTGGGGCAACTGACTGCAGCGCGCGGTTCGGCTGCCTCGCCAGGCGCCAAGGACGGGTCAGGTGCTGCGCGAGGCCGCTGACCTGATGGCCTCGGCAAGATCGCCGGGACGGCTCCACATGGGCCAGTGCCCCGTCGGCAGGTCGATGACCTCGAGGTGCTCGAGCTTCGCGACCTCGGCGAACATGGGATGGCCCGCGCGGGCCAGCTCCAGCACCTGCGTGCCCGGCATCGAGCAGCACACCAGGGTGGTCCTTACCGTGCGGCGGGCGTCGTTCGTGAGCTCGACGGTCTGACGGAGCACGGGACCGGGCTGTGGGACGGCCCGGTCCCGAAAACGCTCGAGGTCCTCTGTGCTCAGGCCTTCGAGGCTCGCCTGCAGTGCGAGGACGTCGAAGGACGGCAGCGGAAGCTCCTCCAGCCCCTCCGCTTGGTCCGGGGCCGGGACGCTTCCCGGCGCCACGGGGCCGGAGTCGATCCACACCACCCGGTGAACAAGCTCGGGGTGCCGGTCGATGACGAGGCTGACGGGGGCGTTCGCCCCACTGTGAGCGACGATCGTCGCCGGCTGCTCCTCCGAGACCCCGAGTCGGGCGAGGAGCGCCAGGACCGCTGCGGCCTGATCGTCGAGGGTCTTCGCCGCACGCTCCGGATCGTGCGCGTCCAGACCGGGCAGCGTCACCGCTGTTGTCCGGAAGTGGTCGGCGCCCAGGTGTTCAAGGACTTCGTCCCACGCCCAGGCACCCAGCCAGTGGCCGGCGATGAGAATGAGGGTCGGACTGCTCGTCGTAGGTGTCATGTCACCACCTTCGTCGGCGCGCCGGGCAGGTGTATGTCACTATTTCTGTCATGAATCCGCTGCGGTCCGAAGGGTGAAGCGAGCAGAACGTCTCCATGCCCTGTCCGAGATGCTGCGCCGTCACGGGACGAGGGGATGCTCCGCCGAGCGGCTGGCCCACGAGTTCGGCGTGTCGGTGCGCACGGTGAAGCGGGACCTCACGGCGCTCGGGAACAGCGGCGCGCCCGTCTGGTCGCGCCCGGGTCCGGGCGGTGGCTACGGATTGGCCGTCGGTGCATCCCTGCCGCCCGTCAGCCTGTCCCCGGCGCAGGCCGTGGCGCTCATGGCGGCCGTGTCCGCCGCACCCGATGCCCCCTACGCCGATCTGGCAGCAGCCGGGATCCGGAAGATCCTCGACGTACTCGACCCCGGGACCCGGGCTCGGGCCGACGAGCTGGCCGGCCGGGTGTGGGTCGACGCGCCTCCCTCCTCCTCGCGCACGATCAGGTCGGCACTCGAGCAGGCGATGACCGAGCAGCGGGTCATCCGCATCCGCTACACGGCGGGCGATGGGACCATGACCACCCGCGACGTCGAGCCCGTGCTGTTCGCCTCCACGAGCGGCCGGTGGTACCTGGTCGGGTGGTGCCGGCTGCGCGACGCGATGCGATGGTTCACCGTGTCGCGCATCGAGCGGGCCGACGTGACCAGGACGGCCTGCGGCGGACACACCATCCACGAGGTCGGAGACCCTCCTGCGAACGCCAGGCCGGTGCACGGGCGCGGCGGGTGAGTCAGCCGACCACGCCCTCAGGTCGGTCCACCTGACGGTGCCGGGTCCGCCGGTCCCCTCCGACGACGGGACGACGCACCATGATCAGGACGTCGTCGCATTCGCGATCCGGTAGGACTCCCCGACGAGTTCGAGCAGCTCTCCGTCATCGATGCGCCCCAGCCGCACGAGGACCAGGGTCGCGTACCGCTCGTGGTGTGGATGGAGGAGGAAGGCGCCCGGCTGCGTGGCCAGGAGGGCCTCACGCTCCCCCGTCTTCAGCGTCAGGACCGTGTCGTCCCACATCCGGGCGAAGAGCGTCCGCGCGAACCAGGCAGGCCTGTTCCAGCTCAGCCGCTCGGAGACCCCGGGCAGCGCGAGGCACGCGGAACGCACGTCGTCTTCACTCACCATCGACCAACCATGGCACCGGTCGCGCTGCCGGTCCAGTGGTCGCATGTCCGCTCCCGCCGGGCACTACCGGGCCAGGACGACGGATCGTCGGACGCGGCCGTCGGGGAGGAGGAAGGCTGCGATGGCCGTCGCGATCTTGCCGCCGCCCTGCACGGAGGGTTCGATGGGATTCGCGTAGTCACCGTCCTCGTCGCAGACGAGCCGCAGGTCGATCACGGCCACGCCGCGGGAGAAGGCCGCCCGGGTGATGCAGTCGTTGAAGAAGGCGAGCGCCGTGCGGATCACGGCGTGACCCGGCTCCGCGGCAGGCGTGTCATAGACGGTGCACACCGCGACGTCGAGCCCTGCTGCGAGCACGGTGTCGAGCATCGCCGTGTAGTCCCTGGTGAAGTCCTCCTGGGCCCGGTGGAAGGCGAGCAGCACATCGGGCACCCCGGTCGCCGGTCGCTGCAGCAGATGACGGTAGCCGAGGGCATCATTGCCGCCGACGCTCACCACGAGGTGCGTGGCGTCGGCCGGGAGCGCGCGGAGCTGATGCCTGACGCCGGAGGTGACGTCGCCGTCGACGGCCAGGAGTGTCGCCCGCCAGTCCCCCGGAAGGGCCGCACGGAGGTGGGTGACGACGTCGGGCCCGCCGCCGACGTACCGGGCGTTGTCGAAGATCGAGTCCCGAGCAGTACAGCGTGTCCCATGCGACCTCCTGGTGCGTCTCCTCCATCCTCCGTGCCCGGGAAGCGGAGCGGCCGGCACCCGGCATGGTGGCGCGATCGCAGGAAAGGCGCTACGGGAAGGCCGGTCCGCCCCGCGGATGAGAGCCTTCTCATCCGCTCCTCACCTACCGCTCATAGGGGACTGGCTCACTGGGTGGAGTCCACCAGCCCCGTATCCGTGAAGAAAGTCGGCGAACCACGATGGCACGTTCCCAGCCCCCAGAACTCAGGGTGGTCCTCTATTCCCATGATTCCCAGGGACTGGGCCACACGCGCCGGAATCTCGCCATTGCGCATGCGCTCTCCGCCGGCGTACCAGGGCACGACGGACGCAGGGTCACAGGGCTCCTGGTCACCGGTGAGTCCTCCGCCACGCGATTCGACATCCCCGACGGCTGGGACTGGGTCGTGCTGCCCGGCATCCGCAAGGGAGCGGGAGGCTACCGCCCCCGCCATCTCTCGATCGCGCAGGAAGCACTGATCGGGCTGCGGCGGGACATGATCGACGCCGTGCTCGGACGGTTCCGCCCCGACCTCGTGGTCGTGGACCGCCACGCATTCGGCGTCGATGGTGAACTGGAGCAGGCGCTCACGAATCTCCGCCGGAAGCGGCCTGCCTGCAAGGTGGTCCTCGGTCTGCGGGAAGTGCTCGACAGCCCCCATACCGTGAAGCAGGAATGGAAGAAGCTGGGGGGACCCGATGTGGTCGCCTCGGTCTTCGACCAGATCTGGGTCTACGGGGACCCGGCGATCCACGACCCCCTGAAGACCGGGGAGATCCCGCGCAAACTAGGGCACCTAGTGCGGTACACCGGGTACCTGGCCGCAGGCAGGATAGCCCGCGGCACCTCGACACCGGTGAGCCGGCCGTACCTGCTCACGATGGCCGGCGGCGGTTCCGACGGACTCGACCTGGTCATCGCGGCCGCCCGGGCTGCGGTGCCGACGGGGTACGAGCACCTCGTCATCGCGGGGCCGCAGATGCCGAAGGAGCACCGCCGGCTGGTGGAGGAAGCCGCACGGCCGGGAACGCGCGTCGTCGCCAGGGTGCGGGACGCCCTCTCGGAGATCGAGGGGGCCTCGGCGATCGTCTCCATGGGCGGATACAACTCGGTCAGCGAGATCATGAGCACGTCCACGCCTGCCCTCATCGTTCCGCGCATCGAACCCCGCATCGAGCAGCTCATCCGGGCAGAGGCGCTGGCACGCCACGACGTCGTGGACGTCTGCCACCCTGATGATCTCTCTCCCGCGACCATCGCAGCCTGGTTCGTCCGCGTGGCAGGAACGGAGGTCGACAGGTCCGGCGTCGACCTCCTGGGCATCGACGCCCTCGCCCCACTGGCCGCCGAACTGCTCGGTACCGTTGCCGACAGCCAGGACTGGAGGTCCGCCCGTGTTGCCGGCTGACGCCCACCTGCGGCCCTCGCGGACCGCGTACGTCCTCAAGATGTACCCGCGCTTCTCGGAGACCTTCATCGTGACGGAGATCCTGGCACGGGAGGCGCAGGGCGAGGACCTCCGCATCTTCTCCCTCCGCCCACCCGTGGACCCGCGGTTCCACCCTGAACTGGCGCGGGTGCGCGCGGGGGTGACCTACCTCCCGAAGCCCGCCAGGATCATCGAGGCCTGGGACCTGCTCGGGGAGGGCTACGCCGCCGTGCCGGGCTTCGCGGACCGCTTCGCGCTCGCCCTGCCCGGACTGCTCGCGATGGACCCGGTGGAGGTCCACCAGGGCGTGGCATTGGCCGGACACTTCGTGCGGGAGGGCATCACCCACGCACACGCCCACTTCGGGACGACGGCCGCCCGCACCGCCGCCGTCGCCGCTGATCTCGCCGGCATTCCTTTCTCCTTCACCGCCCACGCCAAGGACATCTTCCATGAGGAGGTGGACACCGACGTGCTGCTGGACCTCCTGCGCAGCGCCCACCATGTGGTCACCGTCAGCGACTTCAACGAGCGCTTCCTGCAGCAGCTCGCCGGAGACTCCCCCGCTCCCGTGCACCGCGTCTACAACGGCCTCGAGCTCGCCCGGTTCCCCTACGAGGACCCGGGGCCGGTGGGCGAGGTGCTGCGCATCTGCGCCGTCGGCAGGCTCGTCGAGAAGAAGGGGTTCCCCCTCCTGCTCGAGGCCGCGGCTCAGCTGAAGTCCGACGGTGTTCCGCTGGAGGTCCGCATCGCCGGAGGCGGACCCCTGGAGGGCGAACTCCGCACGCTCGTCTGCTCCCTGGGCCTCGCCGAGGAGGTGACGCTGCTGGGCCCCAGGACCCAGGAGGAGGTCGTGGCCCTGCTGCGGTGGGCCGACGTCTTCGTGGCGCCGTGCGTCGTGGCCGAGGACGGCAACATGGACGGACTCCCCACCGTGCTGCTCGAGGCGATGGCCACCGGAGTGCCCTGCATCGCGAGCGACGTCACAGGCATACCCGAGGTGATCCGCCCCGCCGGCCCGGCGGCGACCGGGATCCTCACGAGGGCCGGGAGCAGTACGGATCTCGTGGAAGCCCTCCGGCACTGCGGGTCCACCGATCTCACCGCCATGGCCCGGGCCGCACGGCGCCTGATCGAGGACTCCTTCGATTCGATGGCGCAGGCCCTCCGGCTCCGCCGACTGCAGGACGAGCCCATGCCCGCCGCTGCCCCCATCCTCGAGGAGGCGTCATGAACCACGTGGCCTACGTGTGCGTCGACCCCGGCATCCCCGTGTTCGGCTCGAAAGGCGCGTCGGTGCACGTGCAGGAGATCGTCAGGAGCTGGCTGGCCAGGGGCGCCGCCGTCACCATCTATTGCACCAGGGCCGGGGACTCCGTGCCCGAGGACCTCGCCGGCGTCCGCGTCGTCGAGCACCCCATCGCGGGAGGCAGCGGCCCCGAGCGGGAGCGGGCACAGGCGGAGGCCGCGGCGGCTCTGGCCGCAGAGGCGGTGCGCGACGGCGTCACCGCCGTGTACGAGCGGTATTCACTCTTCAGCGACGCCCTCGCTCGCATCACGACGGCCCTGTCCGTGCCCGCTTTCCTGGAGGTGAACGCACCCCTCATCGACGAGCAGCGCACGCACCGCTATCTGCACGACGAGAAAGCAGCACTGGGCGCACTCGCGGTGCAGCTCTCGGCAGCGACCACGGTGGCCTGCGTGTCCGAGCCGGTCGCCGCGTGGGTGGCGCAGCATGCGCCGGCAGGCACGGGTGCTCGCATCATCACGACCCCCAACGGTGTCAACGTTGACCGTATCGGCCCGGTCGCGGAGAACGACGGCATCCCGACCGTCGTCTTCGTCGGCACGCTCAAGCCGTGGCACGGAGTCAGCGACCTCATCGAGGCGAAGGCACTCGCCGGTGACGCCTGGCACCTGCGGATCGTCGGGGACGGTCCCGAAGCCGCGCCGCTGCGCGCCCTGGCCGCCTCGAGGAAGGCTTCTGTCGAGTTCACCGGAGCACTGCCACCCGCCGGGGTCCCCGGGATGCTGGGGGGCTGCGCGATCGCCGTCGCACCGTACCCGCGCACCCGGCGCGAGGAGGAGCAGTACTTCTCCCCGCTGAAGATCTACGAGTACTGCGCAGCGGGCCTCCCCGTCGTCGCGTCGGCCGTCGGGCAGATCCCGTCGATCATCGACGACGGCGTCACGGGTCTCCTCGTCGAACCCTCGCGACCCGAAGCGCTCGCAGCAGCCCTGACCGACCTCGCCGCAGCACCCCTCGCCCGGCAGTCGATGTCGATCGCCGCCCGCCGCTTCGCGGAGGACCACAGCTGGGACGCCGTGCTCGGCACCATCGTCGAAGGGAGCGGAGTGTGAGCGCCCCCCAGGCTCCCGCGGGCGCAGGTCCCGCATCGGTTCCCGGCATGGGAGCACCACCCCGGCGAGCCCCGTCGGTGCCGGTCGTCGGGTCCAGCGCGGCACCGGGCAGCGATCCTCGCCCCAGGTCCCGGCCCGGCTCCGGCAACGAAGCGGACGGTTCCTCGCACCCCGGAGCGACCCCCCTGAGGCGCACGCTCCGGATGGTGCGTCCCCATCTCGGACGGCACCGGAAGCTGATGGCAGGAGGCGTGTCGGCCCTGCTCCTCGAGGTGGTGTTCCGGGTACTCGAGCCCTGGCCCGTCAAGTTCGTCGTCGACGCGGTGACGCGGAGCCTCGGTGCCGACTTCGCGGGGGGCGGTCCGGCGGCCACCCCCGGTCTGCTGATCCTGTGCGGAGCGGCCCTGATCGTGATCATCGGCTTCCGCGCACTGTTCAACTTCCTCGCCACGATCGCCTTCGCCCTGACCGGTTCACGCGTCGCCACCGACCTGCGCGGGAGGGTCTTCGCGCACGTGCAGTCCCTCTCGGCGCGCTACCACTCCTCCGCGCGGACGGGCGACACCGTGCAGCGGCTCGTCGGTGACGTCGGGAAGCTGCAGGAGGTCGCCGTCAGCGCGGGCCTGCCCCTGATCGCCAACTGCATCACGCTCGTGGCGATGGCCGGCGTCATGTTCTGGCTGGACCCGCTGCTGGCCGTCATCGTCGTCGTGGCCGCGGGTGCCTTCCTCCTGCTCTCACGCCTGAGCACCGGCAGGATCACCAGCGCGGCCCGCAAGACGCGCAAGGGGGAGGGCGCGCTCGCCAACACGGCCCAGGAGAGCCTCGGCGCCATCAAGGTGGTCCAGACCTACGGGCTCGAGCAGACCGTCTCCCACCAGTTCGCGAGCAACAACGAGAAGACCCTGCGGGAAGGTGTGCTGGCCCGCAGGCTGGCCGCCGCACTCGAGCGACGGACCGACGTCATCGTCGGCGTCGCGACTGCAGTGGTCCTCACGGGCGGCGGCTGGCGCGTGGTGCAGGGAGCGATGACGCCGGGAGACCTGGTCCTGTTCCTCATGTACCTCAAGACGGCCATGAAACCGCTCCGCGATCTCGCGAAGTACACGGGCCGGATAGCCCGAGCCCTGGCGTCGGGTGAGCGGGTCGCGGACCTCCTCGACGAGGCCGTCGACATCCGGGACTCCCCCGGCGCCGTGCCGCTCGGACCGGTGTGGGGTGACCTCGAACTGCGAGGCGTCACGGCCGGCTACACAGCCGGCAAACCCGTCCTGAAGGACATCGACCTGACGTTCATGGGGAACCGCCGCACGGCCGTCGTCGGGCCCTCCGGCTCCGGCAAGTCCACGCTCGTCTCCCTCGCCGTGCGCATGATGGACCCGGTGTCCGGCAGCGTGCACCTCGACGGCCAGGACCTCCGGGACGTCACCCTCGGGTCGCTGCGGTCGAGCGTCAGCCTGGTACTCCAGGACGCCGTCCTGTTCACCGGCACCATCCGGGAGAACATCCGCTACGGCCGCATCGACGCCACGGATGAGGACGTCGAATACGCGGCGAAGCTCGCCAACGTGCACGGGTTCGTCTCGGAGTTCCCCCTCGGCTACGACACTCCGGTCGGCGATCGGGGCGGTACGCTCTCCGGTGGGCAGCGCCAGCGCATCGCGATCGCCCGGGCGCTGCTCCGGGACGCACCCCTGGTGATCCTCGACGAGGTCACCACGGGCCTCGACAGGGAATCCAGGGCGGAGGTCCTGAAGGGGATCGATCTGCTCTCGCGCCACCGGACGAGCATCACCATCACGCACGAACCGTCCGTGGCACTGACCCACGACTGGATCGTCTGGCTCGAGGACGGCACGGTGCGGTTCGAGGGGTCCCCGGCCGACGTCGTGGAGCACCCGGTCTACGGCGCGTGGGCGGCGGAAGCGTCGCTGGACGAGGCCGAGCCCCGAACCGGAGGGCATTCATGAACGGCACCGTCCTGGCAAGCCTCGACCCGGCGCTGCCCGCACTGGGCGCCTTCTTCGACGCGGACCGGCTGTCCGAGCTGTTCTCCCGCCCCGTGTACGCCGACCGGCTGCGCCACAAGCGCGGGGTGTCCGCGATCGCACGGCTCAGGCGTCCGGGGCCGGGTGGAGTCCGCGGGGCCGACCCCGCTCCGCGCTGGCTCGCGGCCTACGCACCGGAGCACGCCCCCAAACTGGACAGGACGCTGGCGCGCGCAGCAACCCAGGGGTACGACGTCGAAGTGATCGAGCTCGGCGACGGCCACATGCTCGTCGCCGGGCCGATCGGAGTCGACATGAAACTGCACCGCACCCTCCGCCCGTTCGCCGGATCGGGGACCCTGGCGTTCCGCCCCGGCGCGGTGCTCAACTACAACCCGCACCGCCGGGTGGTGTTCCGGCTGGGGAGCGACGCCGCCACCCTCGTCTGCAAGGCCGGGCAGGCCGATTCCACGGAGACGGCGTTGCTCGACGGGCTTGCAGCGCGTGGTGTGCCCGTCCTGCAGCGCGTGGCGCCCGGCGACGCTCCCCTCGCCGACGGCCTGCGCTACTACCCGTGGTTCGGCAATGGCGACCTGCAGGAGGCTAACCTGCGCAACGATCCCGACACCGACCGGTGGGCCCGGGCTGCCGGGGGCGCCCTCGCATCGCTGCACGCACAGCCTGTGCAGTTCGGACGGCCGGCAGGGCATGATCCTCTCCGGAAACTGCAGGGCCTCCTCGAGCGGAACACATCGCTGCTTCCGGCCGAACGCGGAAGGCTGGCCGCGATCCACGCGACGCTGGTCCGGCGCCTCGACGACAGCGAGGCCCCGGTCCTCGTCCACGGCGACTTCAGCGCGGACCAGGTGCTCGTCGGTTCCGCCGGGGTCCTGCTGGCCGACTTCGACCGGTCCACGACGGCGCCGCCCGGGCTCGACGTCGGCGCGTTCAGCGCCGTCGACCTGCTGCAGGAGCCGAGCACCGGCCGCCCGCTCCGGGAGCACTTCCTCGCGGGGTACGAGGAAGCAGGGGGGCAGATCGGGGAGGGCGCAGTCCTCACCTGGACGGCAGCCCACCTCCTCGACCGCCTGAACGAGCCCTTCCGCTCCTGCTCGCCCCGCTGGCGGGAGGAGATCGGGGACCGCCTCGAGCTGCTCGAGGGACTCCTCCCGTGAAGCTCATCCCGACCACCGTGACGGACTCCGACGGGTCCCGCCTCACGGTGCGCCGTACCTGGCCGGACGACGACGGCCGGCTGACCCTCGAAGCCGTGGATTCCACGGGCAGGCTGCGCGCAGGCCGGTTGACACCTGGCCACGACGCCGAGCTGGTGCCGTACGGTGAGGACCCTCGCCTGCCGGGCCTCGCCGCAGCAGGGGGCGCGGGAGAGCTCCTGGTCCACCGCTTCCGGAAGCGGGCCGTCGTCCGGGCCACCGGCGCGTACCTGAAGGTACTGCCGCTCGGCAAGGCGGGCGGTGTCGCCGCCGCGCACGTCACGGCGGCGCGGCTGGCCGAGGCCGCCGGGATCGACGTGCCCCGGGTCCTCTCCGTCGAGGCAGGGACACTGACGCTCTCGGTCGTGCCCGGGACGAGCCTGCACGATCTCGGGCGTTCACGAACCGACGAATCCCACGCAGCGGCCGAGCGCGCGTGGTCCTCCTGGGCCGAGCGCTGGCCGGGATTCGCTGCCCCGGTTCCCGCGAACGACGTCGCCCTCCCCTCCTACCGCCCCGAGGACGAGATCCGCACACTCTCCCTGTGGGTCGCCCGATGCGAGGCCTTCGACGTCCTGCCCGTCGAGTCCGCCACGCTGCGTGCAGCCGCCGGGTGGGCCATCGACCGCCTGTCCGCGGGGACGCCCCAGGCACCGGTCCTCGCCCACCGCGATCTCCACGACAAGCAGGTGCTCGTACCTGAGGGGACGGGATCTGCCGGCGGCGTCGGGCTGATCGACTGCGACACACTCACCCTTGCCGAACCCGCGCTCGACCTCGCCAACCTGCTGGTGCACCTGGACTTCCGGGAGGCGCAGGGACTCCTCGATCCCTCGATCCGAGCAGCCGGCGAGCGCGCGATCCGCGCCGTGGCCGGCGAGCTGCTCGTTCCCGCCGACCGCCTGGCCGCCTACGCGGAGTCGACGAGGGTACGGCTTGCCTGCGTGTACGCCTTCCGTCCGCAGTGGCGAGAGCTCGCCGGCGAGTGGTTGCGGGCGGGCGGATGACCACAGCAGCGCCCGTGCGACCTGTCGTGTCGTCCCCACCGGCGGCATGCAGCTGCCGTCAACTACGCTGACGCCTATGTCCACTGACGCTTCTCCTCGCTGGGCAGCCAGCATGCGCGTCCGGATCGTCGCCGTCGTCGTCGTCCTCCTGCTGCTGTCCTCGATCGGCTCGGTCCTGCTCCTCAGGATCGTGCTGTTCGAACGTCTCGGGGACGAGATCAGCCGCAGCCTCGAGAGTGAGGCCGAGGAGTTCCAGCTGCTCGCCGCCGGAACCGACCCTCGCACCGGTCAGCCCTTCGGCGACGACGTGGAAGCCATCCTGGACGTCTACTTCTCCCGCGAGGTGGCCGACGAAGGGGAGACACTGCTCGGCTTCGTGGACGGCGTCCTCTACGAGTCCCGGCGCGCGGCGCAGGTGCCGGACAGCTCCGAGTTCAGCGGGACCTTCGACCAGTGGCTCGCCCTCGAGGAGCCGACGAAGGGAACGGTGGACACCGCCGGCGGCAAGGCGCAGTTCTACGCCGTCCCGCTGCCGGGCGGACCGGCGGAAGCCCTGTTCGTCGTCGCGAACTTCCCGGCCGGTGAGCGCAGCGAGATCACCGACGCCCTCCAGACGCAGGTCCTGGTGCAGCTGGGCACCACAGCGGTGGTGTCACTGCTGGGACTCGCCCTCGCCGGTCGCGTCCTCCGGCCGCTGAAGTACCTCGCCCTGACCGCGCGGACCATCTCGGACACCGATCTCAGCCGGCGCATCGTGGTCACCGGCAAGGACGAGGCATCGCAGATCGCCCTCGCCTTCAACGACATGCTCGGGAGGCTCGAGCAGTCCTTCGTGACCCAGCGGCGGTTCCTCGACGACACGAGCCATGAACTACGCACTCCCCTGACCATCATCCGCGGGAGCCTCGAGCTGCTCGAGCTCGACGAGACGCCCGAGGAGCGCTCCGCCACCGTCCTGATGATCATCGACGAGACGGACCGGATGGAGCGGATCGTCTCCGACCTGTTCCTCCTCGCACGGGTCGGGCGCCCCGATTTCCTCGTCGACGCCCCCCTGGAACTCGCCGACTTCGTCCTGACCGTCCATCGCAAGATGCAGGCGCTCGCCCCCCGCGACTGGAGGATCGTCGAAGCGCCTCCGACGTGGCTCGTGGGCGACCGCAACAGGCTCACCCAGGCGCTGCTGCAACTGGCGGACAACGCGGTCAAGTTCACGGTGGAGGAGGATGCGATAGAACTGGGAGCCGCCCTCGAGGGGGACACCGTGCGGCTCTGGCTGTCCAACACCGGTCCCGTCGTACCGGAGGCGGACCGCGCCGGCATCTTCAGCCGGTTCAACCGGGGCTCGGTCCGCCCCGCCGGACAGCAGGCCGGCGCAGGGCTCGGCCTCTCGATCGTCTCCGCGATCGCGGACGCCCACGGCGGTGACGCCGAGTTGGTGACCAGGGACGGCTGGGCCGTCTCCTTCGAGATCAGCTTCCCGGTCCGTGTGCCCGACGCCGCCAACCCCCTCGAACCGGCCTGACGGGAGCAACCGATGAAGACAGTGACGGTCGGCAGTGCCGAGGAGCTGCGCCGCCTCCTCCCCGGGCGGCCCGAAGAACGCGCTCTGCTCGGAATCGTCGGCCCGCCAGGAGCGGGGAAGTCGACCGTCACCGCCGCGATCGCGGCACTGGCACCGTCCTCGTTCACGCAGGTTCCCATGGACGGGTTCCACCTGGCGGACCGGGTCCTCGACAGCCGCGGCCTGCTGGGGCGCAAGGGCGCGCCGGAGACCTTCGATGCCCACGGCTTCGCCGCCCTGCTGACCCGCCTGCGGGGGCGGCCCGACCACGCGGTCTACGCCCCGGCCTTCGAACGCACACTCGACCAACCGCTCGCGAACGCCCTGGAGGTGCCGGCGTCGTCCTCCCTGCTCATCACCGAGGGCAACTACCTGCTGCTGGACGCTCCCGGCTGGCGGGAGGCCCGGGAGCAGCTCGACGCCGTCTGGTTCATCCACCTCGATCCCCCGGTACGCCGTCGGCGCCTCGTCGCGCGGCACATGGAGTTCGGCAAGTCGGCGGACGCCGCGGAGCAGTGGGTGCTGCACGTGGACGAGCCGAACGCCGACCTCGTCGAGTCGACGCGCTGCATGGCGGACCTCGTGCTCGACTGCTCCGGCTGGCGTCCGACGTCGCGGACCCGCTGCTAGTCCGCCAGGAACCAGTCCCGCGCCGGGTTCGACACCTCGGGCGGGAGGCGGTGGACGCCTGGCCGGGCCACCCAGTCGACGCCGTTGGCGAGCACGCGCTGGATCTGGGGATGGTGGTAGACCGGATACTCCTGGTCGCCGGGACTGAAATAGAAGATCCGCCCCTTGCCGCGGGAGAACGTCACCCCGGAGCGGAACACCTCCCCGCCCTCGAAGGAGCTGATGAAGATGAGGTCGTCCGGCTCCGGGATGTCGAAGAGCTCCCCGTACATCTCCTGCTGCGGGATCACGATGGGGCTCTCGATGCCGGCGGCGATGGGGTGGGAGGGCTTCACCGTCCAGGCGAGCTCGCGCTCGCCGTCGTTGCGCCAGGCCAGGGAACAGGTGGTGCCCAGGAGACGTGTGAGGATCTTCGAGAAGTGGCCCGAGTGCAGCACCACGAGTCCCATCCCGCCGAGCAC
>JASLAA010000300.1 GCA_030147325.1 Arthrobacter sp. | reverse complement strand
GGACCGGACGGACAGGATGATGGGCATGCCGATTCCGCTCACGGTGGCGGGACGGGTGGCGGGTGTCCTGCACGACGGCGCGGGCGAACCCGCGGAGCATTCGCCGCGGCCCTTCCTCCACCCGGTGTCGACGCCGGGTGGTATCACGGTCAGCGACTATCGCCCCGCCGATCATCTCTGGCACTGGGGGCTCGGTATCGCGGTCTCCACCATCGAGGTCGTGCGTCAGGCCCATCCCGTGAACCTCTGGGGAGGGCCGACCTATCGGGAAGCGGCCGGCTATGTGCAGTTGCCGAACAATGGATCGCAGGAGGTGCGGCTCGAGGAGGGCCGGGACGATCACAGAACCCAGGAGCTCGACTGGCTCACTGCGGATGGTGGCGCCTTCGTGTCCGAGAGGCGGAGCTGGCGGGCGGAGTCCCTCCGGGTGAGGGGGGTTCGATGGTTCGTCCTCACGGTGCGGAGCAGCTGGATCAATGCCAGCGGCGGTCCGCTGGGTTTCGGGAGCCCGACGACGTCGGGTCGGCCCGCTGCCGGCTACGGGGGATTCTTCCTCCGCCTCGCGCCGTCGTTCGACGGAGCCGAGATCGTCGCGGCGCCGACCGGGACCGGCACGTCGGACGGCGTGGACGCAACGCTGAGCGAGGTGGATGCCATGGGGAGTGCTCGGCCGTGGCTGGGATTGAGGTCCCCGGATGCGTCGGTGCTGATGGTGCCGGCAGCGGACAATCCGGGAGGGCTCTCACCGTGGTTCGTGCGGAGCGCCGGCACGCCGATGCTGTGCGCTGCGCCGTTCTTCCACCGGAAGGTCCACCTCGGCGTGGACGGCGTCCTCGACTGGACGTGGTCGTTGCTCTCGGCGGACGGGCCCGTGCAGGACGAAGGATTCGCGGCGGCGGCGGACGCGATGCGCGGTTCCAGCTGACAGGCCTGGTCCGTTGCTCACGCCCGGAGTAGGCTGCCGGCAGCGCGCACTCCCTCGTAGCGTGCCGTCGACGCTTCGGACGAGGAGTTTCCGTGGTCCGCACACTGGTCTATTCCATGAGCATGTCGCTCGACGGCTACATCGTCGGGCCGGACGGCGGGTTCGGTTGGTCCGTTCCCGACGACGAGGTCTTCCGGTTCGCCCTCGATGAGGTGCGCGGGGTCGCTGTCCACCTCCTCGGACGGAAGCTCTACGAGACGATGCTGTACTGGGAGACCGCCGACGAGGATTCCCCGCTCGACGACACGGAGCGCGAGTTCGCCGCGGTCTGGAGAGGACTCCGCAAGGTGGTGTTCTCAGGGACGCTGTCGTCGGTGCAGGGTCGGACCCGGTTGGCGTCCGGCAGCCTGACCGAGGAGATCGACCGGCTCAAGGCCGAACCCGGTCCGGGGGACATCGCCATCGGCGGCGCGACCCTCGCCGCAGAGGCGGCCTCTCTGGGGCTGATCGACGAGTACCGGGTACGGGTCTACCCGGTACTCGTCGGCGGTGGCATCCCGTTCTTCCCTCGACGTGAACAGCAGGTTCAGCTCGAGCAGATCGAATCCCGTACCTTCAGCTCGAAGGTGGTCTACCTCGCCTACCGTGTGGTGCGCTAGGCCAGGTGGCATTCTTCGGACCACCCCGACCTCGGGACGTCGAGCCCTCCGAGGTCCTGTCCGCATGTGTGCCGGCTGAAGAACATGTCTCATCAGCAGCGCGGCCCGCCGATCAGATGATGGAAAGGGTGAAGCTCCAGGCACTGATGAACGCCAGGAGTCCGAGGCTGTAGGGGATAGCGGCACGGAGGATCTCGCTCTCCCGGCCCGAGAGGCCCACTGCTCCTGCTGCGATGGCGATGGACTGGGGCGAGATGACCTTCGCCGCGGCCCCTCCAGCGGTGTTGGCCGCGACCAGCAGGGCAGGGCTCACTCCTATGCCAGTGGCAGTCGTCGCCTGTAGTTGGGCGAACAGGGTGTTGTTGTTGACCACTGAACCGGTGAGGAAGACACCGACCCAACCGATCACCGGGGCGAGCAGTGGGAAGAGGGGCCCGGCGGCGGCCAGGGCATTCCCTATGGACGCGGAACCGCCGGAGAGGTTCGCGATGTTGGCCAGAACGAGAATCGCGGCGATCAACAGGAGTGCTCGCCAGAGCTCCTGGACGGTCACTTTCAGCTGACCGAACAGCATCGATCCGCTGATCGCGGGCGTCGTCAGGAACGTCATGAGGACCGCCAGAAGGAGAGCTGTCCCGGTGGCGTTGAGTGGAGTCCAGCTGTAGCTGTTCCCGATGATCGACCCGCCAGCAGTGGTGATCTCTCCGGTGACGCCCGGGATGGGAATGATGGCGACGAGGCCGGCCAAGGAGCCGCCCGGAACGAACAATGCCTTGAAGAACGGAGCGCTCCACAGCAGCACGAATCCCGTCAGGATGTAGAAGGGACTCCAAGCTGCGATCACGTCCCGTGGAGTGTGCCGCGTGGCTGGCGGCGCTTCGATCCCGTCGACGCGGAAGATGTGCGTCGGTTGCCAGAATCGGCGCAGGGCGGCCAGGGCCAGCATGCCCAGCAATCCCGGAACGATGGCTGCCAGTTCGGGTCCGAGTAGAAGGAGGATGCCGGCCTGGCTGCCGGAGAAGACAACGGTGAGGGTCACCGTTGCCGGCAGGGTTTCACGTAGGCCGCGCCACCCATCCAGGATGACGACCAGGAGGAACGGTATGAGGATCGTCAGTGGCTGCAGGATGAAGACCAGATCCCGGGAAAGATCCATGACGTCCACGCCGCCTACTTGTGTACCGACGATCACGGGGATGCCGATCGCCCCGTAGGCACCGGCAGCGAAGTTCGCCACGAGGCTGATCATGGCTGCCTTCACCGGACGGAAGCCGAGCTGTACGAGCATCGCAGCGCAGATGGCGATGGGGATACCGAAGCCGGCGACCCCTTCGAGGAAGGCGCCGAAGGAGAAACTGATGAGCAGGACCTGCAAGCGCTGATCCGGGGACACCGAGGCCACAGAGGAGCGGATGATATCGAAGCGACCGCTGGCCACGGCGAGCTTGTAGAGCCACACGGCCATCACGATGATGTAGGCGATGGGCCACAACGCGTTGAGGAAGCCAAGCAGACCGGCTCCGGCCACTGACTGGAGGGGCATCCTGAAGACCGCCAGGGCCAGGATGATCTCGATCAGCAGAGCTATGGACGCCGCGATGAGTCCTGACAGTTTGAACGCGACCAGGCAGAGCAGGAACACCACGATCGGGATCGCTGCGGCAACCGCTGACAGGAGCGGTGAGTCGAGGGGATCAAGGGACTGGATCCACACGGGCTACGCCATCCCCGCACGTGAAACGGCCACCTAGACGCGCAACGAACTGATGACGCCGCTCAGGGCGTCAGCTGATCGTTGCAGGAGCTGTTCTTCCTGCGCGGAGAACGGCGTATTCCTGATGACCGCGGCACCGGTGGCATCCACGATGCTCGGGACCGACAGGGCTATCCCAGTGATCCCATGGAAGTCCTCGAGGACCGTGCTGACCGGAAGGATCGCCTTCTGATCCTGCAGGATGGCTTCGACGATACGGGCACTCGAGAGACCGATGGCGTTATTGGTCGCGCCCTTGCCGCGGATCACCGTGTAGGCGGCGTCCCGGACATCGATCGCGATCTGATCGAGTTCATCGACCGTCAGCCGGGGGTGTCCCTCGATCTCCCACTCGAGCAGAGGCACGGGACCGATTCGAGCCTCGGACCACAGGGGGAACTCCGTGTCGCCGTGCTCACCCACGATGAAAGCGTGCACGCTGCTGGTCGATACTCCGGCCCGTTCGGCGAGTTTCCACCGTAGCCGTGAGGTATCCAGAACAGTGCCGGAGGAGAAGATGCGGTTGGGGGGCAGGCCTGAGGCCTCGGCCGCGAGGACCGTCAGCACATCGCAGGGGTTGGTCACCAGGACGTAGATCGCATCGGGTGCAGCCTTGAGCAGGTCAGGCATCATCGTGGCCATGATGGATGCGTTGACCCCAGCCAACTCCGTACGGGTCTGCCCCGGCTTCTGCTTGGCCCCCGCAGTGACCACGACCACGTGGGATCCCTCGACCACACCCAGGTCCGAGCCTCCGGTGACGGTACTCGCGCCGGTGAACTGCGTGCCGTGCGCGAGGTCGAGGACTTCAGCGTCGACCTTCTCGGTTGCTATGTCGTACAGCGCCACATGGCGGGCCGAGCCGCGGATGAGGGCCGCGTACGCGACGCTGGTTCCCACGCTCCCGGCACCGACGACGGTGAGTTTCGAGCTTTCCCTACTGATCATGTACGGGTGAACCTTCATGTTTGCGGCCCGATCCCGGGCACGGCTGAGTGATGTGGTGTTCGTTCGTCGATGACTGGAGGCGGCTCCACCCGCGGGCCCGGCCCTCCTGGTCAGCTTCCTCCATCAAGTCGGCGAGCCGGCACCCATCGGATGAACCAGAGGTGACAACCACCCCTTCATCTGACGCCGTACGGTGGAAGCAGCGCTCCGCCCGTCCTGCAGCGGGCTTTCCGGCCGACACCCCAAGCACACGCCCGGGCCCTTCGTCGAGCTCGACGAAGGGCCCTCCGGATCAGAGTCCGAGCGTCTCGAGGACGGGCAGTTCGGCGCGGGCACGTTCCCGTGCCTCGGCTGCGGTCGGTGCGGAGACAGCGATCCCGGCGATGCGCCGTGCTTCCTCCAGCGTCACGCTGTTGAGGACGGCACCGACCCCCGCGAGCGCGCGGGGTGTCATGGACAGCGTCGAGACGCCGAGTCCCACGAGGACCACGGCGAGTGCGGGGTCCGCGGCGGCCTCGCCGCAGACACCCACGGGCTTCCCGTGTCCTTCGGCCTCGGAGCCTTCGACCGTCAGCCGGACCATGCGGAGGACGGCCGGCTGCCAGGAGTTGTTCAGAGCGGCGAGCGATCCGAGCTGGCGGTCCGCCGCCATCGTGTACTGCGTGAGGTCGTTCGTGCCGAGGCTCGCGAAGGACACCTCGCCAAGAATGGCCTCCGCCATCAGCGCGGCCGACGGCACCTCGACCATGACGCCGGGAGCTGCCAGGCCGGCGTCGCCGCACATCCTGGCGAAGTCGGCTGCTTCCTCCGCCGTGGAGATCATGGGCGCCATCACCCACACCTCGGCCGTGGCTTCCGCGGATGCTTTCGCGATCGCCTGCAGCTGGCGTTCCAGCACCCCGGGGGAGGTGAGGTCGGTGCGGTAGCCGCGGACGCCGAGTGCTGGATTGGGTTCGGTGGTGTCGGTGAGGAACGGCAGCGGCTTGTCGGCACCGGCGTCGAGCGTGCGCACCACCACCTTCTTGCCGGGAAAGGCATCGAAGACGCCCTTGTAGGCCTCGATCTGTTCAGCTTCCGTCGGTTCGGTGTCGCGACCGAGGAAACAGAACTCGGTGCGGAGGAGGCCCACGCCCTGGGCTTTCGCCTCGGCCGCCTTGACCGCGTCCTTCGCTCCGCCGACGTTGGCGAGGAGGGGGACCTCGTGCCCGTCCGAGGTGATGCCTGTTCCGTCGAACACCGCCAGGGCTGCGGCTGCTGCCGTGTAGGCCTCGGCGGCCGCCTGTTCCTCCGCGCCAGGGTCCAGTGCGATGGTCCCGGCCGCGCCGTCGACGAAGACGAGCGCACCGCTGTCGATATCATCCACGCCGGTCGCGGCGACGACGGCCGGGAGTCCGAGGGAGCGGGCGATGATGGCGGTGTGCGACTGCGGGCCCCCGCCGGAGGTGACCAGGGCCAGGACCATCGCGGGGTCGAGCGTCGCGGTATCCGCCGGGGCGAGGTCCTCGGCGACCAGGACGAACGGTTCGTCCGAAGCGGGGATGCCCGGGGCGGGTAGACCGCGCAGTTCGGCGACGATCCGCGAGCGGACGTCGAGCACGTCGGCGGTGCGTTCGGCCATGTAGCCACCGAGGTTGTGCAGCATCTCGGCGACCGAGGCGCCGGCCTCCCAGACCGCACGAGCGGGCGAGGTCCCGTTGTTGATGAGCTTGGTCGCGGATTTCAGCAGCATGGGATCGGCGGCCATCAGGGATGTCGCCTGCAGGACGGCCTTGGCGTCTCCTGTGGCGACTCCGGCCCGACGCTTGAGTTCTTCCTGCACGCTTCTCGAGGCCGACTTCAGGGCGGCGACGGCGTCCTCAGGAGCATCGGGAGTGTCATGGCGTTCGCCCGCCGGAGGTTCGTCGACCGACTTCGGCATATGTAGGACAGGTCCGATGACGCGCCCGGGGCTGACACCCACCCCTGCGAAATTCTCCATTGAACGTCCTCGTCTCCTCGCCTGTGGTGGTTTCGGTCTAGCACCATTGTGCCGCCTGACGCAAAAAGCTCGTGTGACCTGGTTCATATAACGGTGCTATAGGTGCTACGGTAGCAGGCATGAAAAAGGTAGGCGAACCAGCGCCTAAGATCAGGCTGCTCAAGGCCGCCGCGGCGTTGCTCGCGGAGTCCAACGGCGAGCCCGTATCGACCCGGCAGATCACCGAAGCGGCCCGGGTCACCGCACCAACCCTGTACCACCACTTCGGTGACAAGGAAGGACTCTTCGACGCCGTCGTCGCCGAAGGTTTCTCCGAGTACCTCGACGCCGAGAGGAATCTCCCGACATCGGGTCAGCCCATCGAGGACCTCCGTATGCACTGGGACAACCATGTGCAGTTCGGCCTCGACCATCCGCACCTCTACCTGGTGATGTTCGGCAACATCCGGCCCGAGCAACGTCCCTCCATGGTGGCGAGCGCGGAGGCGTTCCTCGAGGAGGTGCTGGCGCGGGCCGCTGCGGCGGCACGTCTGGTGGTGACGCCGCACGAGGCCGCCCGCAGCATGCTCGCGGCCAATATCGGTGTCACGCTCATGCTGATCTCGGAACCTGCTGCGAAGCGGAATCTCGAGCTCTCGGCGATGACGCGGGAAGCGGTCATCTCGGCCGTTGCCACCGATTCCGAGGGGGACCCCACCACGGACACCGAGGGCACGCCCTCCGTGGTCGTGGCGGCGATAGCCCTCAACGCCGCATTGCAGTCCTCACATCCGGACCAACTCTCCAGCTCCGAGCTGAAGCTGTTCCTCGAATGGCTCCAGCGCATCTCCAGCAGGTCCGGAAGCTAGACCTCCCCATACAACCCATCTCCCGCAGTGCTGCGGGTCAACGGTAAGGAAAGAAAGTGGCAATACAAGCAGAAGCGAGGTCGGGCACGAGTGCTCGGGTCCGCGTGCAGAAATTCGGGACGTTCCTGTCCGGGATGATCATGCCGAACATCGGCGCGTTCATCGCTTGGGGACTCGTCACTGCCCTCTTCATCGAGAAGGGTTGGCTTCCGGTGCCGCAGCTCGGCGGCTACGGGGAGACGGACGGCGTGGCGAACGTGGGCCTTGTCGGACCGATGATCACCTATCTCCTACCACTCCTGATCGCCTACACGGGCGGACGGATGGTCTACGACGTCCGTGGCGGCGTGGTCGGTTCGATCGCCACGATGGGTGTCATCGTCGGTGCCGGCATCCCGATGTTCATCGGAGCGATGATCATGGGACCCCTCGGCGGCTGGACCATGAAGAAGATCGACGCGCTGTGGGACGGCAAGATCCGCCCCGGGTTCGAGATGCTGGTCAACAACTTCTCGGCAGGTATCTGGGGTGCCATCCTCGCCCTGATCGGGTTCTTCGGTGTCTCACCGCTCGTCGAGGGCTTCAGCACCGGCGCGGGCAATGTGGTCCAGTGGCTCGTCAACAACGGCCTGCTGCCGCTGACCAGCATCTTCATCGAGCCGGCGAAGGTACTCTTCCTCAACAACGCCATCAACCACGGGGTGCTGACTCCGCTGGGCGTGCAGCAGTCGCTGGACCAGGGCAAGTCCATCCTCTTCCTGCTGGAAGCCAACCCGGGCCCCGGCCTCGGCATCCTGCTCGCCTACATGTTCTTCGGTCGCGGCGCGGCCAAGGCATCCGCGTCCGGTGCCGCCATCATCCACTTCGTCGGTGGAATCCACGAGATCTACTTCCCCTACGTGCTCATGCGTCCCCTGCTGATCCTGGCGGCCATCGCAGGTGGCATGACCGGCGTCGCGACGCTGAGCATCACGAACGCCGGGCTCGTTGCTCCCGCCGCTCCCGGCTCGATCATCGCCGTGCTGGCGCAGACCGCCCGAGACAGCTACTTCGGCGTCGGCCTGTCGGTCGTACTCGCCACCGCCGTGTCCTTCCTCGTCGCCTCGGTCATCCTCAAGACCGGCAAGAACCAGGACGACGGTGACCTCGCGGCAGCCGCCACGAAGATGGAGGGACTTAAGGGCAAGAAGAGCTCGGTAGCCGGCAACTTCAGCTCCACGTCCGCGACGGACGGCCCGATCCGGAACATCGTGTTCGCCTGCGACGCCGGGATGGGCTCGTCCGCGATGGGCGCGTCGGTTCTCCGCAACAAGATCAAGGCGGCAGGCTTCCCCGACGTCAAGGTCACCAACCTCGCCATCGCCAGCCTCAAGGACGACTACGACGTCGTCGTGACGCACCAGGACCTCGCCGCACGCGCCGAGCCCCTGACGCAGAGCGCCACGCACGTCTCCGTCGACAACTTCATGAACAGTCCGCGCTACGACGAGATCGTCGAGCTGGTCCGCGCGAGCGCGGCCGCCGACGGTGGTGTCGACCCGAAGAATCCCACGGCTGCGGGAGTAGCGGCGGAGGCCGATTCCGGAACCGAGGGCAACGCCACCCATGATGTCCTCGCGGAGGAGAGCGTGGTCCTGAACGGCCGCGCGACCACGCAGGAGGACGCCATCAACGAGGCCGGCCGACTGCTCGTCGACCGCGGTGCGGTGGACGTCGACTACGTCGCGGCCATGCACGAGCGCGAGAAGTCCGTCCCGACGTACATGGGCAACTTCCTCGCCATCCCGCACGGCACCAACGCCGCCAAGGACCTGATCAAGCGATCGGCCGTCTCGATCGTCAGGTACCCCGAAGGCATCGACTGGAACGGCAAGCAGGTGAAGTTCGTGGTCGGCGTCGCAGGCGTCAACAACGAGCACCTCTCCATCCTGTCCGCGATCGCCCGGGTGTTCTCCGACAAGGACCAGGTCGCCAAGCTCGACGAGGCGACGTCCGTGGACGAGGTTCTCGCCCTGTTCGGGAAGGTCAACGCTTAGTGAAGGCAGTACATTTCGGTGCAGGCAACATCGGGCGCGGTTTCGTGGGGCTCCTACTTCACGAGGCCGGGTACGAGGTGGTCTTCGCGGACGTCGCGGACGTCCTGATCGACGAGTTGGCCTCGACACCCAGCTACGACGTCCACGAGGTCGGGGAGGACCCGTCGGTCAAGACGGTCGACAACTACCGGGCACTCAACTCGCGTTCGCAGGAGGAGGACGTCATCGCGGAGATCGCGACGGCGGACATCGTCACCACGGCCGTGGGTCCCAATGTCCTGAAGTTCCTCGCTCCGGTCATCTCCCGGGCCATCGCCCGACGCGATGACGGCCTGGCGCCCCTGCAGGTCATGGCCTGCGAGAACGCGATCAACGCGACCGACATCCTCCGCCGCGAGGTCGAGCAGACGTACGACGGCGCAGCGCTGGATCTTGCATCCAGGGCGGTGTTCGCCAACACCGCCGTGGACCGGATCGTCCCGAACCAGGCTGCCGGGCAGGGCCTCGACGTGACGGTGGAGACCTTCTTCGAGTGGGTCATCGACCGGACGCCGTTCAAGGGCAACGAACCGCGGATCCCGGGAGCGACCTACGTCGACGACCTCGCGCCCTATATCGAACGGAAGCTGTTCACGGTCAACACCGGCCATGCATCAGCTGCCTACTTCGGCTACGCGGCGGGGGTCGAGAAGATCGCCGACGCCATGGCGGACGAGGCCATCGCAGCCAAGGTGCGCGCCGTACTCGACGAGACGAAGCAACTCCTGGTCTCCAAGCACGGCTTCGACGTCGCGGAGCAGGAAGCCTACGTGCAGAAGATCCTCGGTCGGTTCTCCAACCGGCACCTACCGGACACGGTGGTGCGTGTGGGGCGGGCTCCGCTGCGGAAGCTGAGTCGCAGGGAACGCTTCGTCGGTCCGGCTGCCGAACTGGCCGAAGGGGGTGTCCACCCAGCGGCTCTGCTCGAGGCGATGGGGGCCGCTCTGGCCTTCTCTGCGGCGGACGACCCGGAGGTCGCCGCCCTGGCCGAGATCCTGGCGACCCAGGAACCGGCCGAGGCGACGACGTCGATCACGGGCCTGCCCGCAGAGCATCCGCTGTACGCGCCGGTGCGGGAACTGATCGCGGACCACGCGCCGGGACACCACCCGGAGTAGTCCTGCGGCAGGACGGGCCGGACGGAGAAGGGAGCAGCTCAGGCTGCTCCCTTCTTCGTGCCGGCCGCCCGACGCATCAGGAGCGCGGTGGATACCGGGCCGAGCGCGGTGTCGGTAGATTGGACCGTGTGAACACTCCGGAGAACGACCTGCTGTCGATCGTCTACTCGAGCAGCGCGGCACAGTTGTTCGGCGACGAGGAGCTCGGATCCCTGCTCGCCCTCAGCCGCGAGAACAACGCACGCACGGGGCTGACGGGCATGCTGCTGTACCGGGGCGGATACTTCCTCCAGGTCATCGAGGGCCCGGCCGACGTCCTGCGGGAGCGGATGTCGATCATCGCCGCTGATCCCCGTCACCTCGACGTCCGGGTACTCCTGCAGGAGACCATCGGTGAGCGGCAGTTCCCGGATTGGACCATGGCCTACGAGCCGGTGCCCGACGCCGATGCCGGGGAGATCCCCGGCTATCGCAGCACGTTCGCCGACATCGAGGCGCGGGACGACTCCCGGCACTCCGTCGCGGCGCTGCGCGAACTGGTCGGCTGGTTCAGGGACCGGGCCGTCCAACTGCGCTGACACCGCGCGGCGCATACCGCCAGGAAGTCCGGCGCCCGATCACCCGACGAGTTCGCGGATGAACCTCAGGTGTTCCACGTCCTGGAAAGCGCCCCCCTGCTCGTGGCCGTTGTAGGGGTACACCTTCATGCGCTTCGGACCACCGTAGTGGTTGTGCGCTGCGAAGACGCACGACGGCGGGCACACGTCGTCGAGCAGTCCCACCGAGAACATGGCCGGCATCGTGCTCCGGGTCGCGAAGTTGACGCCGTCGAAATAGCTGAGTGTGCGGAAGACGGCGCCGACCTCGTGCCTGCGCGTCCTGAGGTACCCGGCGATCTCGGAGTAGGGTGCCGTGCCGGTGATCTCGGTGGCGTGGCGCATGTGGGCGAGGAAGGGGACGTCGACGATCGCTCCGATCGGGGGAGTGTCATTGACGTGCTGCGTGAGGGCGGCCGCAGCGAGGGTGATGCCTCCGCCCTGGCTTCCTCCGGAGATGATGACGCGGGAGGAGTCGACCGCCGGGTGAGCCTGGGCGGCTTCCACCGCATGGACGGCGTCGACGAACAGGCGGCGGTAGTAGTAGCTGTCCGGATCGTCGATCCCGAGCGTCATGAATCCCCCGAGGTGAGGCCCGCCGAGGGGTCCGTCGCCGGTGTCACCGGACCGATGCCCGGAGCCCTGCCCGCGGAGGTCCATGACGAAGTGCGCGATGCCTGCACTCGGCAGGCCCGTCCATTCGCCGAGCAGACCGCGACCGCCGCCGTACCCGATGTAGGTGACGACCGTCGGCAGGGGCCCGGCCAGGTGCCTCGGGGTCAGCAGCCAGCCCCTGATCGGCTGGCCGTCATAGCCGGAGAACGTCACGTCCTCGGTCACGAGCTGGGTGTAGCCCGCGTTCACCTCCTCGAAGCGGGGAACTGTCGCGTGGACGCGCTGCTCGATGAGGGTGCGTTGCCAGAAGGCATCATAGTCTGCAGGTTCGTCGCGTTCCGGGAGATAGCCGCGCAGCTCTGGAAGCGGAAGGTCGAAGTGTGGCATGGGGTGCATCCTTTCACGGGCCCGATGGAGGAGGATGGAGCGCGGGTACGACGGGAGCCGTAGCGCTGTTGACCATTGATACGATTCAACCTACGCTGTGGGATAACGCTTTCCCAAGGGCGTCCCACGATGGCTGACAAAGAAGTTTTCCAGGAGGACAACGATGTTCCGCACACTCTCACGGCGTACGCTGACGGGCTTCGCAGCGGTCGCTGCAACGGGCCTGGTCCTGACCGGTTGTGGTGGCGGCGGGGGCGAACCCGCAGCCCTCGACACCGAAGAACAGATCACCCTCAACTACACCTTCTGGGGCAATGATGATCGCGCCGCCCGCTACGACGAGGCGATCACGGCGTTCGAGGAGAAGTTCCCCAACATCACGATCAATGACACCTTCTCCGACTACCCCTCCTACTGGGAGAAGCGCCAGACGGAAGCGGCGGGTGGCGGACTGCCGGACGTCATGCAGTTCGACTACACCTACCTTCGCCAGTACGGGGACAACGGACTCCTGCTGAATCTCGAGGACTATTTCGGCAACGGCATCACCACCGATGCCATCGACGAGGGCCTGCTGTCCACCGGCAAGCTCGACGACGGCACCTTCGCCATCCCGACCGGATACAGTGCGTGGTCGGTGTTCCAGAACCCGGGTCTCCTCGCCGAGTCCGGCGTCGAGCCCTACGAGGGCGGGACGAGCTGGGAGGACTACGACGCCTACATGGCGTCCGTCACCGAGGCCGGCGCAGGATCGGTGTACGGCGGGACCGACACCACACAGCGCATCCAGGACCTCGAGCTCAAGCTGCGCCAGCAGGGTCGCGAACTCTTCACCGACGAGGGGGAGCTGAACTTCACCCAGGAGGAGCTCGCCGAGCACTGGGCCGAGGGCCAGGAGAATCGCGACGAGGTCACCGTCCCGCAGAGCAAGCTGGAGGAGATCAACCCGGTCTCCGGCTTCGGTGGCAACCTGACCACCAGCGAGATGAGCTGGAGCAACTTCCTCGGAGGCTACCTCGGGGACTCGGGTGCCGAGGAGATCACCATCGTCGCGCCGCCCACCAGCAACCCCGACGAGCAGGACCTCTACCAGAAGGTCGGCCTCATGCAGGCGGCCTCCGCCTCCACGGAACACCCCGAGGCCGCTGCAGCATTCGTGGACTTCCTCATCAACAGCCCGGAGGTCGGCGGGATCTTCGGCGCCACCCTCGGCATCCCCGCGTCGGAGACGCAGCTCGAGGGGGCCAACCTCGAGGGGCCCGACAAGGCGGTCAAGGACTACCTCGACTCCATCGAGGACCGCATCGGGGAATCGCCCGCGGCTCCTGTCTCCGGGTTCGGCGCCATCGAGCAGACCTTCTGGGACCTCGGCAAGTCCATCGGCCTGGGTGCCGTGACACCCGACGACGCGGCGAAGCAGTTCTTCGACGAAGCCTCCGTCACGCTCGGTAACTAGCACTTCAAGGGAGTCAGCCCGTGACCACGGATTCGGCGCACGCGCCAGCACCAGACCGCACCGCCGCATCCGGTGCCCGCTCGGCGGACAGCCGCCGAGCGGGCACGCCCCGGCCCCGCCGCCGACGCACCCGCGATTCCGTCGCCGCGTACGTCTTCCTCTCGCCCTGGCTGCTCGGCTTCGTCGGACTGACCCTCGGACCCATGCTGGCGTCGCTGTACCTCGCCTTCACGGACTACAACCTGTTCACTGCTCCGGAATGGACGGGCCTCGACAACCTCACCCGTATGGCGAACGACGACCGCTTCTGGGGGTCTGTGCGAATCACCCTCATCTACGTGCTGGTGGGTACACCCATCAAGCTGGCGGCCGCTCTCGCGGTCGCCATGCTCCTCAACTACAAGGCGCGCGGCACGGGCTTCTTCCGCTCCGCCTTCTACGCCCCGAGCCTGATCGGGGCGAGCGTCAGTATCGCCCTCGTCTGGCGGGCCATGTTCTCCACCGACGGCCCGGTCGACGGCGCGCTCAACCTCTTCGGCATCAACATGGGCGGCTGGATCGGCAATCCCTCCCTCATCATGCCCATGATGATCCTGCTCGCGGTCTGGCAGTTCGGGGCTCCGATGGTCATCTTTCTCGCCGGACTCAAAGGTGTTCCCGCGGAACTCTACGAGGCGGCCTCGGTCGACGGCGCTAAGCCGTGGCGGAAGTTCGTCAGCGTCACCGTACCGATGCTCTCCCCGGTCATCTTCTTCAACCTCCTGCTCGAGATGATCAATGCTTTCCAGATCTTCGCCTCGGCCTACATCATCGGCTCCGGCACCGGTGGCCCAGGAGGTGCCACGAACTTCTACACGGTGTACCTCTACACCAGGGCTTTCGCGAACAATCAGATGGGGTACGCCTCGGCCATGGCCTGGGTTCTCCTGCTGGCTGTCGGAGTCCTCGCCTTCATCCTCTTCCGTACCTCGAAGAACTGGGTCCACTACGCAGGAGACTCCAAGTGACCACCATCGAATCCAGTCCTGCTGTTCCCGTACCATCCGATCCGGAACACCGGACGCAGCCCCGGCCACGGCGCCGGCCGGCCCGGCGCCACATCCCGACCGCGCTCTGGGTCATCGGCATCGTGGCGCTGACCGCGATCGTGCTGTACCCGCTCCTGTGGATGATCTCGGCTTCGTTCAAGCCGAGCTCGGAATTCGGAAGCAATCAGGGATTCTTCCCGGAGAACCCCACCGTCGACAACTTCGTCAAGGTCATGCAGGGCATTGCCGGTGTCCCCACCTGGAAGTTCTTCCTGAACTCGCTGCTCCTCGGCATCGGCGCCGTGATCGGCACCGTCATCTCCTCATCGATGGCCGCCTACGCCTTCTCGAGGATCACCTTCCGTGGGAGCAAGATCCTGTTCGCCGCGATGATCGGTACGCTGCTGCTGCCGTTCCACGTGCTGATCATCCCGCAGTACATCATCTTCAGGAACCTCGGACTGATCGACACCTTCTGGCCCCTGCTGGCCGGCAAATTCCTGGCCACGGAGGCGTTCTTCGTGTTCCTCATGGTGCAGTTCATCCGCAACCTCCCGCGCGAGCTGGACGAAGCCGCCCGCATCGACGGCTGCGGACACGGACGGATCTTCTTCGCCATCACTCTGCCGCTCATCAAGCCCGCCCTGATCACCTCGTCGATCTTCGCGTTCATCTGGAGCTGGAACGATTTTCTCGGACCGCTCCTGTACCTGAACTCGCCGGACAAATACCCGTTGCCGTTGGCCCTGAACATCTTCAACGACCAGACGAGCACCTCCGACTACGGCGCGACGATCGCCATCTCCGTCCTGGCCCTCGTCCCGGTCATGCTGTTCTTCATCATCTTCCAGCGCTTCCTCGTCGACGGGGTCGCCACCCAGGGCCTGAAGGGATGAGCAGCCGCCAGCGGGAGGCCGTGCGCGGGCGGGCAGCCGCCGTCCGCGATGGCAGTGGCCTGCGCTGGCCCGGCGCGACACCCAGATTCGCCCTCTTCGGAGAGGTCCTGTGGGTGGGCGTGCTCTGCTGCATCGCCGGTCTGGGGATCGTCACGATCCCTGCTGCCATGGCGGCGGGGTCGGCGCACCTTCACCGCTTCCTGCGGGCCGAGGATTCGTCCGTCCGCCTGTTCGCCGCGGATTTCCTCGCAGCGGTGCGGACCGGGTGGCTCGTCGGGCTAGGGCTCCTGATCGCCGTCGCCCTGCTGCTGCTGGACATCGTGGTGGCCGATTCGCGACTGCTGCCCGGCTGGCAGCTCATCCTCGGCGCCGGCGTCGGACTGCTGGTCGGACTGCTGGCCGGACTCGCCGGCACGACAGCGCGGTGGCCGGCAGTGCGATCATGGCGGGTCGCAACACTGGCATGGCTTCGCGATGCGCGTGCTGATCCCGCAGGGGTGCTCTGGCTCGTCGCGGCGGTGGTGCTCACCGCGATGGTCGCATGGCAACTACCACCACTGATCATCCCGGGGATCGGTTGCCTCGTCTTCGCCGCGCTGGCAACCTCGGTGCGCGAGCGCCGTCGCCGGTCCTGACCCGCAATCCTTCCCGACGAATCCCCTTTGGAGTCAACTTGTACTACGGCGGCGACTACAACCCCGAACAGTGGCCCGAGGACGTGTGGCCGGAGGACGTGACGCGCATGCAGGAGGCCGGCGTCACGATGGTCAGCCTGGGGATCTTCTCGTGGGCCCGCATCCAGCCCTCGGAACACGAGTTCGACTTCGGCTGGCTCGACCGCATCATCGGCCTGCTCCACGACGGCGGGATCGCCGTCGATCTGGCGACCGCGACGGCGTCGCCGCCGCCGTGGGCCACGGTCGCCTATCCGGAGATGCTCGCCGCGGACGAGCACGGAAGCCCCTACTGGCACGGGAGCCGGCAGCACTACGCGCCGTCCTCGCCCGCGTACCGCAGGCTGGCGTCCGAACTCGTCACACGGATCGCCGACCGCTACGCCGGTCACCCTGCCGTGGTCCTCTGGCACGTGAACAACGAGTACGGCTGCCATCTCGCCACGGACTACTCGGATGCTGCGCGGGACGCCTTCCGCGGTTGGCTGACGAACCGTTATGGCACGATCGACGCGCTCAACGAGGCCTGGGGCACCATGTTCTGGTCCCAGCGCTACGGCCGCTTCGACGAGGTCTTCCCGCCGAGGCAGGCGCCCTACAGTCTCAATCCCGGTCAACTGCTCGACTACCGCCGCTTCACCTCGGACATGTTCCTCGAGTGCTACCGGATGGAGCGTGACATCATCCGCGCCTCGGGCGCCACCCAGCCCATCACCACCAACTTCATGGGAGCGTTCAAACCCGTCGACTACGCCGGGTGGGCGGCTGAGCTCGACGTGATCAGCGATGATCTGTACCCGGACCCCAACGACCCGGAGAGCTTCCGCGAGGCGGCCTTCCACGGGGACCTCATGCGCTCACTCAAGCCGGGAACGCCCTGGCTCCTCATGGAGCAGGCGTCCAGCGCGGTGAACTGGCGGCCCAGCAACGCGCCGAAGGCTCCCGGCCAGCTCGCCGCGCAGGGCATGCAGGCCGTCGCCCGCGGGGCGGACGGGATCCTGTTCTTCCAGTGGCGCCAGTCGCGCGCGGGTTCGGAGAAATTCCATTCGGGCATGCTGCCCCACGCCGGAACCGGGACGCGCACCTGGCGCGAGGTGGTGGCTCTGGGGGCCCAGCTGAAGGAACTGCCGGACCTGCGCCCCGACGACGGCACAGCCAGGGTGGCGATCCTGCTCGACTGGGAGAACTGGTGGGCCATCGAGAACCCGGATCACCCCACCTCCCTCGACTACCTGTCGCTGCTGCGCGGCTGGTACGACGCCGCCCACCGCCTCCACGTCCAGGTGGACCTCCTTCCGCCCACTGCCGAGCTGGGGCAGTATCGTGCCGTCGTCGCACCCCACCTCTACCTGCTCGGCGAAGGAGCGGCAGCGAACCTGAGGGGCTACGTCGAGCGAGGCGGGCACCTGCTGGTCACGGCTTTCTCCGACGTCGTCGACGAGCACGACAGGTTCCGGGCCGGCGGATACGGTGTCCAGCTGCGGGACCTGGTGGGAGTGGTCATCGAGGACTTCGGCGCCCTGGTCCCGCCGGGCGCCTCCGGACCCGGCCAGCAGCACGCCCAGGTGGCAGGGGCGGGCATCGACTTCCCGGGATCCCTGCTCGCCGAGGAGGTGCACGCCGTCGACGCGGAGGTCCTGGCGAGCTTCGAGGGCGGGCGTGAAGCCGGGCGCCCGGCCTTCACCGCGCACCGGACGGGAGCGGGAACCGCCTACTACCTCGCCACCGTGCCCGACGGCGACGGCGCCCGGCAGGTGCTCGAGCACGTGTTCGGCGCAGCCGGGGCGGAACCCGTCCTGGCCGGTCTTCCATCGATGGTCGAGGCGATCCGGCGGGGACAGCTCCTGACGGTGATCAATCACGGACACGAGACCGTCGACGTCGGCGTGACCGGCCGCGATCCCATCAGCGGGGCGGACATCGACGGGGCGACGCTGCAGCAGTTCGGGTGGGTCTGCGTGCTGACCGGGGACTGAGCAGGCAGGGAGCTCCGGTACACCTCGGGGCCGGCAGGTGCAAGGTGGAGAAGCACGAGGGGCCCCGATGCCGGCGGGGTGATGCCGCCCCTAGGCTCGGACGTATGGACCAGCCGAGCGCAGAACATCACCTGAAGGACCTGGGCAGCACGGACGGGGTGGATCCCACCGATGTCGGTCAGATCCAGGACGGCCCGTTGACGGCCGCCGACGAGGTGGATCTCATCTCGAACCAGGCAGTGCCGGACGCAGAGCCGACCGTGGAGACACTCGCGGGCAATCTCGGCCTTGAGGACTCGCCCGCCGACAACCCGACCACGGACGACCGTTTCACCGGCGGCTCACGCTGAACCTGCCCGAGAAGGGCTCGGGCGGCTAGCGGTCTGCCGGCCGATCCTCCTCGCGGAGCTGCCGCACCATGTCGAGCACCACGGCGCGCAGGTCGCCGTCGTGCTGTGCTGCGACCGCCCGCTGGCGCTGGTAACCGGCGCCGCGCTGCAGGATCCCCTCGACGTCCGCGAGCTCGGCACTGCACCCGAGCCTCCCGGCGATCGGTTCGAGCCGGTTCAGCACCTCGACGAGGTGCTCCGTGACGAGCTGCTCGTTGCCCTCGGCGTCGAGGATGATGATGGCCTCGAGTCCGTACCGGGCCGCCCTCCACTTGTTCTCCTGGATGTGCCACGGCTGCATGGTGGGGATGGTGCCACCGGACTCCAGCGTCTCCGAGAATTCGTGGACGAGGCACTGGGTGAGGGCGGCGACGGCGCCGACGTCACGCAGGGTCGACAGGCCGTCGCAGACCCGCATCTCCACCGTGCCGAGATTGCCCACCGGTCTGATGTCCCAACGGATCTCGCTGACGGAGTCGATCACCCCGGTGGTGAACATGTCCTGGACATAGGACTCGTACCCCGCCCAGTCGTCGAAGTGGAAGGGCAGGCCGGCGGTGGGCAGCTGCTGGAACATGAGTGCCCGCTGGGATGCGTAGCCGGTGTCCTCTCCTCCCCAGAAGGGGGATGACGCCGAGAGGGCCTGGAAGTGCGGGAAATAGTTGGTGAGGCCGTCGACGACAGGCAGTGCCTTGTCCCTGTGGTCCAGACCCACGTGCACGTGCACCCCGTAGATGACCATCTGCTGGCCCCACCACTGAGTCCGGTCGATGAGCTTCGCGTAGCGTTCCTTGTCGGTGACCTGCTGGGCACGCGGAGCGCTGAAGGGGTGCGAGCCGGCACAGAACAGCTCGACCGCCATGGGGTCGGTGACCTCACGGACCGCGGCGAGGGAGCGGCGGAGGTCCTCCTTGGCCTCGCCCACCGTGGTGCAGACCCCCGTCACCAGTTCTACGGTGTTGAGCAGCAGCTCCTGCTTGATGTGCGGGTGCTCGTCGTCGTCCTGCAGTTCGGGGTGGTTCGCGCTGACCCCGCGGAGCACCTCGTTGGCCACCGACACCAGTTCGCCGTTGTAGCGGTCCACGAGGGCGAGCTCCCACTCGACGCCGAGCGTGGACTGGGCTGACTGGGCGAAGTCGATCTTCAAGGGCTTGCTCCTGGAACGGTGCGGGATGGTGGTGCCTCGGCAACGCGCCGTCGCGGGAGAGACTCGTCCCAATATTAGTGCCTCGCCCGGCACGGGGGGGGTGGGGTGGTTGGGCCTGCGCACCGCACTGCTGGAATGATGGGCGGGTGCCGATCCTGAACAAAGACATGACCCTGTGCATCTCCCTGGCCGCGCGCCCGAGCAACATCGGAACGCGCTTCCACAACTACCTGTATGAGGAGCTGGGCCTGAACTACATCTACAAGGCCTTCACCACCACCGACCTGCCCTCCGCGATCGCCGGAGTCCGCGGCCTCGGCATCAGGGGTTGCGCGGTGTCGATGCCGTTCAAGGAGGATGTGATCGCGCTCGTGGATCGGCTGGATCCCTCGGCGAAGGCGATCGATTCCGTCAACACCATCGTGAACGACGACGGCGTGCTCACGGCCTACAACACCGACTACCTGGCGGTGGAGCGGCTGCTCCGCGAGCACTCCGTCCCGACGGCCTCCTCCGTCCTCGTGCAGGGATCCGGAGGTATGGCGAAGGCCGTCGTCGCCGCACTGCGGGACTCCGGCTTCACCCGGGTGACCGTCGCCGCCCGCAATGAGCGGACCGGTCGCGCGCTCGCGGACCTCTACGGTTTCCGGTGGCAGGCGGAGGTGGGGGAGACGGGGGCGGACGTTCTCCTGAACGTGACGCCGCTCGGCATGGTGGGTCCTGATGCGCAGGCGCTCGCGTTCCCGCAGCCCGCCATCGACGCCGCGCAGGTGGTGTTCGACGTCGTCGCCTCGCCGTCCGAGACGCCACTCATCCTCGCGGCGCGGTCTGCCGGCACCCCGGTCATCACCGGCGCGGAGGTGGTGGCACTCCAGGCCGAGGAGCAGTTCGTCCTCTACACGGGTATCCGGCCCACCCCGGAGCAGGTCCGCGCGGCTGGTGAGTTCTCCCGCCTGCAGGGGTAGCAGGACCTCCGGCGGCTACACCCTGAACCACCGGACGCCGTGCGGCTCGAGGGTGAGGCCGGCGCGCAGCACGCACCCTTCGCCGCTGATGAGATCCAGTGCCGTCGCGGGCAGGCCGGACAGCGTCGCGGCGCCGACGTGCTGCGGACTGTCGGCGACATTGGCGAGCACGACGACGGTGGACGGTGATGCTCCGGGCGTGTCGGGCAGCCCGGGCCGCTGGTAGCCCAGGACGTGCGGATTGTTCGTATGGAAGGGGATCAACCGTCCGCCGGACAGCTCCGGAGTGTGTTTCCGGACGTCGATGAGATGCCGGAGGCCGGCGAGGATCATCCCGGCCGGTGTCTCCGGATCCCTGCCGGCCGCGTAGCGCGCGGCGGGATAGGCGGGGCGGCCTACCCAGCGGCTGTCTCCGGCTTTCGCCGGATCCAGGGTGTACGCGTAGTCGTTCAGCTGCCCGACCTCGTCGCCCAGGTACAGCAGGGGGATGCCGCCGGTGCTCAGGATGATGGAGTGCGCCAGGAGGATGCGGGCGACGGCACCGTCGTCGCCTGCCTCCAGCCCCGCCAGTGACGCCGTCGTGCCGGAGATCCGGCAGTCGCCCGTGCGGGGGTTGTCCTGGAAGGGGACGCCGCGGGCGAAGCTGCCGGGGAAGCGGTTGACGTAGAAGGCATTGAGGAAGCGGCGGTGGTCGTGTCCGTTGATGCCGAGTTCGGCGGCGTCCTCGTCGGAGAAGGTCCAGCCGATGTCGTCATGGCTGCGGACGTAGTTGACCCACGCGGTGCCGTCGGGAATCTCGTGCCGGCGTTCGAGGGCCTGGGCGAGGAGAGTGGCGTCCCGGGTCGCGAGGGAGTTCCAGATCAGCGCCATCTGCAGCGGGTTGTAGCTGAGCTGGCATTCGCCCGGGTCGATGTACCGGACCACCTCGTCGGGGTGCACGATCGCTTCTGACTTGAACAGGAGCGACGGCGCCGCGAGCCGGCAGACGGCGTTGAAGGCCTGGAGGAGCAGGTGCGCCTCGGGGAGGCTCTCGCAGGGTGTGCCGAGCTGCTTCCAGATGAAGGCGACGGCGTCCATCCTGATGATGTCCACGCCCTGGTTCGCCAGATAGAGCATCTCTCCGGCCATGGCGCGGAAGACCTTCGGGTTGCGGTAGTTGAGGTCCCACTGGAAGGAGTAGAAGGTGGCCCAGATCCACCGTCCGTCCTCGAGCTGCACGAAGGAACCCGGGTGGTCGTCGGGGAAGATCTCGCGGACGGTCTGCTCGTAGGCGTCGGGCAGCCGGCGGTCGGGGTAGATCCAGTAGAAGTCGGCGTAGTCGGGGTCGCCGGCGATGGCTTGTCGTGCCCACTCGTGTTCGTTCGAGGTGTGGTTGAAGATGAAGTCCACCACGAGGGAGATGCCGTTCTCGCGGAGCTCCCGCGCGAGCTCCGCGAGGTCCTCCATGGTGCCGAGCCGGGGGTCGACGTCACGGTAGCTGGAGACCGCGTAGCCACCGTCGGAATTCTCGTCGGGGGCCCGGAACAGTGGCATCAGGTGCAGGTAGGTGAGGCCGAGTTCGCGGAAGTACGGTATGCGCTCGCGGAGGCCGGAGAGATTCCCGGCGTACAGGTCCACATAGCACACCCCTCCCAGCATGCTGTGGGACTGGAACCAGTCGGGAGCCATGGCCCGGGAGGCATCGACAGCCTTGAGATCTGCTGGGCGCTCCTGCCAGGATGTGGCGGCGTCCAGCACCAGGTGCACCAGATCGGCGTCCGCCTCCGCACCGTAGATCCGGCGGAAGAGGGACTGCAGACGGGGGAACTCGGTGTCGAAGCGGGCCTCGAAGGACCTCCAGTCGGCATCCGACGTCGCCGTGCGCCGCACGGACTGCAGCTGTGCGCGGAGGCGGGCGTCGGGAAGCGGCGCGGAATCCATCCATCCAGCCTATTCCAGCCGCCCTACTCCATGGCCTGTCCTCGGTGCTGCGCTTCGTGGGGATCATCCTCTTCGTTCTCGAGGCGAACTGGAACAGCGGATCGCCTGTCGGTGTCCTCGGGCAGCAGCAGGGCCCGTGCGGTGGATCCCGTCACGCGCGAGTTCGTTGCGCCAACCCCTTGCTAAGCAGACTGATGAGGATCACAGTGAGGTGGAAAACCACAGGGAGGCCGTCCATGAGTACTTCTGCCGAGCAAGCGTCCGACGCGTCGACGGCCAGCGGCGAACCGGAGCTGAAACGGGTTCTCGGGCCCAAACTGCTCCTGCTGTTCATCGTCGGGGACATCCTCGGGGCCGGCGTCTACGCCGTCACCGGGACCATGGCCGGTACCGTCGGCGGTCTCGTCTGGCTGCCGTTCCTGCTCGCGTTCATCGTTGCCACGATGACGGCCTTCTCCTACCTCGAGCTGGTGACCCAGTATCCGCAGGCCGCAGGCGCCGCCCTCTACACCCACAAGGCCTTCGGCATCCATTTCGTCACCTTCCTGGTGGCCTTCGCCGTCGTCTGTTCCGGAATCACCAGTGCGGCCACCTCCGCGAACGTGCTCGCCCAGAACTTCTTCGGCGGGCTGGAGATCAACGGCTGGCTGGACATGCCGGGACAGGGCATCATCACCGCGGTGGCCCTGGGATTCATGCTGCTGCTCGCCGTGATCAACCTCCGCGGGGTCGGGGAGAGCGTGAAGTTCAACGTGGTCCTGACCCTCGTCGAGGTCACAGCGCTGTGCATCGTCATCGGCGTCGGTTTCTTCGTGATGATCCAGGGCGAGGGTAACGTGGGCCAGGTCTTCGTCTTCACCGACTACCAGGACAAGGGCCTGTTCCTCGCGGTCACCGCCGCCACCTCGATCGCCTTCTTCGCGATGGTGGGGTTCGAGGACTCGGTGAACATGGTCGAGGAGACCCAGAACCCCGAGCGCATCTTCCCCCGCACCATGCTCACCGGTCTCGGTATCGCGGTCATCTGCTACATGCTCGTCGCCATCTCCGTCGTGACGGTGCTGAGCCCCACCGAGCTCGAGGGGATCCGGGAGGCGGAGGGCGCAGCACTGCTGGAGGTGGTGCACAAAGGGTCCCCCGACTTCCCCATCGACCGGATCTTCCCCTTCCTGGCCGTCTTCGCCGTCGCGAACACCGCACTGATCAACATGCTGATGGCGAGCCGGCTCATCTACGGCATGGCCCGCCAGGATGTGCTGCCCCGACAGCTCGGCAAGGTCCTGCCGGTCCGCTGCACGCCCTGGGCGGGCATCCTCTTCTCCACCGTCCTGGCCCTCGGCCTGATCCTGTACGTGACGAGTGACCCGGACAGCAATATCGTCGCCAACCTCTCGGGGACCACGGCGTTCCTGCTCCTGTGTGTCTTCACCGTGGTCAACGTCGCCTGCGTGGTGCTGCGGAGGAAGCGCGATGTCAATCGCAAGGTCTTCTTCACCTCGCCCGGACCGTTGCCCATCGTGGCGGCCCTGCTGTGTGCCTTCCTCGCAGGTCCCTGGGTGGGACGCGACGTCGTCCAGTACCAGATCGCGGGAGGACTGATGGCGATAGGCGTGGTCCTGTGGCTCCTCACCTGGCTGATCAACCGGAGGACGAACACGCCCGCCGGGGACCCGGCATCCTTCGACGGCTGACCCCTGCCCCATGACCGGAGCTAGCATCGGTCCATGGAGATCCTCCGCTACGCAGCATTCACGGACCGGCCCGACGGCGGCAATCCTGCCGGGGTGGTCCTCGACGCCGATGGTCTGGCGCCCGAACGGATGCAGGCCATGGCGGCCGAGATCGGCTACGCGGAGAGTGCCTTCATCTCGGGTCTGGCCGCCGGGAGGGCCACCATCCGGTACTTCGCACCCGAGGCGGAGATCCCTTTCTGCGGCCACGCGACCATCGCGACGGCCGTAGCCCTGGCCGAACGCCACGGGCCCGGCGCCCTGGTCCTCTCGACGCCGGTCGGCCCGCTCGAGGTGCGGACGGAGTACGACGGCGGGCGCCTGCTCGCATCACTGGTCACGGTGGATCCGTGGGTGGGAACGATCGACGCCGGGGTGCGTGCCCGGCTCCTGCAGCACCTCCGCCTGTCCGAGACCGCGCTCGCCGACGGCCTGCCCGTGCTGCTCGCTTTCGCAGGGAACACGCATCCCGTGGTGCCCGTCCGTGACGCCTCGATCCTGCGGAGCCTCGACTACGACTACGACGGGCTCAAGGCGCTCATGTCCGAGCAGGGGTGGGGCGCGACGATCGCCGTCGTCCACCGCCTCGGTCCCGTTGTCTTCGAGGCGAGGAACCCGTTCCCGCCGGGCGGTGTCCGTGAGGACCCGGCAACGGGGTCAGCGGCCGCATCGCTCGGTGCGTACCTGCGCGATCGCGAAGCGATCCCGCTCCCGGCCACCATCACCGTTCATCAGGGCTCGGACGTGGGACGGCCTTCCGTCATCTCCGTTCGCATACCATCGACCGGCGGCGTCACGGTCTCGGGCGGCGCTGTCCGGATGAGCGCGTAGGACTCGAGGTCGCGTCGGACCCCGCCGATCTCCTGGTACCCCCGCAGCAGGCCTTCGTAGGCGAAACCGGCCCTGCGCGCCACGGTGGCCGACGCCACGTTCCACGGCTCGGCATGCAGTTCCAGGCGGTGGAGGCCCGGGAGTGTCCACGCGAACGAGGACAGGGCACGCAGTGCGTCCGAGGCCACCGATCGGCGACGCGCCGATGGAGCGACGGCGTACCCCGCCTGGGCGCGTCCGTGGGAGTAGTCCCGCAGCCACAACCCGATCATCCCCAGGGCCCGGCCGGAGGAGGCATCGGAGATCGCGAAGGAGAACCCCGTCCCTTCGACGTGGCGCCGACGCTGGCGCTCGATGTACGCCAGGGCGCCTGCTTCGTCGCAGGAAGGGGGGAGCGTGCCTGTCAGCGGGACGTAGGGATCGGTGGAGAGCTCGCGCACCATGGTGACATCGCCGTCGTCGAACCCCCGGAGCCTGACCCGCCCGTGAGCGGGCGCGACGGCGGGCCATGGAGGGAGGACGGGCGGTGTGGCCCGAGGGGGCGGCGCCCCGGGTCGCGACGCATTCATGGTCGGCGCCCGGACGCCGACCCGGGTTCCCGGTACGGGCTGGGAGTCATCGGCCTGGACGGAGCCAGGACCTCGCTGCCGGCGGGGGGAACGTCACTGATGGTCGTCACGCCCCCACCGTAGCGCGGTGGCCCCGGTGCTTGGCGCGTCAGGAGGTGGGACGTGCCGCGACCGGTGGTCCGACGCGGCCTAGTGCGTGGTGTCCACGCGCCGTCCACGCACCAGCGTGGGGCAGAGTCCGTAGAACACGTCACGCCGGCCCGGCGCCCATGGCCCCTCGACCGCCTTGCCCCACAGAACCGTCAGGAGCTCCGGTTCGTCGATGCGCGAGGCCGGGCCGTTGAAGAGCAGGGTCCAGCCGGTCGAGGTCGTCCTGTCGGCGTGGTCGATCTGGAACGCCGCGTGCACCAGGGAGCTCGTGGCGATGATTCCGTCGGCGGAGGTCCGGAAGTACAGGTTCTCCGCCAGCACGAAGTAGTTCACGGGGAAGATGTCCAGGAGCCCGTCGCGGAAGAATCCGAGGCGGCCTGTGGTGCGTGTCGTCGCCAGGGCCCAGCACTCGGACGGCGGCAGCTCGTGGGACGCTCGCAGGGATCCGGGGGAGTCCCAGTAGACGCCCTGATCAGGTGTGGTCATCGTGGATGCAACCCTTTCCTCGTCGTGGTCGTCCCACGGTACGGAGCAAGGAGGCCCGACGGTCAGGGTCGAAAGTCCCTGATCGGGGCCGCTGCCCGAGGAAGCTCCTGCTGACGCAGGTGCCGGTCGGGGATTCCGGCTCTGGGATCGGTGTCGATAGCGTGACACTATGGGCGTGACGCCGGGGGTGACGCTCCGCGACTCCTCCGCAGTCGGCGTCGGACCTCAGGTTCGCGCCATCGTCCACCTGAGGACCTGATCGGCCAGCAGTGGATCATCGATCCGAGGCGCACGCTATCCCGGGAGCATTCAGTGGCACTACCGACGGACCGGCTACCCCCGACGACGGCGAGCCCGGACCCGGTCACCGGGGCGACCGCCGGGATCGGCAGCCTGCTCGCAGCCTTCGCGGCCATGGCGGAGGACATCGACCTGGGCGCCGTGCTCGAGCGCGTCATCACGGCGTGCTGCGAGCTGGTGGACGCACGGTACGGTGCCCTGGGCGTCATCGGACCGAACCAGACGCTGAGCCACTTCATCACGGTCGGGCTCCGAGATGATGAGATCCGGAGGATCGGTCTGTTCCCGGAAGGGCACGGTGTCCTCGGACTCCTCATCACGGAACCTCGCCCGTTGCGGCTCCACGACCTGCGGCGGCATGAGCATGCCGTCGGTCTTCCTGCCCACCACCCTCAGATGACGTCCTTTCTCGGGGTGCCGATCCGGATCCACGGAAAAGTCTTCGGGAATGTGTACCTCACCGAGAAGAACGGAGGAGGCGACTTCTCCGATGCGGACGAGCAACTGCTCGTCGTGCTGGCGGCGGCCGCCGGGGTCGCCATCGAGAACTCCCGATTGTTCGACGAGGCCACTCGGCGGACGCGGTGGCTGGAGGGCGGACTCAACGCCGCTCGTGAACTCCTCGAGCAGACCGACGACGCCCGGAACGATCTCGAGTTGGTCGCCCACCACGCACTCCACGCGTCCCACAGCGAGCTGAGCGTCGTCCTCCGCGACGTCGGCCATCACCGCGGTCTGATCTGTGAGGCGGCCGACGGCGCGGACGCCGGGGCGTTCATCGGGCGATCTGGCGTGCACACACCGCTTCTCGCTGATCTGACGGCCATCTCACCACCGTTGCTGCTGACGCCGGCGGACATGGAGGAGTTGATACCGGGGGTGCCACCGGCGATCATCTCGACGGCCCTGTGCACACGACTCGCAGTGGCAGGAAACCGTCACTTCCTCCTGGTGGGTCGCCCCGCGGACGCTCCGCCGTTCTCGGACGTCGACCGGGAGATGGTGCGCTCCTTCACCTCACATGTGTCGCTGGCCCTGGAACTGCTACGGGTCCACCGGCAGCGGGAGCAGGAGGCCGTCTTCGGGGACCGCGACCGGATAGCACGTGACCTCCATGACCTGGTCATCCAGCGGTTGTTCGCAGCGGGGCTCAGTATGCAGAGCCTGCGCAAGTTCGTGTCCGCGCCCGAGCCACTCGACCGCATCACCACGGTCACTGCGGAACTCGATGCCACGATCCGGGAGTTGCGGGACACCATCTATTCGCTGCGCTCGGTCCCGCAGATCACGCCGTCGTTCACCTCCAGCATCTTCGCCCTGGTGGCGGACGTGTTCGATGGTCATCCGATCCAGCCCGTGGTGCAGCTCTCCGGCCCTCTGGACTCCGTGATCGAGGCGCAGTGGGCCGATCATGTGCGGGCAATCCTGCTGGAAAGCCTCTCCAACGCGGTGCGTCATGCCGACGCGGACTCGATCACGGTGTCGTTGCAGGCCCTGCCGGAACGGCTCGAGTTGACGATCTCCGACGACGGGCGCGGGTTCGACCACACTGCTGCCGAGAGCGGACTGGCGAACCTGCGGCGCCGCGCCGAGTTGTGCGGGGGCACTCTCTCCGTCTCGGGTGAGCTGGGCGAGGGCACCGTCGTCCTGCTGACCCTGCCGCTCAGCGCTCAGCGGACCGAGGATCCGGGAGACCGGGAGATGTAGACAGCCGCCTGGGTGCGGCGCTGGAAACCGAGCTTCGACAGCAGCGAGGACACATAGTTCTTGACGGTCTTCTCGGCCAGGAAGAGTTCGACGCCGATCTCGCGGTTGGTCAGGCCGCCGCCGATCAGGGCCAGGACCTTCTTCTCCTGCGCCGTCAGACCGGCGAGGCGCAGGTCCTCCGCCGGCGCCTCCTGCAGACCGGCGGTGATGCGCTCCCTCATCCCGGGCTCGAACAGCGACTCGCCGGCGGCTGCCCGACGTGCCTTCCCCACGAGGTCCGAGCCGAGGATGTTCTTCAGGATGTACCCGGACGCACCGGCGAGCACGGCACCGCGCACCGCCTGGTCGTCGTCGTAGCTGGTCAGGATGACGCACGAGAGCGTCGGGTCGATCGAGCGGACGTCCCTGCACACCTCGATACCCGTGCCATCCGGCAACCTCGCATCCAGGATGGAGATGTCCGGGGACAGCGCCGGGATCCGGCGCGTCGCCTCTTCTGCCGACCCGGACTCGCCGACGATCACGCATCCCTCGGCCTCGAGCAGCTCCCGCAAACCGCGCCGCACCAGCTCGTGGTCATCGAGGAGGAAGACCGTCACATCCTTCATCCCTCGACCATCCTCATCGATCGCATCCGAATCTCTCCGTTTCTCCTGAGGTGTGGCCCGAGCGAGGGCTGATTCCACCGACCACCAGCATGACCTGTCCGGTGGAACTCCGTCAGTGCCATACGTCCCGGTTCCAGGTCGGGCCGTTCGGCCCTACTGGTCCCCGGGGGAACACGGCATCATCGGGAACGAGCACGTCTCCTCCGAGTGAAGGATCCACCATGGAAACCGTCCCATCATCCGAACGCGTCATCGTCGTGGGCGTGGATGGCTCCGCCTCGTCGGTCGCCGCCCTTCAACTCGCCGCTCGCATGGTTCCCCTCATGGGCGATGTCCTCCACGCAGTATCGGTGTGGCAGTACCCCGTGGTGTTCGGCATCTACACGCCGATGGATTGGAACTACGAGGAACTCGCCGGCAAAGCCCTCGACCAGGCCCTGTCCGACGCTTTCCCCGACGGTGTCCCGTGCAGGATCGAGCCCCGGGTCGTGCACGGTTCACCCGCAGAGACCCTGATCGAACAGAGCAGGAACGCCTCACTGGTCGTGGTCGGTTCCCGAGGACACGGCGGGTTCAGTGGCCTGCTGCTCGGCTCGGTCAGCTCGGCAGTCGCCGAACGGGCAGCCTGCCCGGTCCTGGTCTCCCACGGCGCTCCGAAGCTGCCTGAGGGTCAGAGCATCGCCCTGCCGTCCGTAGAAGCTGCGGCATGAGCGCGGGCGGCAGCGCCGACGCGCAGGGAGTCCACGCGAAACCGGTCGTCGTCGGCTACGACGGATCGGACGGATCCCGGCGGGCCGTCCTGTGGGCAGCCCATCACGCAGCCTCCGCGGGCCTTGCTCTGGTGGTCGTGCACTGCTGGGTGTGGCCGTTCTTCACCGAGAACCTGGGTCCGGTGACCGATGTCAAGGACAGCGGCCTGCAGCGGGCGGCCGAGCGGACGGCGGCTGAGGGCCTGGACCTCGCCAAGGGTGCCGAGCCCGCCGTCGACGTCAGCGTGCGCCTGATCACCGGTTTCCCCTCGGAGGTCCTGACCAGGCTCTCGGTCGACGCGTCCCTGCTCGTCACCGGTACCCGTGGTCTCGGTGGTTTCGCGGGCCTGCTGGTCGGGTCGGTGAGTCTCCACCTGGCGGCAGCGGCATCGTGTCCCGTCGCGGTGGTGCGCGTGGACCGGCCGGAGAACGGGGACGTGCTGGTCGCCGTCGACGGCTCCCCGGAGAGTGACCGCGCGGTGGTCGCCGCAGCGGCGCTGGCGAGTACGCTGCACGCGCCCCTGCGTGTCCTCCACGTCAGGCCCTACAGCCGCCACGTGCGGACACGGCTGCCGGACCCGGAGCACGATCCGGTGATCCAGCAGGCACTGAACCTCCTGCCGGCGGACACCGACCTGAGCGTCATCGAGGACTCGTTCGCCGAGCCCTCGGTGCCCGGGGTGATCGTGCACCATGCCCGGAGGGCCGCCTGCGTGGTGCTCGGCGCGAAGGGGACCAACACCCTCGGTGCCCGGCTCGGATCCGCGGTCCACGCAGTACTGCACCACGCCGAGGGCAATGTCCTCATCGTCCGCTGACCCCGACCGGAAAGTACCACCATGACCAGCATCAGCATTCTGTGGACCTCACTCGACCCGGCGGTCCGGCAATGGCTCCTGCAGAATCCCGGAACGATGGTCCTGCCCCGGACCTATGCGAACCGGGTCGAAGCAGCGGGCGCTTCCCTCCACCTCGACGAGCACGGGGAGCACTGGCTCTCGCCGGAGGAGATGGACTTCCTCAGGACCCAGAGGAGGCAGGCGCCGGCTCCGGGTGGGAAGGTGCGACCGTAGGGCGGACCGCCGGACCCTACGCGCCGGCGATGGGAGCGGTTCGAGCCTGCGTGGCAACGATGAGATCCGTCGGCGCCAGCTCGATGTCGAGCCCGCGCCGGCCGCCGGACACGAAGACCGTCGCATGCAGCATGACCGTCTCGTCGATGACGACCGGAGACCGCTGACGCTGCCCGAGGGGCGAGATCCCTCCCAGGACATAACCCGAGCGACGTCGGGCGACGGCGGGATCGGCCATCACCGCCCTGCGCTTCCCGAACACGTGCGCGAGTGCCTTGAGGTCCAGCGATCCGCTGACCGGTACGACGGCGACCACGACGACTGCTTCGACACTCGCCATGAGCGTCTTGAAGACCCGCTCCGGTTCGACGCCCAGGGCTGCCGCAGCTTCCAGGCCGAAGGAGGACACCCCGTCGTCGTGCGGGTACGGGCGGAGCGTGAACGGGATATCTGCCGCCGTCAGCGCTGCCACCGCAGGTGTACCGATCGATCCGGCCATCGTCCTGGCCATCCGAACTTCTCGCCGACCTAGGCGGTGGCTACCTCGCGGAGTTCGGCGAGCTCCAGGGAGTCAGGCTGCCCCCACGCACCGGAGAACTCACAGGACAGGATGAACTCTGCCGCGACGGGACCCGTGAGGAGGAGCCCTTCGACATAGTCCACGCCGTTCCGCTGCGTCAGCTCCACCCCGGCAGGGGTGAGGAGGTCGAGAACTTCTGCGGTCTCGAGGACATCGTCGTCCTGGTGCGAGCACCAGTAGACGTACAGGCCCTCGAACTCGTCGAGGGAGACCAGTGAGCCGTCGGCGGTGACGGTGAGGCAGGTATTCAGGAAAGCATCGATGTGCTGCGTCATGGTGGTGGTCCTTTGCAGTCGGGGAAGGCAGTGCGGACGGGCGTGAGCCGGTCGGGCGATCGCGCGAAGCGGTGGAGGAGGTGTCAGCCCGAGGGGCGGGCGCGGCTCGACGGAGGAGAACCGGGGAACCCCGGCTCAGAGCAGCAGGCGCGGGGTCGGTCGTGGTCCGAAGGAGAGGCAGGACGCCGGAGGGGGCCGCCTGCAGGACGTTGTCGAAGAAGTACTTTTCCGGGTGTTCATGCTGCACGCCCCTTCCGGGGGTGGTGCTCTGCTGCAGGGTACCCGGCGCTGTGGCGAGGGTGACGAGGAGAAGAGCCGAAGACAGCCGCCTTCTTCTAGACAACTACCTCCACCCTACCCTCATGCCTTCGGACGGCACACGGTGGGTTCGCTACAGTACTCGTACGCTCACGGAGGAGGACCGCCATGTGGATCGGATTCGTCGAGTTCGACGTCCTGCTCGGGGATGTCCACTCGCTGAAGGGCAAGCGGTCGGTGGTACGTCCGCTGGTCTCGGAGCTCCGTCGCCGGTTCGAGCTGTCGGTCGCCGAAGTGGGACACCAGGATCTGCACCGCAGGGCCGTGGTCGGTGCCGGGGTGGTCGGTGGTGATCGGCAGCATGTGGTGGACGTGCTGGACTCCGTGGAGCGGTTCGTCGCGGCAAGGCCTGAGCTCGAGCTCCTGAGCGCCCGGCGCCGGCTCCTCAGTAGCTCCGACTAGCCGGCGCAGCCCCGGCCGGCTGGCCGACCGGCCGGGCGGGCGGCGTTCCACCGAAGGAACGGCACCGGGCTCCCTGTCAGGTCACGAGGTGGCAAGTCTGTGCAGTGCACCGTCGTCGAATGCATCGAGCAGTGCACGGATGTCCTTGTAGACCTCGACAGCTCCGGCGTCGCGCAGTTCCGCTTCGCTCGTGCCGCCCGAGGCGAGGCCGATCGTCGGGATCTTCAGCTCGGACGCGGCCCGGACGTCCCATACCGAGTCTCCGACGAAGACTGCGTTCGCGGCCTCCAGCCCGCCGGCACCGAGGGCGGCCTCGAGGATGTCGGGAGAGGGCTTGCTGTTGTCCGCGTCACCCGAGCTCGTCGCGGCGGTGATCGCCTCGTCGGCACCGATGATGCCGCGAAGCACGCCGAGCTCCTGCTGCGAGGCGGACGACGCGAGGACCACGGTCAGCCCGTCCTCGGCGCACCGGCGCACGAGGTCCCCAGCGCCCTCGAAGGCGCGGAGACCGGGCCAGTAGGTCGAGAAGACCGCGCCGTGGGTGGAGTCGAGCTCGGCGTCCTGCTCTGCGTCGCGATCGTCTCCGAGGAGGTGTGCCACGAGCTTGTCCCCGCCCATGCCGATGGCCCGGTGGATCTCCGCCATGGGTACGTCATGTCCGAAGCGGCGGAACGCCTGCCACCAGGCGACGGTGTGCTGGTAGTTCGAGTCGACGAGCGTGCCGTCCACGTCGAAGAGCACGCCGTGCCGTATGTCGGGGGAGTGCGCCGTTCCGTCTGCCATGGGGGTGTCCCTTCCTCGTGCCGGATCCTCACCATCGAGTCTAGGAACACGGGCCCTTCCGCGGGTGGTTCCCGGCCGGTTGCACGGGCGCGCGATGTGTGGCTCGGTCAGAGGGGAACAGGTTCGACGACGATCGCCACACGCTCGTCCCCGATGCGCGTCAGGACGAGGGTCGCCTTCTTCCTGCCCTTGCCCGATCCGGTCAGGAGCAGTTTCCGGACCTCCTCCGGCGTGACCGAGGTGCCGCGCTTCTTGATGTCCAGCACCCCGATGCCCTCGGTGCGGACCCACGCCTTCAGGGCCTTGACGTTGTAGGGGCGGACCTCGAGCACGCGGTAGGCGCGGGCGAACGGAGTGTCCGTCAGGAGCGGTGCGCAGATGTAGGCGATCATCGGATCGAGCAGATGCCCGCCCAGCCGGTCCGCGAGGTCCGCCACGAGTTCGGCGCGGATGACGGCGCCGTCGGGTTCATAGAGGTACCCGGCGGCTTCGCCGATCACGGGCGTCGGGCCGTGGCCGAAATCCCGGTCGGACACCATCTCGGCAGCCCCCCGCGGTCCGATGGTCAGAGCGGCACGGCGGACTCCGTCCCGCTTCAGCGCGTTGAACCAGAGCGCCACCTCGGTGACGTCACCGTCCACCGAGACCCACTGGGCCTCGCATCCGGCGGGGATGGATTCGTGGGGCATGCCCGGACCCATCTTGACGCCGACCGGCTTCCCGCTGTCGGCGAGTTCCTGGACGAAGGACAGGGGAGGCGAGAACGCCTCCGGATCGAAGAGCCGGGAGGAACCCGAGGTCGTCGTCGTCCTCCGCGCCGGGTCGAGCCAGACGCCGTCGTACTGCGTGGTGTCGACGAACGAGGCGTCCGCGTTGACGACCCGGGCGTTGGGGAAGGGCATCAGGTTCATGGTCGCGGCGGCCGCCGTCGTCTCGTCCAGCTCGACGGCGGTGACATCGCGGTCCAGGGTGGCAAGGGCCATGCTGTCGGCTCCGAGCCCGCAGCCGAGGTCCGCGATCTTCACGAGGCCCGCGTCGACGAAGCGTTGCGCATGGCGGGCGGCGACGGTCAGGCGGGTGGCCTGCTCCAGGCCGGCGGCGGTGAAGATCATGCGGTCGGCGAAGGGCCCGAACTTGGCGGAGGCCTTCGCGCGCAGGCGGGACTGGGTGAGGGCTGCCGCAACCACCTCCGGCGAGTACCCGGCCTTCCGGAGCTGCCCGGTGAGGCGCATGCTGTCGGCCTCCGTGTAGGGCCCGAGCGAGTTCAGCAGCTCCCAGCCCTCGGGGGTGAGGATGTCCGCGATGTTGTCCGACGCCATGCAGCCAGCCTAGGCGAAGTAGACCGCGATCCTGTTGCCGCGGATCCGCTCCACCTGGATGTCCACGTCGTACACGTCGTGGAGGACCGAGGGCGTCATGATCTCCTCGGGCGTGCCCTGGTGGATCAGGGCCCCGTCGCGCATGGCGATGATCGTGTCCGAGTAGCAGGAGGCGAAGTTGATGTCGTGGATGACCAGGACCACGGTCTTCCCGAGCTCGTCGACCAGTCGACGGAGCAGGCGCATCATGTCCACGGAGTGCTTCATGTCGAGGTTGTTGAGCGGCTCGTCGAGCAGGATGTAGTCGGTGTCCTGTGCCAGGACCATCGCGATGAACGCCCGCTGGCGCTGCCCACCGGAGAGCTCGTCGACGAATCTGTCGGCCAGGTCCGTCAGGTCGAGGTAGGCGAGGGCGCGCTCGATGTGCTCCCGGTCCACCACGGTGGGACGCCCGTTGTTGTGCGGGAACCGGCCGAAGCCCACGAGGTCCCGGACGGAGAGCCGGACGGTCAGCTGGTTCTCCTGCCGCAGGATGGACAGGGTGCGCGCCAGGGTGGGCCCCGGCGCCGTGCTCACGTCGAGCCCCGCCACCGAGACCGTCCCCGCGTCGAGCGGCAGGAGCCTGCTCATGAGCGAGAGCAGCGTCGATTTCCCGGCGCCGTTCGGCCCGATGATCGAGGTGACACCGCCGCTCGGGATGGTGCAGCCGACGTCGTCCACCACAGCAGTGGTGCCGTAGCGCTTCGTGGCATGGTCGACGGTGATCATCTGACGCGGCCTTTCAGGAGGAGGGCGAGGAACACGAGGCCGCCGGTGAACTCGATGACGATGCTCAGTGCGGTGTCGAAGGCGAAGATCTGCTCGAGGACGAGTTGCCCGCCCACGAGCGCGATCACGCCGAGCAGGACGGCGATGGGGAGGACGACGGCGTGCCGGAACTGGCTGCAGAGCTGGTAGGCCAGCGCCGAGATGAGCAGGCCGAAGAACGTCACCGGCCCCACCAGGGCGGTGGAGACGGCGACGAGCACCGAGCAGATCACGAGGACCAGCGTCACGGTGCGCCGGTAGTCCACGCCGAGTCCGACCGCCGTGTCCCGGCCCAGGGCCAGGACGTCGAGGCGGTGGCGCAGTCGCCAGGCCGGGACGCACAGCCCGGCGACGGCGACGGCCGACACGAGCAGCAGGGTCGAGTCCACCCGGTTGAAGCTGGCGAAGAAAAGGTCCTGCAGGATGATGTACTCGCTCGGGTCCATCAGGCGCTGCAGCAGTGACGACAGGCCCCTGAAGAACACCCCGAACACGATGCCGACGAGCAGGAGCAGGTGGAGGCTCCGCCCTCCGCCGGTGAAGAGCCACCGGTACAGCAGCCAGGAGAAGGCCACCATGAGGGCGACCTCGACGAGGAAGCGGATCGGCGCCCCGAGGGTCAGGAGGGTCTGGGCGCCGAGGGTGAACGCGAGCACGGTCTGGATGAGGATGTACAGCGCGTCGAGCCCCATGATGGACGGCGTCAGGATCCGGTTGCCGGTCACGGTCTGGAACAGGACGGTCGATACGCCGACCGCCACGGCGACCAGGATCATGGCTCCCACCCGGTTGAGGCGCCGCGGCAGGACGTACGCGAGGGAGCCCTCGAGTCCCACCAGGAGGAATGCCGCGGTGAGGGCCACGGCGGCGCCTCCGAGCACTCCCAGCCAGACGGCCGGCGGAATCGAGCGGACGGGCTTCCTGCCGGACTGCACGACGGCGGTGGGAAGGGCGGTGGTCCTAGCGCGCACCGGCGTTCCTCCGAACGAGCAGGGCGATGAACAGCGCGCTGCCGATCACCGAGACGATCACGCCCACCGGTACTTCGTAGGGGAAGCGGATGATCCGGCCCAGGATGTCACAGGCCAGGACGAAACCGGCACCGAAGACGGCGATCCAGGGCACGGCCCGGCGGACGTTGTCACCGATCATCAGGGAGACGAGGTTGGGCACGATGAGTCCGAGGAACGGGATGGCGCCGACCACCACGACGACGACGGCGCTGATCAGACTCACGAGCACCAGGCCGAGGTTCATGGTGCGCCGGTAGTCGAGCCCGAGGTTGGTGGTGAACTCCTCGCCCATGCCGGCGACGGTGAAGCGGTCGGCCAGGATGTAGCCGACGACGGCGAGGACGGCGACGAGCCACAATAGCTCGTAGCGGCCGCGGATGAGCCCGGAGAAGTCGCCGATCATCCAGGTGTTGAGTGTCTGCAGGAGGTCGAAGCGGTAGGCGAAGAACGTGGTCACGGCCGCGATGACCCCGCCGAGCATGATTCCGACGAGCGGCACGATCAGCGTGTTCCGCAGGGGTATCCGGCGGAGCACGGTGAGAAAGAGGGCGGTACCGGCGATGGCGAAGATCGCTGCGATGAGCATCTTCCCCACGATGGGGGCGCCGGGGACGAGGAGGGTCGCCACGAGGATTCCCGCCGTGGCGGATTCGACGGTTCCCACCGTGGACGGCTCCACGAAGCGGTTCCGTGCCATGAGCTGGAGGATGAAGCCGGCGATGCTGAGCGCGACGCCGGCCAGGATCACGGCGAGGGTGCGTGGGACCCGGCTGATGAGGAACGTCTGCCAGACCCCGGCGTCGCCCGCCAGCAGATCCGCGGGCGTGACGGTGGAGACCCCGACGAAGAGGCTGATGAGGGCAAGCAGCAGCACGGCTCCGACGGCAGGCCAGAGGGCGGGGCTGCGGGGGGAGCCGTGCTGCTGTACCGGCTGCTGCGACCGGGGGGAGAGGGCTTTCATGGAGGACGCCGGCCGCGTGGTCGCGGCAGGGCAGGCTAGGCCGTGACGGCCTCGTTGACGGCGGAGACCATGGCGTCCAGGTTGTTCAGTCCGTAGCCGATGAGGTACCAGCTCGCGGAGTCGAGGTAGGTGACGGCGTCGTTCTTCGCGGCGTCCGTGCCGTTCACGAGCTCGTTGTCGAGGACGGCGGCACCTGCGGCACCGGCTTCGCCGACTGCTGCGTCGCGGTCGATCACGAAGAGGTGGGCGGGGTTGATGTCCGCGACGTACTCGAAGGAGACGGCCTCGCCGTGCGTGCCTTGGGATTTCACCTCTGCGGCGGGCTGGACGCCGAGCACGTCATGGATGAGGCCGAAGCGCGATCCGGCTCCGTAGGCAGTGACCTCGCCCGCGCTGGTCATGAGGATCAGGCCGTTCCCGGCGGAAGCAGCCGCCTCCTTCGTCGCGGTGATCTTGGTGTCGAGGGCTGCGAGGCGGTCCTCCACCTCGTCCTCGGCGGCGAAGATCCGGCCGAGCGATTCGGTGTGACCGGTGAAGCTCGCGATCGGGTCGGCGGCATCGACGCTGAGGTCGATGGTCGGGGCGATCTCGGAGAGTTCGTCGTAGGAGTCCGCCACGCGTCCCGAGATGATGATGAGGTCGGGTCCGGCTGCGGCGATCGCCTCGAAGTCGGGCTCCTTCATCGAACCGATGTTCGTGATGTCGCCACCCTCGTAGGCCGACAGCTGTTCGGGCAGGGTGCCCTGGGGGACCCCGGCGACGTCGACTCCGAGCGCGTCCAGGCTGTCCAGTGCGCCGAGATCGAAGGTGAACACGGTCTCCGGGTCCAGCGGCACCTCGGTGGTGCCCTGTGCGTGATCGACTGTGACGGTCGATGCAGCGGCGGGCTCGTCCGCGGCTTCGGACGAACCACCGCAGGCGGTCAGGGCGAGGGTGGCCGCTGCGGCGGCGGAAAGGACGGCGAGGCGCACGTGTGCCATGAGATCTACTCCGGGGTCTGGAGGGCCGGGGAAGGCCGGACGAGAAGTAAGGGAAGCCTTACTTCTTCGACGATAGAGGGATCCGCCCGAATTACGCAACCGAACCATGACGTATTCGTCACATGAACGTGCTCCGGTTCGCCAATCCGTGCAGTACTGGCACTCGCCTTGACCGAGTGCTAACCGTTGCATACAGTCGGACTTGGCACTCACTCCTTGTGGGTGCTAATCCCGAGGGAAGCGCTCGCCGGCACCGCGACGACGGTTCGCGCCCCACCCGAGGGCCTACATTCCATTGGTATCGAACGCAAAGGAGAGCCCGGATGTCGGTCTCTATCAAGCCGCTTGAGGATCGTATCGTTGTCCGCCCGCTCGAAGCCGAGCAGACCACTGCTTCCGGCCTCGTCATCCCGGACACCGCCAAGGAGAAGCCCCAGGAGGGCGAGGTCGTAGCAGTTGGACCGGGTCGCGTCGACGACAACGGCAACCGCGTCCCCGTCGATGTCGCCGAGGGCGACATCGTCATCTACTCGAAGTACGGCGGAACCGAAGTGAAGCACGGTGGCCAGGAGTACCTGGTACTTTCCGCCCGCGACGTCCTCGCCGTCGTCGTCAAGTAGTACCCCGAATGGAAGAGCCCCGGCCCGCAATGGCCGGGGTTTTTCTCGCTGCACGAGCCTGAAAGGAACCAACAATGGCAAAGCAGTTGGAATTCAACGACGCCGCCCGCCGTGCCCTCGAGGCCGGCGTGGACAAGCTCGCGAACACCGTCAAGGTGACGCTGGGCCCCCGCGGACGCAACGTCGTGCTGGACAAGAAGTGGGGCGCTCCCACGATCACGAACGACGGCGTCACGATCGCCCGCGAGATCGAGCTCGATGACCCGTTCGAGAACCTCGGCGCCCAGCTGGCCAAGGAAGTGGCCACCAAGACGAACGACGTCGCCGGTGACGGGACGACGACCGCCACGGTCCTCGCCCAGGCACTGGTCAAGGAAGGCCTGCGCAACGTCGCAGCCGGAGCAGCACCCGGACAGCTCAAGCACGGCATCGAGGTCGCGGTCGAGGCTGTCGCCAAGCGCCTGCTGGAGAACGCCCGCGAGGTCGTCGGCCAGCAGACCGCCAACGTCGCCTCCATCTCCGCGCAGAGCACCGAGGTGGGGGACCTCCTCGCCGAGGCGTTCGAGAAGGTCGGCAAGGATGGTGTGATCACCATCGAGGAATCGTCGACCACCCAGACCGAGCTGGTCCTGACCGAGGGCATGCAGTTCGACAAGGGTTACCTCTCGCCGTACTTCGTGACCGACGCCGAGCGCCAGGAAGCCGTCCTCGAGGACGCGCTCATCCTGATCAACTCCGGCAAGATCTCCTCGCTGCAGGAGTTCCTGCCGCTGCTGGAGAAGGCGCTGCAGGCCGGCAAGCCACTGTTCATCATCGCGGAGGACATCGAGGGAGAAGCCCTCTCCACCCTGGTGGTCAACAAGATCCGCGGCACCCTGAACGTCGTCGCCGTCAAGGCCCCCGGCTTCGGTGACCGCCGCAAGGCCATGATGCAGGACATCGCCACCCTCACGGGCGCGCAGGTCGTCTCGCCGGATCTCGGCCTGAAGCTGGACCAGGTCGGCCTCGAGGTACTCGGCTCCGCGCGTCGGATCACCGTCACCAAGGACGCAACCACGATCGTCGACGGCACCGGCAGCGAGTCCGACGTCGCCGACCGCGTGGCGCAGATCCGCGCCGAGGTCGAGCGGACCGATTCCGACTGGGATCGCGAGAAGCTCCAGGAGCGCCTCGCCAAGCTCGCCGGCGGGATCGGCGTCATCAAGGTCGGAGCGGCCACCGAGGTTGAGCTCAAGGAGAAGAAGCACCGCATCGAGGACGCCGTGTCCTCGACGCGTGCGGCTCTCGAAGAGGGCATCGTCGCCGGTGGTGGCTCAGCTCTGGTGCACGCCGGCAAGGCTCTGGACACCGACCCCGACGTCCTGGCACTCGAGGGCGATGCGGCGACCGCCATCGGCCTCGTCCGCCGCGCACTCGCCCAGCCGCTGCGCTGGATCGCCGAGAACGCAGGGCACGAGGGCTACGTCGTCGTCGCCAAGGTCTCCGAGCTCGAGGACGGCCACGGTTTCAACGCCGCGACCGGCGAGTACGAGAACCTCGTCGATGCCGGCATCATCGACCCCGTGAAGGTCACGCGCTCCGCCCTGCGGAACGCCGCTTCCATCGCGGCGCTGGTGCTCACCACGGAGACCCTCGTGGTCGAGAAGCCCGAGGAATCCGAGGACGAGGGCCACGGCCACTCGCACTAGGTCTCCAGGCCCCAGGGCCATCGCCTGATTCAGTCGACGCAGAAGCACCCCGGTTCCTCGGAACCGGGGTGCTTCTGCGTCGGCACCCGTGCAGGAACCTCGCGTCGTGGTGCCGGGCGAGCCTAAACTGGGCAGGAACAGGTTCGACAGGGGGAAGCATGGCCCGACGACTGTTCGGCGAGATCTCGCCGTTGACCTACCGCATCGCTACCGAGCGCATGATCCTGCTCCGGCATCTGAGGAACATCCGTACCAGGGGTGCGGTCTCGACGACGCGCTCGGCCGCTTCGCTGCCGGTCATCGTGTACCGCCACACCTCGCTGATCCGTCGCCGGCTGGGAAACGTGGACACCGAGCTCCAGGACAACAAGGCCGTCAGCCTCGGGCTCACCGCCCCGAAGATCGACGGCATCCTGATAGCTCCGGGGGAGCGGTTCTCCTTCTGGCGGTTGGCAGGCCGGTGCTCCTCCAAAGAGGGCTACAGGGAGGGCCTGACCATCAGCAACGGCAGACCGACCCGGGGCATGGGCGGGGGAATGTGCCAGTTCACCAACCTGCTCCACTGGATGGTCCTCCACAGCCCTCTCACCGTGGTGGAGCACCACCACCACAACGGCCTGGATCTCTTCCCTGACTACGATCGGCAGATCCCCTGGGGTACCGGGACCTCGATCGCCTTCAACTACCTCGACTACCAGGTGGAGAACCGCACGGAGCACACCTTCCAGTTCCGTACCTGGACGACGGCCGAGCACCTCAGCGGCGAGTTACGTGCAGAGCGGGAGCTACCCATGAAGTTCCATATCAGGGAGCGCGACGCCTACTTCTACCAGGACGGGGACGACGTCTTCCGGCACAACCGGATCTACCGCATCGAGCGCGACAAACGGACCGGCAGGGTGATCTCCGAGGCGTTGATCCTCGAGAACGACGGCAGGATCGCCTACGACCGCTCGCTGGTCCGGGCCGTCATCCTCCCTTCCCGTCCGGTTCCGGCCTCCTACCGGGCGCCGGGGTCCTGACGCCAGCATCCTGACGCCCGTCTCCGGTAAGGGGATGGCCGGGCACCTGGTGACGAGCGGACCCACCGGTACCCCGCGGGGTACGCAGAAGCCCCGGCACGCTGTCCGCGTGCCGGGGCTTCGGTGATTCTGCAGGGCAGGTCAGGCGTCGACGACGATGGCCGAGACGATCGGCTGACGGTTGTAGAACCGGCGCATCCAGTTGACCGTGGCCCGCTCGATGACGTCCTCGGGGTCCTGACGGTTGCCACCCTGTCGGTTCGACACGGAGTCGCGCAGCGCCTTCTCGACGGCCGCTCCTGCCTTGTCGAGGTCCTCGTCCGAGCAGGAGAAGCCCTTGATGAAGAACTCCGGCGCTTCGACGATGTCCCCGTTGTCCGGGTCGACGATGGCGAGAACCGTGACGACACCCTCCTCGGCCAGGCGACGGCGCTCCACGAGATCCTCCTCGGTGATGCCACCGACGCTGTCGCCGTCGACGAACACGAGCCCGGCGTCGACCTTGCCCGAGATGGTCGCGCGTCCGCGAGCGAGGTCGACGGTCACGCCGTCCTGGGCGATCACGACGTTGCGGGGATCCACCCCTGTCGCGACGGCGATCTCCGAGTTCGCGCGGAGATGGCGCCATTCGCCGTGCACCGGCATGACATTGCGGGGCTTGACGATGTTGTAGCAGTACGCGAGCTCGCCGGCACTGGCGTGACCGGAGACGTGCACCTTGGCGTTGCCCTTGTGCACGACGTTCGCGCCGATCTCGGTGAGCGCATTGATGATGCCGTAGATGGCGTTCTCGTTGCCCGGGATCAGCGAGCTGGCGAGCAGGACGGTGTCACCCTCGCTGATGCGGATCGCGTGGTCCTTGTTCGCCATGCGGGACAGGGCGGCCATGGGCTCGCCCTGGGAGCCGGTGCAGATGAGGACCACCTTGTGGTCGTCGCTGCGCTCGAGCTTCTTGAAGTCAACGAGCAGGCCCTGGGGGATCTTCAGGTACCCCAGGTCTGCTGCGATGGTCATGTTGCGGACCATCGAACGTCCCACGAACGCCACCTTGCGGCGGTGCTGGTGCGCCGTGTCGATGATCTGCTGGATGCGGTGGATGTGGCTCGCGAAGCTGGAGACGATGATCCGGCGCGGGGCGGTACGGAAGACGGCGTCGATGGCCGGCGCCAGGTCCTTCTCCGACGTCGTGAATCCGGGCACGTCCGCGTTCGTGGAGTCCGTGAGGAACAGGTCCACGCCCTCCGCGCCCAGCCGGGCGAAGCCGGCGAGGTCGGTGATGCGGCGGTCCAGGGGGAACTGGTCCATCTTGAAGTCACCGGTGTGCAGCACCATGCCGGCCGCGGTGCGGATGGCGACGGCGAGGCTGTCGGGGATGGAGTGGTTCACGGCCACGAACTCGAGGTCGAATCCGCCCATGGTCCGGCGGTCGCCCTCCTTGACCTGGATGGTCTTCGGGGTGATGCGGTGTTCCTTCAGCTTCGCCTCGATGAAGGCGAGGGTCAGGCGGGAACCGACCAGGGGGATATCCGCCCGTTCCTTCAGGAGGTAGGGCACGCCGCCGATGTGGTCCTCGTGGCCGTGGGTGAGCACGACGGCGACGACGTCGTCGAGCCGGTCCCTGATGTAGGAGAAATCGGGGAGGATCACGTTGATGCCGGGCTGGTGCTCCTCGGGGAACAGGACACCGCAGTCGACGATCAGCAGCTTGCCGTCGAACTCGAAGACGGTCATGTTTCTGCCGATCTCACCGATGCCGCCCAGGGCGACTATTCGCATGGCTCCCGTGGCCAGTTCCCGTGGTGCTTTCAGTGCGGCAGGTCTTTTATTCACAGATCAGTGTTCTCTCGGTAGTGGGGGGAAGCGGGGTGGTGGCCGTCAGACGAAGGTCGTCGAGGCCGGCACACCCGGCTGTTCCGTTCAGGCGCTCCCCGGCTTTCCGAGGACATACTCCTCCAAGAGTACGGGGTTATGCCGTTCTGCGGAGGATCGGGTGCTGCGTCGCCGCGGGAAAGGCCGGTCGGCGAGGCCGATCGGGGGTCCCCGCGCAGCCGGTGAGGCGGGCCCCACCGCCGGAATAGGGCGGCCCGGCGATCCGTTCTAGACTGGCAGAGCCCGCCGGCGCACCTGAGCCGAAGGCCTATTCCACCCTATCGGGCGACAGTGAAAGAGGCAGCAGTGAGCCAGCAGTCCGGCCAGAACGAGACCCACGACCCCTTCGGATTCATCGGCCTGACGTACGACGACGTGCTCCTGCTCCCCGGCCACACCGACGTCATCCCCTCCGAGGCGGACACGTCCTCCCGCATCTCAAAGCGCATCACGGTGAAGACGCCGCTGCTGTCCTCCGCGATGGACACCGTGACGGAGGCCCGCATGGCCGTGGCCATGGCCCGCCAGGGAGGCCTCGGTGTCATCCACCGCAACCTGTCCATCCAGGACCAGGCCGACCAGGTGGACCGGGTGAAGCGCAGCGAATCGGGCATGATCACGAACCCGCTCACGATCGGTCCCGACGCCACCCTCCAGGAACTCGACGAGCTGTGCGGGCACTATCGCGTCTCCGGCCTGCCTGTCGTGGACGCCGCCGGTCATCTGCTCGGCATCGTCACCAACCGCGATACCCGCTTCGTGCTCGAGCGTGATTTCGAGCGCACGCTGGTTCGGAACGTCATGACGAAGATGCCGCTCGTGACAGGGCACGTGGGCATCAGCGGCGATGACGCCATCAACCTCCTCGCAGCCAACAAGATCGAGAAGCTGCCACTCGTCGACGACGAGGGGGTCCTCCGCGGCCTCATCACCGTGAAGGACTTCACCAAGGCCGAGCAGTATCCGCTGTCCACCAAGGACGACGACGGCCGCCTCCGCGTGGGCGCGGCCATCGGCTTCTTCGGCGACGGCTGGGAGCGCGCCATGGCCCTGGTCGATGCCGGGGTGGACGCACTCTTCGTCGACACGGCCAACGGACACAGCGCCGGGGTGCTCGAGATGATCTCGCGCCTCAAGGCCGAGAAGTCCCTCGCGCACGTGGACATCATCGGCGGACAGGCAGCCACCCGCGAGGGTGCCCAGGCGCTCATCGACGCAGGCGCGGACGGCATCAAGGTGGGCGTGGGGCCCGGTTCCATCTGCACCACGCGCGTCGTCGCAGGTGTCGGCGTCCCGCAGGTCACCGCCATCTATGAATCGGCCAAGGCCGCGATCCCTGCAGGGGTGCCGGTCATCGCCGACGGCGGCCTCCAGTACTCGGGCGACATCGGCAAGGCCCTCGTGGCCGGAGCGGACACCGTCATGCTCGGCTCACTGCTCGCCGGAAGCGCGGAGGCACCGGGGGAACTGATCTTCGTCAACGGCAAGCAGTTCAAGACCTACCGGGGCATGGGCTCGCTCGGCGCCATGCAGACGCGCGGCAAGAACACGTCCTATTCGAAGGACCGCTATTTCCAGGCGGACGTCACGGGGGACGACAAGCTGATCCCCGAGGGGATCGAGGGACGCGTGGCCTACCGCGGGCCGCTCGCATCCGTGGCCTATCAGCTGGTCGGTGGTTTGCGCCAGACCATGTTCTACACGGGGGCTCGCACCATCCCCGAGCTGAAGGCGAAGGGGAAATTCGTGCGCATCACGGCCGCCGGACTGAAGGAATCCCATCCGCACGACATCCAGATGACGGTCGAGGCGCCCAACTACGGCTCCAAGTAGCAGCACCGCGCGGCAGCAGCCCCGGCCCTGTGGGCCAGGGGGCGGTGCGCCGTGAGCGGACTCCCGCGGCCCGAGGCCGTGGCGCGCCGCAAGCTCCGGCTCGGACCCTATGCCCGCGCCGTCGGACAGGTCCTGGCGGTCAGCGCCAGGGCCTCGCCGGGAGCGGTGGTCATGAAGGTCGCGGGGTCGCTGATCTCGGCCGTGCTGCCGCTGGTCACCACCTACTTCGCCTCGCTCACCACGACGGCGCTCGCTGCCGCCTACGCCGGTGATCCGGATGCCGGCGGGGCTGCCATCCGCTACGTCATCATCACGGCGGTCCTGGGATTGCTGTGGGGAGCCTTCACGAGTGTGGACCGCTATATCCAGCAGGTCCTGAGTTTCCGCGTCGGAGCGATCGTGGGGGACCGCATGTACGAGCGTTTCCTCGCCCTCGAGTTCTGGCGGTACGACGACAAGGAGACGGTGGACCTGTACGACCGTGCACGGCGTTTCTCCGACTCCTATGCGAGGGTGCTCGACCGCATCGCCGCGATCTTCACCCAGCTGGCCTCCGTGGTCCTCGCGATCGGCGCGTTGCTCCTGGTCAGCTGGTGGATCGCCCTGATCGTGCTCGTCGCCATCATTCCCAGCGTGTACCTCCAGTTCCGGCTGTCGAGGGAGCAGATGGCCCACTGGAACACGCAGGTCGACTCGAGGCGGCAGCGGCGCATGATCGAGAACAACCTCATGAAGCCGCAGCACATCGCCGAGATGCGGCTGTACGGGATCGTCCGGCACCTCATGGACCTCCGCTCGACCCTGCGTGACGCGGACGAGAAGCGCCGGCTGGACTTCCAGAAGCGGTACATCCCCAAACAGCTGCTCGCGGACGCCCTGCAGTACGGTGCCGAGTTGCTCGCGCTGGTCTGGATCGTCGGCCAGATCATCGCCCGCGCCCAGCCGGTGGGCCAGTTCCTCTATGTCCAGCAGATCGTCAGCCGCGCCCTGAGCACGGCGAACAACCTGGTGTCCTCGCTGAGCTCGATCGACGAGGACCTGGCGAACCTCAAGGACTACGAGCAGTTCATGGACTTCCCGGTGTCCACCGCCGCGACCGGCCGGCTGGACCGGGCTCCTGCCTCCGTCGAGCTCCGGGACATCCACTTCACCTACGCGGGCGGCGAGGCCGAGGTGCTCAAGGGCATCACCATGTCCTTCGCCCGCGGGACACACGTCGCCATCGTCGGCGAGAACGGTGCCGGGAAGTCCACGCTCATCCGGGTGCTGGCCGGGCTGTACCAGCCCAGCAGGGGGAAGGTGCTGCTGGACGACCGTGACCTGCGGGACATCGGCATCGACGACTGGCACCAGCACCTGGCGGTGATGTCCCAGGACTTCCTGCGGTACGAGTTCGCCACCGCAGCCAACAACATCTACTTCGGGGACGTCCGTGGCGCCCGTGACGACGAGCGCGTCCGCCAGGCGGCCGAGGACGCGGAAGCGGCCGACTTCATCGACCGGTTGCCCAGCGGCTTCGAGAACTACGTCAGCAACTGGATGGAGGATCCGCGCGGACGGAAGGGCAGCGGCCTGTCCGGGGGGCAGTGGCAGCGCCTCGCGATGGCGCGCAACTTCTACCGGGACGCGCCCTTCGTCGTCATGGACGAGCCGACGTCTGCGATCGATGCGCTCGCCGAGCACCGGATCTTCTCCCGCCTCTTCGCGGACCGCTCCCGCACCATCATCGCGATCAGCCACCGGCTGGCGACCATCGAGAAGGCGGACGTCGTGTACATGCTCGAGGACGGCCACGTGGTCGAGTCCGGCACCCACCGGGAACTGGTGGATCTCCGCGGCAGGTACTACAGGATGTTCGAGAGCCAGTTGCCCGAGGACTGAGCGCGTGGAGCAAACGACGACGTGATTCGCGCCCTCCTGTCCTCACTGCTCATCGAGGCCCAGTAACCTGCCGAAGTCCTCGATCTCGGCTCCGGCCGCCGGTTCGGTGAGAGGGGGTTCCGGCGAATCACCTTCCGCCAGCCGCACCGCGCCGTCGGTGTTCCTGAGCAGCGTCGCGGAGCGCGGGGAGACTCCGAGGCCGTGGTGCTTGGCACGCACCGACAGCTTCGCGCCCGAGTCGGTCGTGCCGAGATAGTGCCGTGCGATGTCCAGCGCGAACGAGAGGACCGGAGCGTCCTGCGGCAGCGGGTTGAACTGGTGGACGCCGTTGGTACCGACGCTCATCACGAAGGCGCCTCCTGCGGACTGGACGGCGAAGAGCACGAAGCTGGACGTGTCCGTCGTGACGGAGGTCTCCAGCCAGGCACCCGCGGTGGCGAAGATCCCGGCGATCAGTGCGGCAGGGCCGGCCAGGACCAGGTCCGCTCCCTGCAGCGACGCGTGCTCGCGAACGAGCAGCGTGGACAGCCCGGCCCGCACCAGGGCGTCCCGAGCGGCGACGTCGGACAGGCGGAGCACGTCCCGGCTGTAGTCGGCCGACTCGGTGTCGTTGAACGAGAGCAGGGCGAGGATCTCGTGTTCGGTCAGGGACAGCGTGGTGTCGGGCATCGGTGCCTTTCGGGTCGTGGGCGGTGGATGGGGCCGGTGCTACCCGAAGGCCCGGTTCCAGGCGTCCTCGGCAGCTCTCGAGACCGATTCACCGGCATGCGCGAGCGTATCAACCGCATCCCCCGTGAAGTCCGTGATGCACCCGGTCACCCGCCGCCGGACATGGAGAGGCCGGACATGGAGAGACCGGACCGGCGAAGCGCCGGCCCGGCCTCTCCATGTCCGGCCTCTCCATGTCCGGCGGCGGGTGACCGGGTGCATCACGGACTTAACGGGGATGCGGTTGATACGCTCGCGCATGCCGGTGAATCGGTCTCGAGAGCTGCCGAGGACGC
>JASLAA010000292.1 GCA_030147325.1 Arthrobacter sp. | reverse complement strand
GTTGTGCCACGTGATGGGATGGTCCCTGTGGTCCAGGGTGATCCATCCCGCGCCGATCCTGACCCGGGGGCTGAAAGCTGCGACCGGGTCGAGCGCGGTGACACCTCGGGCTGTCCCGTCGAGGACAGATCGGAGGAAGCCGCGCATCGTGCTGATGGTCGCGCGGATGCCTCCTGCGGGACCGACAGCTTCACCGACCCACGCCGCCCGGCGGCGTCCGAGACGATCGACTCCCTCCAGGTCCTCAGGACCGAGCTCATCGGCACGCGTAGGCGTCCTGAACCCGTCACCCAGGACGTCCTGCAGGAGTTGCTCGTAGCTGCTTCCGGCTGCTGCGGCGACCGCATGCCCCAGCAACTGAAAGCCCAGGTTCGAGTACCTGGGGCGACGGGTACCGACGCGAAGGTTGCGCGTCTGGTCCAGGAGGTCGGCCAGTGAGTCACCGTAGGGATTGTCCCCCTCGGTCCAGAGCCTGAGGGTCCGGCGAAGTGGCTGCATCCGCGGCGGAAGACTCGGAAGCCCGGAGCGATGGATGGCCAGAGAACTCAAGCTCACCGAACCGATCTCTGCATGACCACCGAGCGGCAGCACGTCGCCCAGCAGCGTGGACTGCGAGATGAGACCACGCTCGGTGACATCCCGGTACAGCATGCCCGTCAGAGCTTTCGAGATCGACCCGATCTCGAAGACCGACTGCTGGCCGCAACCAGCCGTCGCGGTCAACCCGCGCTCGGGGGTGACCACAGCCACTGCCGTCGCGCCGGCTGTGGGCCCGAAGATCGGACCGACGTCACGCACAAGATCGGAGTCCCCCGACCATGGGCTTCCCACGTCACTCATCCTTCACACCTCCATCCCGCCTTCTGGTCGGCAGCACCGGAAGGGCGCATCCCCACGGCCGGCATGGCGCCTGGCTCGGGTCCGGCTTCCGCCGCACGTTCGCCGTCGGACACCGGACCTCCCGACTGCTCCGGGTCGCGGCTACCAGCCGCGCTGCTTCCATTCCTCGAGCGAGCCGCGCTCGGCTCCGATCGTCGTGCCGCTCCCGTGCCCGGGGTGCACCAGAGTGTCGTCCGGCAGGGCGTCGAAGATCCGCTCCACGACGTCGCGGTAGAGGGAGGCGAAACGGTCCGGGTCGCCCTGCGTGTTGCCGAGGCCCCCCGGGAACAGCGAGTCACCGGTGAACAGGTGCGCGGGCCCGTGCGGGTCGCGATACAGCAGCGCGACGGACCCAGGAGTATGACCCCGGAGCTGGATCGCCTCGAGCTCGAAGCCCTCGAAGGAACCGGTGTCGTGATGCTTCAGCATCACGTCGGTCGGCACCGCGATATCCGGGACGTCCTCCTCGCCGGCCGCGGTGCGGGCGTGGGTCGCCTCCTTGATCTCGGCGAGGGCCCGAACGTGATCCCAGTGGGAGTGCGTGCTGACGATCAGGGCCACCCGCGCCTCGGCGTCGGTGTCCTCCTGCGCGTCGGCCAGGAGGGAGAGGATCGCGGGCGCGTCGTCCGCTGCGTCGATCAGGACCTGCGCGCCACTGGACCTGGACGTGAGCAGGTAGACGTTGTTGTCCATGTCGGAGACGGAGATGCTGCGGATGGTCACTTCGGCGAGGTCATGCATGTGCCAAGTGTAGGCAGGCGGGGACTGCGGGGCCGAGTGTCGGGGATGCAGTCGGGACGGAGGCGGGCACGCCCCGCGGAAGGGACTGCTCGGAAGGCACGGCTCGGTCCTCCCGGGCGCCAGGGCACCCGCTGATCCGCCTGTACAGTGCTGGAGAACAGGGATCAGCAGGGTGGCCGTGGTGGTCGCGGAAGCGAGAGGTACGTGCGTGGAGCAGGACATTCCCCGATGGCTGACGCTCGATCCGAAGAGCGCGGTCCCGCCGTTCGAGCAGCTCAGGCAGGTCATCCTCGCTGCGGCGAACGCGGGCGAAGCCGCCGTCGGGCTGCGCCTCCCTCCGGTCCGGGCCCTCGCCGCGCACCTCGGCATCGCCGCGAACACCGTGGCCCGCGCCTACCGGGAGCTGGAACAGGCAGGGGTCGTGGAGACGAAGGGGCGGGCCGGGACGGTCATCGCTGCCGGGGGAGACGAGGCACGACGACGGGTGGGCCAGGCGGCCGAGGAGTTCGCCGCCGTCGTCCGTTCTACCGGGCTTCCCGAGAGCGACGCGGTCGCGATCGTGAGGGCGGCATTGCGCCGAGCGTGAACGGGCCGTTCCGGCGCACCAGAACGGCACGGAACACGCCTATTCGAATATGTCTTCGAAGCGCTTTTCACCTACAGTTGTCTGGTGTCTACAGCAAATTCCCTTGAGCAGCACGCCCGCAATCCGGAGCCCGCTCCCCAGGACCTCTCCCGCCTGATCGTCAAGGGAGCACGCGAGCACAACCTGCGGAACGTCGACCTCGATCTTCCGCGCGACGCCATGATCGTCTTCACCGGTCTGTCCGGCTCGGGTAAGTCATCGTTGGCCTTCGACACCATCTTCGCCGAAGGACAGCGTCGCTACGTCGAATCGCTCTCCGCCTATGCCCGGCAGTTCCTCGGACAGGTGGACAAGCCGGACGTCGATTTCATCGAGGGCCTCTCGCCCGCCGTGTCGATCGACCAGAAGTCGACGAGCAAGAACCCCCGGTCCACGGTCGGTACCATCACGGAGATCTACGACTACATGCGCCTGCTGTGGGCGCGCGTCGGCCGTCCCCACTGCCCTGTCTGCGGTGAGCCCGTCGCGAAGCAGACGCCGCAGCAGATCGTGGACCAGCTGCTCGAACTGGACGAAGGCACGAGGTTCCAGGTCCTCGCCCCCGTGGTGAGGGCACGCAAGGGTGAGTTCGTGGACCTGTTCCAGGAGCTCACGGCCAAGGGCTACTCCCGTGCGCGCGTGGACGGCAAGCTCATCCAGCTGAGCGATCCTCCCAAGCTCGGCAAGCAGTACAAGCACACCATCGAGGTCATCATCGACCGGCTCGTGGTGAAGGCCGGCATCCAGCAGCGGCTCACGGACTCCGTGGAGACCGCCCTCAAGCTCGCCGACGGCCGCGTGCTCGCCGAGTTCGTCGACCTGCCCGACGACGACGAGAAGCGGCTCCACGCGTTCTCGGAGCATCTCGCCTGCCCCAACGAGCATCCGCTGGCGATCGACGAGATCGAGCCGCGGTCGTTCTCCTTCAACAACCCCTTCGGGGCCTGCCCCGCCTGCACGGGTATCGGTACCAAGCTCGAGGTGGACGAGGAGCTCGTCGTCCCGAACCCCGACCTGAGCCTCGCCGAGGGAGCGATCGCGCCGTGGTCGCTCGGTACGGCGACCCTGGAGTACTGGACCCGACTGCTCGAAGGTCTCGCCTCCGAGCTGAAGTTCGACATCACGACGCCGTGGCGCAAGCTGCCGGACCGTGCCCGTGAGGCGGCCCTGTACGGCAAGGACCACAAGGTCGTGGTGCAGTACAAGAACCGCTTCGGCCGGGAGCGGAAGTACAGCACGGGCTTCGAGGGCGCCATCCAGTACATCCAGCGCAAGCACCTCGAGACCGAGTCGGACCACGCACGTGACCGGTACGAGGAGTACATGCGGGAGATCCCGTGTCCCACCTGCGGTGGTGCTCGGCTCAACCCCGCGTCGCTGTCCGTCCTGATCAACGGCCGGTCGATCGCCGAGGTCGCCGCCATGCCGATGCGCGATTGCGCCGACTTCCTCGACAACCTCGTGCTCACGGGGCGTGAGGCCCAGATCGCCAACCAGGTGCTCAAGGAGATCCAGGCGCGCCTGACGTTCCTGCTCGACGTCGGACTCGAATACCTCAACCTGGAGCGCGCCTCCGGCACGCTGTCCGGGGGCGAGGCCCAGCGCATCCGGCTCGCCACGCAGATCGGATCAGGACTCGTCGGCGTGCTGTACGTGCTCGACGAGCCGTCCATCGGTCTCCACCAGCGTGACAACCGGCGGCTCATCGAGACCCTGACCCGCCTGCGGAACCTCGGGAACACCCTCATCGTCGTCGAACACGACGAGGACACCATCGCCGAGGCCGACTGGATCGTCGACATCGGCCCGGGGGCGGGGGAGCACGGCGGGGAGGTCGTGCACTCGGGACTGCTCGAGGACCTGCTGACCAACGAGCGGTCCCTGACGGGCGACTACCTCTCCGGGCGGCGGAGGATCGAGATCCCCGCGAAGCGTCGCAAGATCGACAGGTCGCGCCAGCTGAAGGTCGTCGGTGCCCGTGAGCACAACCTGGTCAACGTCGACGCGACCATCCCGCTCGGTGTGCTCACCGCCGTGACGGGCGTCAGCGGTTCCGGCAAGTCGACGCTGGTGAACGACATCCTCTACAAGGTGCTGGCCAACAAGCTCAACGGCGCCAAGCAGGTGGCTGGGCGCCACAAGCGGATCGATGGTCTGGAGCACCTCGACAAGGTCATCCACGTCGACCAGAGCCCCATCGGGCGCACCCCGCGGTCCAATCCCGCGACCTACACCGGCGTGTTCGACAACATCAGGAAGCTCTTCGCCGAGACCACCGAGGCGAAGGTCCGTGGCTATCTGCCGGGCAGGTTCTCCTTCAATGTCAAGGGCGGCCGCTGCGAGGCGTGTTCCGGCGACGGCACGCTGAAGATCGAGATGAACTTCCTGCCGGACGTCTACGTCCCCTGCGAGGTCTGCCACGGAGCACGCTACAACCGCGAGACCCTCGAGGTGCACTACAAGGGCAAGACCATCGCGGACGTGCTGAACATGCCCATCGAGGAGGGAGCCGAGTTCTTCGCGGCCTTCAGCCCGATCGCCCGGCACCTGAACACGCTCGTGGAGGTCGGACTCGGGTATGTCCGCCTCGGTCAGCCGGCGACGACGCTCTCGGGCGGTGAGGCCCAGCGGGTGAAGCTGGCCAGCGAGCTGCAGAAGCGGTCGAACGGCCGCAGCATCTACGTCCTCGACGAGCCGACCACCGGCCTGCACTTCGAGGACATCCGGAAGCTCCTGCTCGTCCTGCAGGGTCTCGTGGACAAGGGCAACACCGTCATCACCATCGAGCACAACCTCGATGTCATCAAGAGCGCGGACTGGGTCATCGACCTCGGCCCCGACGGCGGATCCGGTGGTGGCCAGATCATCGCGACCGGCACGCCGGAACAGGTCGCGAAGAACGATCGCAGCTATACGGGCACGTTCCTCAAGGAGATCTTCGACAAGGCGGCCGCCCGGAGTTCGACGCGCAGTTGATATAGCCGGGAGGGCATGCATGATGCATGCCCTCCCGGTGCTATGGCAAGCTTGCCCGGTGGCAAATATGCGTGCGCTGATACTCTTCGACCTCGACGGGACCCTTGTCGATCCGGCAGGAGCGATCACCGGCGGTATCGGCGCCGCCCTGCGCAGCAACGGGCTCCCCGTGCCCGGGGAGAACGTCCTCCAGGCCATGGTCGGACCTCCCCTGGTGGTATCCCTGACCGCGCTGGCCGGCGTTCCGTCGGATCGTGTGCCGGAGGTCATGGCGGCCTACCGGAAGGGTTATCGGGAGACGGGCATGGCGGGAAGCCGTCCCTACCCCGGCATCGCCGCGTGTGTCGAGGCCCTGGTCTCTGACGGAGCCGTGGTGGCGGTCGCCACCCAGAAGCCGGAGTGGCTCGCGGAGGAACTGCTCGCCGTGCAGGGACTGCGGCATCTCTTCGCCTCGGTGCACGGGTCCCCGCGGGACGAGACGTCCGTGATCGGTGGCAAGGCCCCCATCATCCGTGCGGCACTGGACCGTCACGAAGCAGTCGCCGGGAACGCCGTGATGATCGGCGACCGGAGTCACGATGTCGAGGGTGCCCGGTCGAATGGACTCGATTGCGTGGGTGTCACCTGGGGGTTCGCTGGACCCGGGGAACTCGAGGCCGCGGGAGCAGTGGCTCTCGTGCGCTCGGCGGAACAGCTCCTGGAGGTGCTCCGTGCGGGTCTATGACCTGACGCGCAGCACCACGCGCGGGCTCATCGCCGGGTTGTGCCGGCCGACCGTCGAAGGACTCGCGAATGTGCCGAAGGACGGCCCCTTCATCGTCGCCGCCAACCACCTCTCCTTCCTCGACAGCGTGCTGGTCCAGGCGCTCATGCCCCGACCGGTCGCCTTCTTCGCGAAGGCGGAGTACTTCACGGGCACGGGAGTCAAGGGAGCGCTGATGAAGTCGTTCTTCGAGGGCGTCGGGTCCATCCCGGTCGAACGCGGGCAGCAGGCGGCGAGCGTCCAGGCGCTCCGCACCCTGCTCGACCTGCTGGAGCAGGGCGACGGCGTCGGGATCTATCCCGAGGGCACCCGCTCACGGGACGGCCGACTGTACCGGGGGAGGACCGGTGTGGGCTGGCTCGCCCTGACCACCGGGGCGCCGGTGGTGCCGGTCGGGCTCGTCGGGACCGATGCCCTCCAGCCCGCCGGGAAGAAGGGCGTCCGGCCCCAGCACTTCACCATGCGCGTCGGGAAACCGCTCGTCTTCGCGAAGACGGGGCCTGGTCATCCCCTGCCCGCACGGCGGAACGCGACGGACGCCATCATGGACAGCATCGCCGGCCTCAGCCGCCAGGAACGCGTCTCTCACTACAACCAGAGCCCCTCGCCACCGTAGGGTCCGCCGCGCCCGGGGCACTCCTGGCGAGCGGTCAGCGCTGAGCGGAACCCACCACGGGGCGTCAGTGGCTGTCACCGTCCAGCCCTAGGATTGAGGGCGTGGCGAACCCAGTGACCTATCGGCCGAAGACCGGCGAGATCCCGACGGACCCGGGCGTCTACCGTTTCCGGGACGAGCACGGCCGGGTCATCTACGTCGGCAAGGCCAAGAACCTGCGGTCGCGCCTGAACTCGTACTTCGCCAATCCACAGGGTCTGCTGCCCAAGACGCGAAGCATGGTCTTCACAGCGGCCGGCGTGGAGTGGACCGTCGTCGGCAGCGAGCTCGAAGCCCTGCAGCTCGAGTACACGTGGATCAAGGAGTTCGATCCGCGCTTCAACGTCATGTTCCGCGACGACAAGTCGTATCCCTACCTCGCCGTGACCATGGGGGAGAAGTACCCGCGCGTCCAGGTCCTGCGCGGGGACAAGAAGAAGGACACACGCTACTTCGGCCCGTTCTACCCGGCCAAGGCCATCCGGGAGACCGTCGACACCATGATCCGGGTCTTCCCGGTCCGCACGTGCAGTTCCGGTGTGTTCAAGCGCGCCGAGCGGAGCGGCCGCCCGTGCCTCCTCGGGTACATCGACAAGTGCTCCGCGCCGTGTGTGGGCCGGATCAGCCCTGAGGACCACCGGGCCCTCGCCAGCGATTTCTGCGACTTCATGTCGGGAGAGGCCAAGAAGTTCATCTCGGGCCTCGAGAGGAAGATGGCCGAGGCGGTCGCAGAGCTCGACTACGAGTCCGCCGCACGCCTGCGGGACGACATCGCCGCGCTGCGGCGTGTGTTCGAACGCAACACCGTGGTGCTCAGCGAGGACACCGACGCTGACATCTTCGCGCTGAGGGAGGACGAGCTCGAAGCCGCCGCCCAGGTCTTCCACGTGCGCGGCGGCAGGATCCGTGGACAGCGCGGCTGGGTGGTGGAGAAGGTCGAGGACATGGACACACCGGACCTCGTGGAGCACCTGCTGCAGCAGGTCTACGGGGAGGGGAGCAGCAGCAACGAGCAGATCCCGCGCGAAGTGCTGGTGCCCGTGCTGCCCAGCAACTCCGACCAGATGCTGGAGTGGCTCCGAGGACTGCGCGGAGCGCGGGTCGACGTCCGGGTACCCCAGCGCGGCGACAAGGCGACACTCATGGGGACGGTCGAGCAGAACGCGGCCGATGCGCTGCGCCTCCACAAGAGCCGGCGGGCCGGGGACATCACCACCCGGTCGGCTGCGCTGCAGGAACTGCAGGAGGCACTGGACCTGCCCCAGCCGCTCATGCGGATCGAGTGCTTCGACATCTCGCACGTGCAGGGCACCAACGTGGTGGCCTCCATGGTGGTGGTCGAGGACGGTCTGCCGAGGAAGTCCGAGTACCGCAAGTTCTCCATCACGGGCGACGCCGCCCGGGACGACACCGCATCGATGTACGACGTCGTCTACCGGCGGTTCCGCAACTACCTCGCCGGGAAGGCCGGTGAGGTGCGCGACGCAGCCGCACCGGACCCCGACATCGAAGCCCTCGACGACGACGCCTCGGTTCTGGAGCACCCCGCGGTGGACGGACAGGGCGAGCCCATCCTGGACACCACGACGGTGATCGCGCGCAGCAGGTTCGCCTATCCACCGAACCTGGTGGTGGTCGACGGCGGTCCGCCGCAGGTGGCCGCAGCCTCCCGTGCGCTGTCGGACCTCGGCATCGAGGACGTCTTCGTGATCGGCCTCGCCAAGCGCCTGGAGGAGGTGTGGGTGCAGGACAGCGAGTTCCCGGTGATCCTGCCGCGCGCCTCCGAGGGGTTGTTCATGCTCCAGCGCATCCGTGACGAGGCGCACCGCTTCGCCATCAGCTTCCACCGGCAGAAGCGCGGCAAGTCCATGACGGCGTCCGCACTGGACGACATCGCGGGCCTGGGTCCTGCCAAGCGCAAGGCCCTGCTCAAACATTTCGGGTCGGTCAAGAAGATCCGGTCGGCCTCCACCGAGGAGCTGGTCATGGTGCCGGGTGTCGGCCCCGCCCTCGCCGAGACCATCCGCACCTCGCTCACCGCCGCATCGTCGGACGCCGCCGCTCCAGCGGTGAACATGACCACGGGCGAGATCATCGAAGATTAGCTAGGCTGAACGGGCGGCCCCAGGTGCCGTTGGAACCGCACACACCCGGGAACGCAGGATCGCCGCGTTGCCCGTCGAGCCGGAACGGATGCACCACGATGACTGAGGCCACAAGCCTGACTCCGGTCAAGCCCACCGAATCCGAGCTGCTGGTGGTGACCGGGATGTCGGGCGCCGGGCGCAGTACCGCGGCGAACGCTCTGGAGGACCACGGGTGGTACGTGGTGGAGAACCTGCCGCCCCAGATGATCACCACACTGACCGAGCTGGTCGCCCGGACCCCGCAGTCCATCCCGAAACTGGCCGTCGTCATCGACGTCCGCGGCAAGGAACTCTTCAACGACATCAAGGCGTCGCTGGCCGGGCTACGGGCGGCCGGCGTGAACTACCGGGTGCTCTTCCTCGATGCCAACGACGCCGTGCTGGTGAGGCGCTTCGAGCAGGGCCGGAGGCCCCACCCCCTGCAGGGTGGCGGCCGGATCCTCGACGGCATCTCCGCGGAGCGGGAGGTCCTGAAGGAACTGAAGCACGCGTCCGACATCGTGATCGACACCTCCGAGCTGAACGTGCACGCTCTCGCGACGAGCGTGACCGAGCTGTTCTCCGAGTCGGGGCCGATCGTCCTGCGCCTCAACGTCATGAGTTTCGGATTCAAGTACGGGCTGCCCGTCGACGCCAACTACGTGGCGGATGTCCGTTTCATCCCCAACCCGCACTGGGTCCCCGTCCTGCGACCCCAGACGGGGCTCGACGCCCCTGTACGCGACTACGTCCTCGGTGCCCAGGGTGCAGGCGACTTCATCGATCGCTACGTCCACGCCCTCGTGCCCGTCCTCGACGGCTACCGGCGCGAGAACAAGCACTACGCGACCATCGCGGTCGGCTGCACCGGAGGCAAGCACCGTTCGGTCGCGGTGACGGAGGAGATCGCCCAGCGCCTGGCGCAACTGCCCGGCGTGCAGGTGGCTGCCCACCACCGCGACCTCGGGCGTGAGTGATGGCCCTGTTCTCGGGACCCCTGCCCCTCGTCCCGCCGGCCTCCCGCCGGCAGGGTGACGGGCAGTCCGGCGCTCCGTCCGTCGTCGCTCTCGGTGGCGGCCACGGACTCTCCGCGTCCCTGTCGGCGCTGCGGCTCCTGACGCAGGAGCTGACCGCCGTCGTCACTGTCGCGGACGACGGCGGGTCCTCGGGCAGGCTCCGGAAGGAGCTCGGCGTGCTCCCTCCCGGGGATCTCCGCATGGCCCTCGCCGCCCTGTGTGACGACACCGACTGGGGGAGGACCTGGCGCGACGTCATGCAGCACCGCTTCACGTCGCGTGACGGCGTCGAGGGTTCACTGGACAACCACGCCATGGGCAACCTGCTGATCGTCACGCTCTGGGAACTGCTGGGGGACCCGGTTGCGGGCCTCCAGTGGGCCGGCGCCCTGCTCGGTGCCCGTGGACGGGTCCTGCCGATGGCCAGCGTGCCCCTGACCATCCAGGGCGACGTGCTCACCGAGGTGCAGGACTCGCTGCGGATCACCACGGTCACCGGGCAGGCCGAACTGGCCGTGGCTGCGGAGAGCGGCAACGTCAGCGACGTGAGACTGCTGCCGCAGGGCGCTCCAGCGTGCGCCGAGGCCCTCGAGGCCATCGAACTGGCCGACTGGGTGGTCCTGGGACCCGGTTCGTGGTACACCTCGGTGCTACCCCACCTCCTGCTCCCGGAACTGCGTGATGCACTCTGCCGCACCTCCGCCAGGCGCTGCCTCACCCTGAATCTGAGCAACGACACCAAGGAGACCCAGGGCATGAGTGCGGTGGACCACCTGAACGTGATCAAGCGGTATGCCCCCGACTTCACGGTCGACGTCGTCCTCGCCGACCCGGCCGTGATCGGGAACCGGTCCGACTTCGAAAGGGCCGTCGGAGGCATGGGCGGACGCGCTGTCTTGGGTACAGTGGGAGTTTCGACCGGTAAGCCCGTGCACGATCCGCTGCGGCTGGCGACGTCCTACAACGACATGTTTCGGGAGAACTAGGAGTGTATCTGTGGCCCTGACCGCCGACGTCAAAGAGGAGCTGTCGCACCTCGACGTCAAGAAGTCCTCGGTGCGCAAGGCCGAGGTGTCCGCGCTGCTGAGATTCGCCGGGGGCCTCCACATCATCTCCGGCCGGATCGTCATCGAGGCCGAGGTCGACCTGGCCTCCACGGCGAGACGCCTGCGCGCCGCGATCGCCGAGGTGTACGGCCACACCAGCGAGATCATCGTCGTCACCGGCGGCGGGCTGAAGCGCGGCAACCGCTATGTGGTGCGCGTGGTGCGCGACGGCGAGTCCCTGGCACGCCAGACCGGGCTCCTCGACAGCCGCGGCCGTCCCGTGCGTGGACTGCCGTCCGCCGTCGTGAACGGTTCGACGGCGGACGCCGAGGCGGTCTGGCGCGGAGCCTTCCTCGCCCACGGATCACTCACCGAACCCGGGCGGTCCTCGTCGCTCGAGGTCACCTGCCCCGGGCCCGAGTCTGCTCTCGCGCTCGTCGGGGCGGCACGCCGGCTCGATATCTCGGCGAAGGCCCGGGAGGTGCGCGGCGTGGACCGCGTCGTCATCCGCGACGGCGACACCATCGCGGCACTCCTGACCCGCATGGGCGCGCACGACGCGCTGATGGTGTGGGAGGAGCGACGCATGCGCAAGGAGGTCCGGGCGACGGCCAACCGCCTGGCGAATTTCGACGACGCGAATCTGCGCAGGTCCGCCCAGGCGGCCGTCGCCGCGGGCGCCCGGGTTGAGCGGGCCCTCGAGATCCTCGGGGAGACCGTCCCGGAGCACCTGCGCTACGCGGGGGAACTGCGGGTGGCGCACAAGGAGGCCAGCCTCGACGAACTCGGGCGCCTCGCTGATCCGCCCATGACCAAGGACGCCATTGCCGGGCGCATCCGGCGCCTGCTCGCGATGGCGGACAAGAGGGCCTCCGATCTCGGCATACCGGGGACCGACGCCAATGTGACCGCGGACATGCTCGACGAGTGAAGAAGTGCATAGGATGGAACGGCAAGCCCGCTTCTGATCGAGCGGCTCGCCCGCCGTCCGGACCCTGAGGGGCAGCCGATCGTGCGGGCACCCGGGATCACTACATGGAGGACCACGTGAGCGAATACGTACTGCCGGATCTGGATTACGACTACGCGGCCCTGGAGCCGCACATCTCGGGCCGGATCATGGAGCTGCACCACTCCAAGCACCAGGCCACCTACGTCAAGGGCGCCAACGACGCCCTCGCGCAACTCGCCGAAGCC
>JASLAA010000268.1 GCA_030147325.1 Arthrobacter sp. | reverse complement strand
TGCGCGGGCGTCGACGATGCAGGCCTCGACGTTACCGGCTCCAAGGGCCACCCTGGCCAGGAGGCGGCGGAGCTGCGTCTGCTCGTCACGGCTGAGGTGTCGGCACGCGTCGCCCTCCGGGGCATCGAGGGCGTCCTCATGCGACACCTCAGCCGTGACGAGCAGACGCAGCTCCGCCGCCTCCTGGCCAGGGTGGCCCTTGGAGCCGGTAACGTCGAGGCCTGCATCGTCGACGCCCGCGCAGCCCTCGAACAGCCCTCCGCCTCCCCCGACCGATCCCGCCGGCCGGCCACCTCGGCCACCACAGAATGAGATGCCTCCTATGACTGCCACCGTCCTCGTAGCAGGCGCCACCGGCGATCTCGGCCGGCGCATCGTCCACGAGATCCTGCACCACGACGTCCGGGTTCGAGTCCTGACCCGTCCCGGCAGTACGACCGCTGCCGAACGATTCGGTGCTGACGACCGCATCGACATCGTTCCAGCTGCCTACTCCGACCACGCCGCCCTGACAGGCGCCGCGTCCGGGGTGGACGTCGTCGTGTCCGCCCTGAGTGGCATCCGCCCGGTCATCGTCGATGCGCAGCGCGCCCTCCTGCAAGCGACCGTAGCGGCTGGAGTGGCCCGATTCATCCCGTCGGACTATTCGGCCGACTACCGTCGAATCGCCCCCGGCAGCAACCGCAACTTCGAGCTCCGACGCGAGTTCGCCTCGGAGGTCGACGCCGCACCGGTTCGGGCGACGTCGATCCTGAATGGGATGTTCACCGAACTGCTCACCGACGAGGCGCCCATGATCCTCTTCACCCGTCGACGCGTCCTGTTCTGGTCCTCGGCTGATCAGGTCCTGGATTTCACCACCAAGGACGACGTCGCCCGCGTGACCGCCCTCGCCGCCCTGGATGAGAATGCGCCACGCACCATCGAGATCGCCGGCCAGCAGGTCTCCGCCCGCGACATCGCCCGGACGATGACCGACCTCACGGGAACTCCCTTCACAGTGCAGTGGGCCGGCACGACCACCACGCTCTCGCTACTGAGCAAGGTGGTCAAGCGGCTGTCGAAGAACCCCGACGAGACGTTCCCTGCCTGGCAGGGGATGCAGTATTTCGCCGGCATGTTCAGCGGCCAGGCGCAGTTGCGACACGTCGACAACGACCGCTACGGTCTCCACGACTGGACCACCGTGCGCGACGTTCTCGAGGCGCATCTCTCGACTCGGGCGGCTGCTTCGTCCAGCTGATCGGTCCGTTCGAGACCGGTCGTCGCCGCGTCAAGCACCAGGAACACGAAGCTCAGCGACGTGGCTACCTCCGTCCTGCTGTCCATCGGCCAGGAACCACCCGCCTCAGTGCGTTCGCTCCGAAGCGTCGGTCACGCTGTGACTGAGCGCACTACTCGAGCGGGCGACCCTACAACGACGGCGTCGTCCGGCACGTCCTTCGTCACCACGGCTGCGGCTGCGATCACGGCGTTGTCCCCGATGGTGACGCCCGGAAGGATCGTCGCATTCGCACCGACCCAGACGTTCCGGCCGAGAACTATCGGGGCCGGATGCATGTCTGCCCGCTTGCCGGGGTCCAGGTCGTGATTGAGGGTCGCCATCACCACGTTGTGCCCGATCAGGCAGTCATCGCCGATGACCACTCCGCCCTGGTCCTGCAGCGTGCACCCGGCGTTGATGAAGATTCGCCGTCCAAGGTGCTCTTCCTGATCGCTCACGCTACCCGACCTGGGGATCGCGGGGTGTTGGTTCATCCTGCTGCGAAGGGACGAACAGTCCGACCGGGTGGGAGATGCCCTGGCACACCTATAGTGGTGGGACTTGATCCTGCACGAGACAGGCCATCGGCATGCTTTCTGTTCTGCACCGCTCGGCGTACCGCAACCTGTTCACCGCTCAGGTCGTCGCCCTGCTGGGAACCGGCCTGCTCACCGTCGCCCTGGGCCTCCTGGCTTTCGATCTCGCCGCCGGACAGGCCGGCGCGGTCCTCGGGACGGCGCTGACCATCAAGATGATCGCCTATGTCTTCGTCGCCCCCGTGATGGCAGCACTGGTCGAACGTCTGCCCCGAAAAGGTGTGCTGGTCGGCGCCGACCTGGTGCGCGCAGCGATCGCAGTGACTCTGCCGTTCATCGATCAGGTGTGGCAGATCTACGTCCTGGTGTTCGCCCTGCAATCCGCGTCTGCGACTTTCACCCCGGCGTTTCAGGCCCTGATCCCGGTCGTCCTGCCCGAGGAGAAGGATTACACGAAAGCCCTGTCCCTGTCCCGGCTGGCCTATGACCTGGAGTCCTTGGTCAGCCCACTACTTGCAGCGGCCCTGCTGACGGTGATGACCTTCCACGAACTCTTCGTCGGGACGATGGCCGGTTTCCTGGTATCCGCGGCGATGGTCCTTGCCACCCGACTACCGTGCATCCCACCGACCGCGCGCCAGGGCTCCCTGCTGCACCGCACCACGCTGGGGAGCCGGATCTTCCTGCGGGAGCCTTCCCTGCGAGGCCTGCTGGCCCTGAACCTCGTTGTCGCAACCGCCACAGCCCTCGTGCTGGTGAACACCGTCGTCTACACCCGCGACCTGTTCGGCGGCTCGAACACCGACGTCGCGATCGCCCTGGCCTGCTACGGGGCCGGTTCCATGCTCGTCGCGTTCATCGCACCGAAAGCGCTGGAGCGCACGCCGGACCGCGCCTTCATGCTCCTCGGTGGCGCGGTCCTGACCGCCGGCCTGCTGGCTGCAGCGTTCCTCGCCGCCGCCGAGCGGACCGGGGAGGGTCATCCCGACAGCTCATGGCTGATCTTCCTCGGGCTCTGGGTCATCCTCGGTATCGGCACCTCGATGATCAGCACCCCGTCCTCACGCCTGCTGCGCCGGGTCGCCACCGATCGGGACCGCAGTCACCTCTTCACCGCGCAGTTCTCCCTCTCCCACGCCTGCTTCCTCCTCGCCTATCCCCTCGCCGGATGGGTCGGCGCTGCCGCCGGCCAGAGCATCGCAGCCGCCGTGCTCGGCGTCCTCGCCCTCGTCGGCACGATCACAGCACTGATGCTCTGGCCTGCCGCCCCCGCAGCCACATCGACGCGCGACAGCACTGCACCCCGTGGTTCGACGATTCCACCGTTGCCGGCACCTGCAGCTCGCCCCAAGACACCGGGCGGTGCAGAACGCGGGCGGTAACGCCGCACCGACCCTCGCACTCTGCTCGACCGTTCAGGCTACCCCCGGGGACCGCTGGTCCATCGGCCTCCTACTGGTCGAAGTGGGTGCCCAGCGCGCCTTCGTCGATCCTCTGCACGACCACCTCTGCGACGTCGCGCAGCTTCATGTTCCGGGCACTGGACGCGGCCTTCAGGATGCTCATCGCCGCGTCGTGACTACACCTGTTCTGTGCCATGACGATGCCGGCGGCCACCTGGATGACGGTCCGGGATTCCATCGCCGAGTGAAGGTGCCGATTCTCGTCAGCCAGCCGAGCGATCCACACTGCCATCCGCAGGGATCGGGAGATGGAGCGGGCAAGCCCGGCGGAGGTTTCGACGTCGACGTCGTCGAACGCTCCGGGTCGGTCCGAGTACAGGTCGAGTGCTGCGGCTGCTCCGCCGTCCAAGGGGATGGGTGTCGCGACCGCCGACCGCAGTCCGTGATCGTGAATGGCAGCGCTGTAGGCGCCGAACCGGGTCTCGGTATGGAAATCGGTCACCACATAGGTGGTGTTCTCTCGGGCTGCGCGCAGGCATGGGCCGTCATCGTACCGGTACTGCACCTCATCCATGGCCTGGGCGTGAGCGCTGCTGCTACCCACGGTCGCCTTCATCCGCGGGCGGAGGAGCGTCACGGCCGCGAGGACCTCGCGGTCGGGACGGGTGAGCAGACGAGCCGCTTCGCCGGCGACATCGGTCAGGAAGACACTGATATCCGCACTGTTCAGGATCATGTCCTGCAGGACGACGAGCAGGGACGGCGCATCCGTCGCAGCCGGTGGCATCGCCGTGGGTGTCGAAGAACTCTGGAGGTGCTGCATGAGGGCCCGCTTTCCGCTCCGTGGTCTCTCCGCCGAGACGGCGGGCACCAACGGCACAATCAATGGCGCCCTCTGCTGAACGACAGCACCATAATAAGCATGTCCGGCATCGACGCTCCAGTGACGTGACGGCTCATCCCACCACCCACTCCAGGCGAGGTCCCACGGAACCCGTGTCCGGTTCAGTCCCTGTCGAGGAATCCCCCGCAGCCGCCCCGCAGTCCGTCCCACGCCGGACCGTCGCCGCTCACGACCGCATCCGGATCGCGAGGGGCAGCTCTCCGACGATCATCTGTAGCGCCGCCCGGAAGCTGCATCGGGGTTGAAGACGCCGATCTGCAGGGCGACGACCGGCGTCGACCAATCCGTCTCAGCCGCCGGGACCCCTATCAGCCTGGTCCTGACCCATCCGCTGAGGTCCTCGGTCGCCGACGTCTCGCCGACCACCTCGGTCAGGTGATACCCCCCGCTCCGGGGCAGACAGACCCGCATGCCGTCCCCGAAGGCGAGCATCAGTTTCACCCGGGCGTGGGCCCGATCCTGAGCCGTTGCATGGTCGGCCTCGTGCCGGAGGGCAGTCAGCGCCTGCTCGAACATCAGGCTCGAGTCGCCGGGAGCCGGCGAGGACGGACAGCTCATCGAGTGGAACGCGACCCAGTGCAATGGATGCACATCCGACGTGACCGTGATTCCGCCCACCCTGGATCGGATGTGCAGCCAGACCAGATCGTCGGGAACGCCGGCGTGCTCGGCCACAGCGCTGCGGGCTCCGCACGCATCCCAGAGGGAGGGCGCCGCGTAACGCACGCCGGGCTCATCAGGACACCTCACCTCGTACCCGTGGAGGGTTTCCTCGACGACTACCTTGAACACCAACATCGGATACCGCCTACTGCCGACCGGGCGCGGACGGCGCCCGTTCCACAACCGTAGGAGCACCGGGAGGCCACCGCCACAAGAATTCACGACATGACACCGAAGCTCCGACGCCCACTCCTGCCGTGTGCCGGGTCGGGGTGGAGCAACCGGTCGTCCGCGACCGGACCGTGCTGACGCGGACTGACGCTCATCCGCGCCCGACGACGGTCACCTCCGGGCTACGCGAGGGTGACCGTCCGACTAGGCGAGGGTGACGAGCTCCAGGTAGTCCTGGTTCCACAGGTCCTCCACGCCGTCGGGCAGCAGGACGACACGCTCCGGATCGAGGGCATCGACAGCGCCCTCGTCGTGGCTGACCATGACCACGGCCCCGCTGTAGTTCTTCAGCGCACCGAGGATCTCGGCGCGGCTCGCCGGGTCGAGGTTGTTCGTCGGCTCGTCGAGGAGCAGTACATTCGCCGAGGAGGCCACGATGGTGGCCAGGGCCAGACGGGTCTTCTCCCCACCCGACAGCACCCCCGCAGGTTTGTCGACGTCGTCGCCAGAGAAGAGGAACGAACCCAGGATGCCGCGCACCTCGGCGTCCTGCATATCGGGCGCCGAGGACTTCATGTTCTCGAGGACGGTCCGCTCGGTGTCGAGTGTCTCGTGCTCCTGCGCGTAGTAGCCCACCTTCAGTCCGTGACCGGCGATGACCTTCCCGGTGTCGGGGGTGTCCACACCCGCCAGCATCCGCAGCAGCGTCGTCTTCCCGGCACCGTTCAGTCCGAGGATGACGACCTTCGAGCCTCGATCGATCGCCAGATCGACGTCGGTGAAGATCTCCAGCGACCCGTAGGACTTGCTGAGGCCTTCTGCCGTCATGGGGGTCTTGCCGCACGGGGACGGCTCGGGGAAGCGGAGGGCTGCGACGCGGTCGGAAGTGCGGACTGCATCGAGCCCACCCAGCAGCCGCTCGGCGCGCTTGGCCATGTTCTGCGCGGCGACGGCCTTCGAGGCCTTCGCCCGCATCCTGTTCGCCTGGTCCATGAGAACCTGCGCCTTCTTCTCGGCGTTGGCCCGTTCACGCTTCCGGGCCCGTTCGTCGGTCTCGCGCTGGAGCTGGTAGCGCTTCCACCCCATGTTGTAGATGTCGATCGTCGCGCGGTTGGCGTCCAGCTGGAAGACCTTGTTGACGGTGGCCTCGAGCAGTTCGACATCGTGGCTGATCACGATCAGGCCGCCCTGGTGGTTCTTGAGGAACTCGCGAAGCCAGGTGATGGAGTCTGCGTCGAGGTGGTTCGTGGGCTCATCGAGGAGCATCGTCTCCGCCCCGGAGAACAGGATCCGCGCCAGTTCCACGCGTCGACGCTGGCCACCGGACAGGGTCTTGAGCGGCTGGTTGAGGATGCGCTCGGGCAGGGCGAGGTTCGACGAGATCGACGCGGCTTCTGCCTCGGCCGCATAGCCTCCGCCGGCGAGGAAGGCGGACTCGATGCGGTCATAGCGAGCCATGGCCTTGTTGCGGACCGAGGTCTTGTCACTGGCCATGTCGTCGTGCGCCTGCCGGAGCTCTCCCACCACGGCGTCGAGGTTGCGAGCGGACAGGATCCGGTCCCGTGCCAGCTGCTCCATGTTGGGTGTGCGGGGATCCTGCGGCAGGTAGCCGATCTCACCCGAGCGCGTCACGGAGCCGCCGGCGGGAAGCGACTCCCCCGCCAGCACCTTGGTGAGGGTCGTCTTGCCCGCGCCATTGCGGCCGACGAGCCCGATCTTGTCACCCTTGTCCACGCGGAAAGACACCTCGTCCATGAGCAGGCGGGCGCCAGCCCGCAGCTCCAGGTTCGATACATTGATCACGATGAGGCCTTTCGATGGTGCCGGAGACGGCGATTTGTTGTAGGGATCCCACAAGGGATCCCCTGACGACCGGCGCTAGTCTCGGTACAGAAGCAGTAACGGTTGGAGGAAGTCGACAGATCACCGGAGTAGCCGGTGCGACTCCGGCCCGCTGAAGGAGCGAATGCCATGGAGTCCGTCGAGAAGACCCTCGCAGCACCGTCCCGCAGAAGCCGGCCAGTGGCTGGAAAGCGGTGGGATGCCACCGATCTCTCGCTGGTCGCGGTCTTCGCCGCCCTCATTGCCGCCCTTGCAATCCTACCCGGTATCCCGGTCGGTCCGCTCGGGGTGCCCATCACGTTGCAGACTCTCGGTGTTCTGCTGGCGGGCGTGGTCCTCGGCCCGGCCCGCGGAGCGGCCGCGGTCCTGCTCTACCTCGTCGCCGGACTGATCGGGCTGCCGGTCTTCAGCGGCTTCACGGGGGGTTTCGGTGTCCTCGCCGGGCCGTCGGCGGGATACCTCGTGGCCTTCCCGCTCGCCGCTCTGGTCGCCGGGCTGCTGGGCGTCGTCGTCGTGCGCCGGACGGTCCGTTTCCGCGCCGTCCTCCTTTTCCTCGCCTGCCTCGTCGCGAGCCTGGCGACCATCCATCCCCTCGGCATCGCGGGACTCATGGTCAACGCCGGTCTGCCCCTGCGGGAGGCCATCCTGGTCGACGCGGTGTACCTGCCCGGGGACATCGTCAAGAACGTGCTGGCCGCGGTCCTGGCCGTAGCGGTGCACCGTGCCTTCCCCCGACTCCTCGCACCGCGGAGCCACGGCGCAGCGTGATCGAGTTCAAGGGCGCGGCCGTCCGCACGGCGGACGACGCCCGCACGCTTCTCCACCCGCTCACCCTGACCCTCGTCGAGCGGCGCGTCTCGGTGATCGGTGCCAATGGATCCGGCAAGTCGACGCTCCTGCGCCTGATGAACGGACTCCTCTTACCTTCGGAGGGGACGGTCTCCGTCCTCGGGAACGACACCAGGACAGCGGGCCGCTCGATTCGACGATCCGTCGGTTTCGTCTTCACCGATCCGTTGTCCCAGCTCGTCATGCCCACCGGTCGGGAGGACGTGGAGTTGTCCCTCCGTGCACGGAGACTGCCCGCCCGGGACCGCCGCCGACGAGGCGCGGAGGTGCTGCGGCGGTTCGGCGTGGAGCACCTCGCCGACCGCAGCATCTACGACCTCTCGGGAGGCGAGCGCCAGATCCTCGCCTTCGCCGTCGTTGCGGCTGTCGATCCTCGCATCCTCATAGCCGACGAACCCACCACGCTGCTCGACCTCCGGAACGACGCGCGGGTCAGGGCACTCATCGCGGGCCTCGATCAGCAGGTCGTCTTCACGACCCACAACCTCGACTTCGCCCTCGAGAGCGACAGGACCCTGGTGATCGACGGCGGCAGGCTGGTCTTCGACGGTCCGCCGGGCGACGCCGTCGCACACTATCGCCTGCTGTCCGCGGCCGCTGCCGCATCACCGGACGGGGAGACGTGAGGGGATTCGGCAGCACGCTGGGCCTGTACGAACCGGGGCGCGGTTTCCTGTACAGGATGCCCCTGTCCCTGAAGGCGTCCACGTCCCTCGCCTGCGCCGTCGCCGTCGTCACGTGGCGTTCCCCGTGGACGACCACTGTGATCCTCGTCCTGGCGCTCGGGGTACTGATGGTCGGTGCGCGGCGCTCCCCCGCAGCCGTTCTCCGGATGCTCCTGCCTGCAGCACCCGTCCTCGGTATCCTCGCGCTCTATCAGGGCCTGGCGCAGGGGTGGCTGCAGGCGTTCACCGTGACCGGGGGTATCGCCGGCTGCCTGCTGATCGCGCGGGCACTGACGCTCACGACGCCGACCCAGCTGCTCCTCGACGGTGTGGTGCGGCTCGCAGGACCGGTCCGGGGGCTCGGAGCGGATCCGGAACGTTTCGCGCTCGCGCTGTCCATCATGCTCCGGAGCATCCCCTACCTGGCAGGACTGTTCATCGACGTGCGGGAGGCCGCGAAGGCACGGGGACTCGAGCGGAATCCGCGCGTCGCCGTCACGCCGCTCGTCGTCGGAGCAGTGGCGTACGCGCACCGCACCGGTGAGGCCCTCGCGGCACGAGGGCTCGGTGAACACGCCGGGTCCCCTGAGGATCGCCGCGACCCGAAGGGCCTCCGCGACGGAAGGGCCTGAGGAGATCGGCGGACGGCTCCACCGGAAGGATCGCCGGACGCACGAAGGGCGGCCCAGCGACTGCTGGAACCGCCCTTCGTGCGCTGTGCCGGAACCGGCTCAGATGTTGAACCCGAGCGCCCGCATCTGGTCGCGGCCGTCCTCGGTGATGCGTTCGGGACCCCATGGTGGCATCCACACCCAGTTCAGCCGCCACTCGTCCACGACGCCGTCGAGCGCCTGGCCGACCTGCTCCTCGAGCACGTCGGTCAGCGGGCAGGCCGCGGTGGTGAGGGTCATGTCGATCAGGAGGGCACCGTCCTCCGCATAGTTCAGGCCGTAGAGGAGACCGAGATCGACGATGTTCACGCCGAGTTCAGGGTCGATCACGTCCCGCAGCGCTTCCTCGACGTCATCCAGCGCGGTCTGCGCCTGTTGCACATCACTCATCGCACTCTTCCTTTCAGGCGAAATTCGGTCTTCGAGCAGTACCGGCATCCGGGTGCCGGGTGGTCGAATGGTCCTAGGCCTCGACCGGGGTCTGAGCCGTGAACCGATCGTAGCCCTCTTCCTCGAGGCGGTCGGCAAGTTCCGGCCCGCCCTGCTCCGCGATGCGTCCTGCGACGAACACGTGGACGTGGTCCGGCTTGATGTACCGCAGGATCCGCGTGTAGTGCGTGATGAGCAGAGTGCCCATCTCGCCCTTCGAGTGCTCGCGGTTGACACCCTCGGAAACCACCTTGAGCGCGTCGACGTCGAGACCGGAGTCCGTCTCGTCGAGGATCGCGAACTTGGGGTGGAAGAGCTCGAGCTGGAGGATCTCGACGCGCTTCTTCTCGCCACCCGAGAAGCCCTCGTTGACGTTCCGCTGGGCGAAGTCCGCGTCGATACGGAGCTGGCCCATGGCCGCCTTGACGTCCTTCGTCCAGTGACGCAGGCTCGGTGCCTCTCCGTCGAGGGCGGTCTTCGCCGTCCTCAGGAAGTTGGTCATCGTGACACCGGGAACCTCGACCGGGTACTGCATGGCGAGGAAGAGCCCGGCACGCGCGCGCTCGTCGACGCTCATCGACAGGACGTCCTCGCCGTCGAGGGTGATGGAGCCGCTGTCGACCTTGTAGCGCGGGTGGCCGGCGATGGTCGACGCGAGGGTCGATTTGCCGGAGCCGTTGGGGCCCATGATCGCGTGGGTCTCGCCGGTGTTGATCGTCAGCGTGACGCCCTTGAGGATGGGGATGTTGCCCTGCTCGGTGTCGATACTGACGTGCAGGTCCTTGATTGCGAGTGTGGTCATCGTGTTCTTTCTCCTTCGCCTGCTGGGCAGGCAGAGTGCAGGTGGTCGGGTAGGTGGGCGGTGGCTAACCGAGCTGCGGTGCCGCTGCCCCGTTGGTGACCGTCGTGATGTCGACGTAGACGTTGCCGTCGTGGATCTCGAGCGCGAAGACCGGGACCGGTTCATACGCGGGGAGCTGCAGTGGAGCTCCGCTGCGGAGGTCGAACTGGGAACCGTGACCCCAGCACTCGATCGCGCATCCCTCGACCTCGCCCTCGGACAGTGAGATGTCCGCGTGCGAGCACGTGTCCCCGAGCGCATGGATCTCACCGTCCGAGTCACGGACGACGGCGACGGGATAGTCGTCGATGAGCACGCGCAGCGCCTGCTTGACCTGGATGTCGTCGACGCTGCAGATCAACTCACCCTTCGGTGCCTCGGACATCAGAGATTTCCCGCCGCGAGCTCACGCTCGACCGACTCCGAGAGGCGCTCCTCGAGGGATGGAACCTTGATCTGCTGGATGACCTCGGTGAGGAATCCCCGCACCACGAGGCGGCGCGCAGCCTTCTCGGGGATGCCGCGAGCCATCAGGTAGAACAGGTGCTCGTCGTCGAACCGGCCGGTGGCGCTGGCATGGCCGGCGCCCTCGATGAGCCCGGTCTCGATCTCGAGGTTCGGCACCGAGTCCGAGCGCGCACCGTCGGTCAGGATGAGGTTGCGGTTGGTCTCGTAGGTGTCCGTTCCCTCGGCCGCCTTGCGGATCAGGACGTCGCCCACCCAGACGGTGTGCGCATCCTTGCCCTGGAGGGCGCCCTTGTAGGTCACGCGCGACTTGCAGTTGGGCACGGCGTGGTCGACCAGGAGTCGCTGCTCGAGGTGCTGGCCGGCGTCCGCGAAGTACAGGCCGTACATCTCGACCTCGGCACCCGGGCCGGTGAAGATCGATGACGGCGTGAGGCGCACGAGATCGCCGCCGAGGCTGACGACCACGTGCTTGTAGCGCGCGTCGCGGCCCACCTTCGCCTGCTGGGAGGAGACATGCACGGCGTCGTCGTCCCACTCCTGGACGCTGACGACGGTCAGTTCCGCGCCGTCGCCCACGATGATCTCGACGTTCTGGGCGAGCGTCGCGGACCCGTGGTGGTCGAGTACGACGACCGCTTTCGAGAAGCGCTCGGCATGGATCAGCAGATGCTGCGCCGCGGCATCCGCCGAGGAACCCGTCACGCTGACCATTACTTCGCCGTCGGCCACCGTCTCCTTCGGGATGGTGATGACGGTGGCTTCCGTGAAAGCGTTCCAGGCCGCAGCTGCGACGCGGTCCTCGGGCGTCGCGGAGGACCCCAGTCGGGTGTCCTCCCGACCGACGGTCTCGACGGTGACGTTCCCGGCACCCGAGACCTCGATCGCCGGTGCTGCGCCCGAGAGTTCCTCGGTGTGCAGTCCGCGCAGGCGCTTCAGCGGGGTGAAGCGCCAGTCCTCCTCCAGCCCGGTCAACGTCGGGAAGTCCGCGAGGTCGAAGGACCTCCGGCGCTCCCCGCGGGACGCTTCGGGGATCACGGGCGCATTGCCGTGACTGTGCTTCTTGAGGCCGAGCTGCTCACTCCCGGTGTTCTTCGCCGAGAGGGTCTCGCCCTCCTCGGAGAACCCGGCGATAGCGGTGGTCCGGTCGACGGCTCCGGCGGGAGCCCCGAGCCGCGCCTTCTCCTCGAGGTCGCCGAGGTCGGTGACCTCACCGTCCCGAGCGCTGTTCGGTGAGAAATCGGTGTGCGTGGTTTCAGCCATTCCTAGCCCACGGCCCCTTCCATCTGCAGTTCGATCAACCGGTTCAGTTCGAGCGCGTACTCCATGGGCAGCTCACGGGCGATCGGCTCGATGAAGCCGCGCACGATCATGGCCATGGCCTCGTCCTCGGGCAGGCCACGGGACATCAGGTAGAACAGCTGCTCCTCGCTGACGCGCGACACCGTGGCCTCGTGCCCCATGGTGACGTCGTCCTCCCGGATGTCCACGTAGGGGTACGTGTCCGACCTCGAGATGGTGTCGACCAGGAGGGCGTCGCAGCGGACGGTGTTCGCGGAGTGCTTGGCTCCCTCGCGCACCTGGACGAGTCCGCGGTAGGCGGCACGGCCGCCACCGCGGGCGACCGACTTCGAGATGATCGAGGACTTCGTGTTCGGGGCGATATGCACCATCTTCGACCCCGTGTCCTGGTGCTGTCCCTCGCCGGCGAAGGCGATGGAGAGCGTCTCACCCTTGGCGTGCTCGCCGACCAGGTAGACGGCCGGGTACTTCATGGTGACCTTCGAACCGATGTTGCCGTCGATCCACTCCATGGTGGCGCCCTCGTGGGCGATGGCCCGCTTGGTGACGAGGTTGTACACGTTGTTGGACCAGTTCTGGATGGTCGTGTAGCGGACGCGGGCGCCCTTCTTGACCACGATCTCGACCACTGCGGAGTGCAGGGAGTCCGAGGTGTAGATCGGAGCCGTGCAGCCCTCGATGTAGTGCACGTAGCTGTCCTCGTCCGCGATGATCAGCGTGCGCTCGAACTGGCCCATGTTCTCGGTGTTGATGCGGAAGTACGCCTGCAGCGGTATCTCGACGTGGACGCCCTTGGGCACGTACACGAAGGAGCCTCCGGACCAGACAGCCGTGTTCAGCGACGCGAACTTATTGTCACCGACGGGGATGATCGTGCCGAAGTACTCCTTGACGATCTCGGGATACTCGCGTAGCGCGCTATCCATGTCGAGGAAAATGACTCCGAGCTTCTCCCACTCCGCGCGCAGCGAGTGGTAGACGCTCTCCGACTCGTACTGCGCGCCGACGCCGGCCAGGAACTTCTGC